>DASPWJ010000075.1:0-11143 GCA_035621895.1 Burkholderiaceae bacterium | reverse complement strand
GGCGACACGCTGACTTCGCTGCCGCGCGCGGCCGACCGGCCACTGGCCGGATTCAAGGAGATCAAGCCCCAGGTGTTCGCTGGCCTGTTCCCCGTGGAGACCAATCAGTACGAGGCGCTGCGCGACGCGCTGACCAAGCTGCAGCTAAACGATTCTGCGCTGCAGTTTGAACCGGAGGTGTCGCAGGCCTTGGGTTTTGGGTTTCGTTGCGGGTTTCTTGGGCTACTGCACATGGATATCGTGCAGGAGCGGCTGGAGCGCGAATACGGCATGGAGCTCATTACGACGGCACCGTCCGTTGTCTATGAGGTGGTGCTGCGCGACGGCAAGGTCGTTCGCGTGGAGAATCCATCAAAAATGCCCGATCCGGCGAAAATCGAGCAGATCCGGGAGCCGATTGTCCGAGTGACGATTTTCGTGCCGCAGGAGTATGTCGGCGCGGTCATTACGCTGTGCATGGGCAAGCGCGGCGTGCAAATCAATATGGCCTACCACGGCCGCCAGGTACACCTCGTATACGACCTGCCATTGGCGGAAATCGTCTTGGACTTCTTCGACCGACTCAAGTCCGTCTCTCGCGGGTATGCGTCCATGGACTATGAATTTCGCGAGTACCGGCCGGCCGATGTGGTCAAGGTCGACATGCTCATCAATGGCGAGCGTGTGGACGCCCTGTCGGTCATTGTCCATCGCGCCAACTCGGCGCATCGCGGGCGCGAGCTGGCGGCCAAGATGCGTGAACTCATCCCTCGCCAGATGTTCGATGTGGCCATCCAAGCGGCGATTGGCGCCAACATCATCGCCCGCGAAAACGTCAAGGCGTTGCGCAAGAATGTCCTGGCCAAATGCTATGGCGGCGACATCACGCGCAAGCGCAAATTATTGGAAAAACAAAAAGCCGGCAAGAAACGAATGAAACAGGTCGGAAGCGTCGAGATACCGCAAGAGGCCTTCTTGGCGATCTTGCAGGTGGAGGACAAATGAACGCGTTGACTGCCGTCGTCTTAGGAGCGTTGGGCGCCTACGTGCTGGCGATGATCGTTGGCGCGGTTCCGACGGACTTTTCCATGTTTTTGTTCCTAAGCACGATCGTTAGCGGGGCGTATTTCGTAACCGAGTACTTCGTGTTTGCTCCTCGACGACGCGCCCAGGCAGCCCAAGAGCTTGCCGAATTTGATCGGCGCAACCGCTCGGCCGCGGAGGCCGATGCGCAGCGAGTTGCCAAGGAGCGCCACGCCCTGGAGGATCGGCTCTCGGGGCGCCCTTGGTGGCTTGAGTACACGGCCGGTTTTTTCCCGGTGATTGCGCTCGTATTTTTGCTGCGATCTTTTCTTTACGAACCGTTTCGCATCCCCTCGGGTTCCATGATTCCGACGCTGCAGATCGGCGATCTGATCCTTGTAAACAAGTACGAGTATGGAATCCGCCTGCCGATCCTCAATCGCACACTGATGCAGATCGGTCACCCCAAGCGCGGCGATGTCATCGTATTTCGCTACCCGCACGATCCCACGCAGGATTACATCAAGCGCGTCATTGGGTTACCCGGCGACCGGGTCGATTACCGCAACCATGAGCTACGCATTAACGGCGCGCTGGTTCCGCTTGTCCGGCTGGACCGCTATTACGACGCAGCACGCATGCAGACATACGAGCAATTAATCGAGAAAATCGATTCAATGGAGCATCGGGTCATTTTTGTCGACGGTGACGGGGTGCAGGTGCATGCTGCAGCGCAGCATACAAACCCCGATGCTTGCGTCTACAGTGACGGGGGTGTGTCCTGTAGGGTTCCCCAGGGAAGTTACTTTGTGATGGGCGACAATCGCGATAACAGCGAGGACAGTCGGTTCTGGGGCTTTGTGCCGGATCGCAACATCGTCGGGCACGCTTTTTTCATCTGGATGAATTTTGGCCATGTTGGACGGATCGGAAGCTTTAAATAGCGCAGCTCGCAGGCCTTGGGTTCGCATGCCGCCTTTGCCCTGCGCGGCGCAACAGCGCGGCTTGAGCTTGGTGAGCCTGATCTTTGTTGGCGTCGTTGTCATTTTGCTGCTGACCGTCGGCATGAAGGTAGTTCCAGCGCTAGCGGAGTACTTGGCAGTCGAACGGGCAGTTCAGAAGGTGGGAAGCGAAGGCCAAACCGTGCGCGACATCCGCAATGCATTTGACCGCTACGCAACGATTGATGACATCAAGTCGATTTCAGGCAAGGATCTGGATATCACCAAGGACGCTGAGCACATCGTAGTTTCCTATTCTTATTCGTATTCCGTTCCGATCTTGGATAACGTGCGCATCGTGATCGATTTTTCGGGCTCGAATCGCGACCATCCGGGCCGGGCTGCACCGTGAGTCGGGATCTAGCACTAAATCATGGACCTGTCCGCGCTTGAAGAGCGCCTGCAGTACAAATTCAAGAGCAGCGAACTGCTGCAGCAGGCGGTCACGCACCGTTCGCACGGCGTGGTGCACAACGAGCGATTGGAGTTTCTTGGCGACTCGGTGCTGAACTGCGTAGTGGCGCAACTGCTGTTTTTGAAATACGCGCGAATGGACGAGGGGGATCTTTCGCGCATTCGGGCAAATCTGGTCAAGCAACAGTCGCTCTCGGAAATCGCCGAGCGACTGGACCTTAGCGAATTTCTTCGCTTGGGTGAAGGCGAAATGAAAAGCGGAGGGTTTCGTCGTCCCTCAATTCTCGCCGATACGATGGAGGCGGTGTTTGGCGCCGTGTTCGTCGACGGAGGATTTGAGGGGGCGCGCGAAGTCATTGGGCGACTGTTCGAACCCGTGCTCAAGCAAGTCGACCCCAAAACCCTTGGCAAGGACGCCAAGACACTCTTGCAGGAGTATCTGCAAGCCAAACGCCTGCCCCTGCCGGTATACAAGGTGGTCGAGACGCGAGGAGCGGCACATAACCAGGAGTTCGAGGTCGAGTGCACAATCCCCAAACTCGACGTTGGTGTACGCGGTAGTGGGCGAAGCCGGCGTGGCGCGGAGCAATCGGCCGCAAAGCATGCGCTGGAGGCCGCCCAAGCGGCCGCACAAGCGCTCCGGCGCGCCAAGCGCAAGGGCGCCAGCGCGGGTACGCCAGAGCCGGCGGTTGATGAAGCGCAAGCGCAAAGTGGCTTGACGCCGGCCGCAAAGTCGGCGGCGGCGGAGGCGGGGGCGGCGGCCGAGCCGGCTCCGCCGGGTTGATCCCGCGATGCCCTTGGTGCCAGGTTCACCCGCGTACCGCGCGGGGATGATTGCCATTGTCGGTCGCCCCAACGTGGGCAAGTCGACGTTGCTCAATGCGCTGATTGGTTCGCACGTCTCTATTACCTCGAACAAACCCCAGACGACTCGCCACCGCGTTCTGGGCGTTGCCACGCGGTCTGATGCCCAGTATGTCTTCGTCGACACCCCGGGCCTTCAGCATCGCCACACGAATCTTCTTACGCGACGCATGAATGCGGGCATTAGCGCCGCGATCCATGGCGTCGATGCGATCGTCATGGTCGTCGATGCGCACGGTTGGCGCGACGAGGACGATGCTGTCTTGGAGCTGCTGCCGCGTCCGCGCACGCAGCAGGTGCAGGGCGCACCGCAGCCTTCGACCGGTGCACCCGGCAGCCACGTCATCTTGGTTCTGAACAAGACCGATGCGTTGCGCGACAAGGCTCAGCTGCTGCCCTTGATTGCCAGTGCGAGCCAGCGCTATCCGTTTGCCGCTGTCGTGCCCGTGAGCGCAGCCCGTGGCTGGCAACTCGATGATTTGCTAGAGGCGGTGCGCGATTTGTTGCCTGTGAGCATGCCGCTTTTTGACGAAGATCAGATTACGGATCGCAGCGTACGTTTCCTTGCCGCCGAACTGCTGCGCGAGCAGGCCTTTCGTTTGCTTGGCGATGAACTGCCCTACGGTCTGGCAGTAGCAATCGAAGAGTGGGAAGAATCGCCAGGACGTGTGGCGGTTTCGGCGCTGATCTTTGTTGAGCGCGAATCTCAGCGCGCCATCGTCATCGGCGCTCAAGGCGCGAAATTGCGGGAAATCGGGCGCAAGGCGCGCCTGGCGATGCAGCGCCTGCTGGGCAAGCCAGTGTTTTTGCAAACGCATGTGCAAGTTATGGCGGGCTGGAGCAACAATGCTCGTTCCTTGGACCGCTTGGGGGTGGAGACACCAGTGCGTTCATGAGCGCCGATGCAATAGGCACGCCGCCGCAGCGCGCGCGGCGCTTTTCGGAATCGCGGGTGGAGCAGCAGCCCGCATTTGTGCTGCATTCCTATCCGTGGCGGGAGACCAGCCTGATCGTCGATGTGCTCACACGCGATCACGGTCGTGTTGCCCTGGTTGCGCGTGGCGCTAAGCGCCCGACGTCGCAGTTCCGTGGTTTACTGGCGCCCTTTTCCCCGATCACGGTATCGTGGAGCGGGCGCACGGAGATCAAATCGCTTGTGCGCGCGGAGTGGGTGGGCGGACTGGCACCGTTACGTGGCGATGAGCTGCTGAGCGCGTTTTACCTCAATGAGCTGCTGGTTCGACTGATTGCCCGCGGAGACCCGCATGAAGCTCTGTTCTTCTCCTATGCGCGTGCATTGCGGGCACTCTCACTGGACGCCTCGCAACGGGAGCAGTCGCTGCGAGGCTTTGAGCTCGATCTGCTGCGGGAGATCGGCGTAGCGCCCTCCTTCGAGACATCGTCAGATGGCTCGCCGATCGATCCCGATGCCTGGTACCGGGTCGATCCTGAGCACGGGGTGCGATGCGTGGCGCAGCAGGCGGCTTGGGGCGCCGAGTACTGCGTGCGTGGCCAAACCATGCAGGCGCTGGCCCGACGCGACCTTGCTGCGGTGGCCCAAGCCCAAGATGCGCGTGCCTTATTGCGGCAGCTGATCGGCTACCATCTGCATGGTCGGCAACTAAACACGCACCGCATCTTGGCGGACTTGCGCAAGCTATAGACCCGTTAATGACTGCCCTTAGTGTCAACTTAAATCGTGTTGCGCTACTGCGCAATTCGCGGCCGCTGCAAATACCTAGCGTCACCCATGCCGCAACACTTGTACTGGAGGCCGGTGCCGATGGCATCACCTTGCACCCGCGCCCGGACCAGCGTCACGTGCGCCCGTCCGATGTGCGCGAGATTGCCCAACTGCTGCAACGATGGCCCAACGTCGAATACAACCTGGAGGGCAATCCGCTGCACCAGTTGATGGAGCATGTGGTGGCGGTGCGGCCCGAGCAATGCACCTTCGTACCTGATGCGCCGGATGCCACCACGTCGGACCATGGATGGGACCTACAGCGCGAGGGCGAGCGTCTGCGGCCTTTAATTGCGCAGGCCCATGAGTGCGGGGCGCGTGTGAGCCTATTTATGGACCCACAGCCTGAACAGATGGCCCTTGCACGTGCGCTCGGCGCCGATCGCGTGGAACTTTACACGGAGCCGTATGCGCGGGCGCACGGCAATGCGCAACAGCAGGCAAGCCTGGAGCGCTATCGGCTCGCCGCCGAGGCCGCGTTGCGCGTCGGGCTTGAAGTAAATGCCGGGCACGACCTGAACTTGCTTAATCTCGCCGATTTTTTGTGTGCGGTGCCGGGCGTACGCGAGGTGTCAATTGGGCATGCGCTCATTAGCGATGCGCTCGAGTTTGGCTTGGCGCAAACCGTGCGGCGCTACTTGGCGCAGATTCGTCGGGCCGAAGTCGCGTGGCGGCGCTTGGGAAGCGAACAACAAGGATGATTCTGGGCATTGGTACCGATGCGGTCGAAGTGGCACGGATCGAGGCCGCGGTAGCGCGCCATGGTGCACGTTTTGCGCAACGCATACTCGGGCCGCGAGAGTTGGTCGTGCACGCGGCACGGGCAGCGCGCTCGCCGCAACGAGGCACGCTGTACTTGGCGACGCGTTTTGCCGCCAAGGAGGCGATCTCCAAGGCGCTTGGTTTGGGCATGCGCGAGCCCATGTATTGGCGCGCTGCCCAGATTGTTAATGCGCCCTCCGGTCGGCCACAGGTCGTTGCCAGCGGAGCGTTAGCCGAGTATCTGCAACAGCGGCGTATCCGCCTGCACGTTTCGGTTTCGGACCTAGATGACCTCGCCTTGGCCTACGCCATCGCGGAAACTGACGAGCAAGAAAGCCCCTGATGCCCGGGCCCATCGTCGTGGATATCGCGGGCGCGCAACTTCGCGAGGCAGATCGCCAGCGACTTTCGCATCCGCTGGTCGGGATGGTCATTTTGTTCTCACGAAATTTCGAGTCGTGCGCGCAATTGCGCGAACTTTGCGATGAGATTCACGCGCTACGAGAACCGCCGCTGCTGATCGGCGTCGATCACGAGGGCGGCCGGGTGCAACGCTTTCGCCGGAGCTTTACCCATATCCCGCCCATGGCGCACTTCGGGCAGCTGTGGGACCAAGACGTGTTGCAAGCCTGTCGCGCGGCCCTCGCCGCCGGATATATCTTGGGCGCAGAACTGCGTGCGCATGGAGTCGACCTCACGTTCGCGCCGGTGCTCGACCTCGATTGGGGAAGAAGCGCTGTGATCGGCGACAGGGCGTTTCACGCCGATGCGCGCGTGGTTACTGTGCTGGCCAATCAGGTGGGCTACGGTCTTGCCCTTGCAGGAATGAGCAATTGCGGGAAACATTTTCCCGGGCACGGTTGGGCGCAGGCCGATTCCCACTACGAGCTTCCGGTGGACGAACGACCTATCGACCAGATCCTGCACGCCGACGCCGCTCCGTATGGCTGGCTGGGCGTTGGATTGGACGCGGTCATGCTGGCGCATGTAGTCTACCCAGCGGTCGACCCAAGCCCGGCGGGTTTCTCGACGCGATGGATCCAGGAGATCTTGCGCAAAAGGTTTCGCTTCACCGGGGCGGTGTTTAGCGACGATCTGTCGATGCAGGGCGCTCGTGCGGCCGGCGATGTTGTTCAGGCGGCGAGGGCGGCGCTGGCCGCAGGATGTGATTTTGCGATGGTTTGCAACGACGAGGCGGCCGCCGAGCGGGTTTTGGACCAATTGCAATGGACGCCAACGTCGCAGTTTGGCAAGCGCTTTGCGCGGCTGATTCCGCGCGCGGACGCTCCTGCGGTCGGTTCGCTATTGCAATCCGACCGTTATCTTTGTGCCCTACGCGACCTGAGTTCCGGCACGGAGCCGGCCTCGCGCACCGCGCGGCTCCGGCCGTCCGAGTCGCGGCAGTCCTGATGGGCAGATTGCCCGCCGCAGGCAGCTTCGCAAGTCGCTAACCATGGCCTCCGCCGTGCCCAGCGAGTTTGATGCCAAGACCGTCGTCGAGCGCCTACCGCACCGGCCCGGCGTTTACCGCATGATCGATGCTGCTGGCAACGTGCTGTACGTCGGTAAGGCTGTGGATTTGCGCAAGCGCGTGGGTTCGTATTTCGGACGCACGCTCGCGCCGCGCACCGCGCTGATGGTTTCGAAGATTGCCTCGATCGAAACCACGGTGACCGACTCGGAAGCCGACGCGCTGTTGTTGGAGAACAATCTTATTAAGTCGCTCGCGCCGCGCTACAACGTGTTGTTTCGCGACGACAAATCCTACCCCTATCTGAAGTTCAGCGATCACGAGTTTCCGCGCATGGCGTTTTTCCGGGGCGCACCCGAGCGCCGGGCCCGTTATTTCGGACCCTTTCCCAGCGCCTGGGCCGTTCGCGAGAGCATGCAGATTCTGCAGAAAGTCTTTCAGCTGCGCACTTGTGAAGACAGTGTATTTCGACATCGGTCGCGCCCGTGTTTGCTTCACCAGATTCACCTTTGCACTGCGCCGTGTGTTGGGCTGATCGATGCCGCGGCCTACGGCCGCTCGGTCGATGGCGCCTTGCGTTTTTTGCGTGGTGGAGCCAGTGAAATTACCCACGAAATCGAGTCGCGGATGCTGGCTGCCTCGGCGGCGCTTGACTTCGAGCAGGCCGCGATCTTGCGAGACCAGCTCACGTCGCTCACGCGTGTGCTGCACCAGCAGTCGGTCGAGCTGGCTGGCAGCGCCACCGATGTCGATATCGTCGCAGCAATAAAGCAGCAAGGTCAGGCCTGTGTCAACCTCGCCATGGTCCGCGGTGGACGGCACCTTGGCGACAAGGCGTACTTTCCAACGCAAACGGGGAACGCAGCCGAGGTCGAAGAGGAGCTCTCCAACATCCTCGAGGCGTTTTTGTCGCAGCATTATTTCGACCACGCTTGCCCGCCGTTACTCATCGTAAACGCCCCGGTTAACGAGAACGAACTGCGAGCTTTTCTTGCCGGCAAGAACCGCGACACCCGGGTGCTGGCTCCCGGTGGCCCGCCCCTGAAGGCCCAAGAGCGGCGTTGGCAGGAGATGGCGCTAGTCAACGCACGCATCGCCCTTACTCGTCACCAAGCCGAGCAGGGGTCACAGCAAGCGCGAACTCGTGCGCTCATCGACACACTGGGGCTTGACATCGACGACCCAAGTGCGCTGCGAATCGAATGTTTTGACGTCAGCCACACTGCCGGAGAAGCTACGCAGGCGGCGTGCGTCGTCTATGCGGACCACGAGATGCGCAGTGCGCAATATCGGCGCTTTAATATCGAGGGCCCTGTGGCAGGTGATGACTATGGCGCAATGCGCCAAGTCCTGACTCGTCGCTACGCGACCGTTGCCCGCGGCGAGGCACCGTTGCCCGGGTTGGTACTGATCGATGGCGGCGCTGGCCAGGTGGAGGTTGCCCGCCAGGTCTTTGCGGAGTTCGGGCTTGATCCGAGCGTACTCGTGGGTGTCGCCAAGGGTGAGGCGCGCAAAGTTGGACAAGAAGAACTCGTCTTTGCCGACGGGCGAGCGCCTTTGCGTTTGGGGCCGGACTCGACGGCTCTGATGCTCATTGCCCAGATTCGCGATGAGGCACATCGCTTTGCCATAACTGGGATGCGGGTACGCCGCGCACGCACACGCAACGCTTCGCAACTTGATCAAATGGAGTCGATCGGACCGAAGCGGCGGCAACGTTTGCTGACACGATTTGGTGGTATGCGCGGTTTGCTGGGGGCGTCAATCGAGGACATCGCGCAAGTGCAGGGCATTTCTCGTCGCTTGGCTGAGCAGATCCATGCGCGGCTTCACGGCACCGACGGCATCGCTTCTAGCAAGACGCAGGGCTAGAACGCTTTTGCGGCAGACGACACCCGATGCAAGCGACCATACCTTTTGCAACGATCGAGGAAATTGCGGCTTTTGACACGCTGATCGATGTGCGATCGCCCTCGGAGTTTGCACAGGACCATCTACCGGGAGCCGTGAATTTTCCCGTTCTTGACGATGCAGAACGCTCCCGCGTTGGGACGATCTTCCATCAGGTCTCGCCGTTTGCCGCGCGGCGCCTCGGTGCGGTATTGGTAGCTCGCAATATTGCGCGGTATCTGGAAAGCGGTTTTGAGAATCGTCCCAAGCATTGGAAGCCGCTGATTTACTGCTGGCGCGGCGGACAGCGCAGCGCGGCGATGGTTCTTGTGCTGAACCAGGTTGGATGGTCCGCGCGCCAACTGCGTGATGGCTATAAAGGTTATCGTCGCAAAGTGATCGCGGATCTTGGGAAACTTCCGCCGCAATACCATTTTGTGGTCTTGCATGGCCCAACTGGCAGCGGCAAAACCGCATTGCTCGAGGCACTCGTTGTGAGCGGAGGGCAGGTTCTTGACCTGGAAAAACTGGCGCACCACAAGGGTTCGGTTTTGGGCGAGGTGGCGCCCTGCGAGGAAACTGCCATTAGTCCCCAACCAGGTCAAAAGGCGTTTGAGACCCAGATCTGGGAAGCGCTGCGCGGATTTGATCCGCGGCACACGGTGTATGTCGAGTCTGAAAGTCGGCGCATTGGCAAGCTCAGCATTCCGTCGGAGCTTTTCGCTACTCTGATCGGCTCGCCCTGTTTGCGGCTGGTGGCCCCGCTGGAGGCTCGCGTAGCGCATCTGTTAGAGCGCTATGAAGAAATCTATCGCCAGCCTGGGTGGCTGCGGAATCGACTGGAATATTTCGTTTTGCAGCATGGCAGAAAGCGTGTCGAAGAATGGCGCCAGCTCCTCGATGCCGGACGGTGGGCAGAGTTGGCTGAGGCGATCGTCCGCAACCACTATGATCCAGCCTATTGTCGGGGCGGAGATACCTTGTACCAGCAGGCGCGCAATGCGCAAGTACTGGAATTCTCCGCCCTCAATCGAGATGCGATGATGCGGGCCGCGCGGGCGCTATTGGACGAACCTAGGAATCAGCATGCCAAGTAGCTTTGTTCACTTTCCGATGCTACTTACTTGGGCACGAATCGTGATGATTCCCTTCCTGGTAGCTGTTTACTATTTCCCGGACGCTTGGATTGCGCCGAGCACGAAGAATCTCTTGGCATGTGTGTTGTTTACGACAGCAGCGGTTACTGACGCGTTCGACGGCTATTTCGCCCGCAAGTACGGATTGACGAGCCGCTTGGGAGCGTTCTTGGATCCAGTTGCGGACAAGCTGATGGTCTGTGCTGCATTGATCGTCCTGCTGGAGCTAGGTCGTGTCAATGCGTTAGTAGCGCTAGTTATTATCGGCCGTGAGATAACGGTGTCGGCCCTGCGGGAATGGATGGCGCAAATCGGCGCCTCGGAAAATGTCGCCGTGAATTCGGTGGGAAAGTTCAAGACAATTGTTCAGATGGTCGCGATTCCGGTCTTGCTTTATCACGATCCGCTTTTCGGTGTTGTGCCGGTACACGCTATCGGTACAGTCCTCATTTACATCGCGGCGCTATTGACGATTTATTCGATGCTCTTGTATTTGCGCTTGGCATGGCCGCACTTGACGCCAGCACGCAGTCCGGAACGGATCGTCAAAGAGAACCGGCCGCTTTGACAGCTAGTGCTGCGCCGCTATAATTTACGGTCCTTCCGCGGGAATAGCTCAGTTGGTAGAGCGCAACCTTGCCAAGGTTGAGGTCGCGAGTTCGAGACTCGTTTCCCGCTCCAGATTTCCCTTTTAGAAGCCAATCGAGCAGGCTTCTTCGGATTTGCGGTGGCTTGGTGCAAGCTAGGCTCCGTGCCGCATCCGTGCTTGCGCACGGCGGGGTGGCAGAGTGGTCATGCAGCGGACTGCAAATCCGCCTACGCCGGTTCGATTCCGACCCCCGCCTCCAAAAATTCAATG
>DASPWJ010000074.1:0-2597 GCA_035621895.1 Burkholderiaceae bacterium | reverse complement strand
TGCGCAGCAAGCGCAGCCGGGAAACCGAATCGATCTCCCAATACCAGTCAGCGCTTTGGGCGAGCAGCGCACGCAGATCGTCACTGCCAGCCAGGGTGTCCGCCCAGAGGGCATCGGCGTCAGATGTCGGCTTCGACTTCATTGCCATGTGTCTCCAACCAAGCCTTGCGCGCTTGCGCCTCGGCGCGCCCCATGAGCATCGTCATGGTGTCAACGGTGGCCCGAGCATCGAGCGTGCCCAGCGAGACTGGCACCAGGCGACGCGTGTCGGGATTCATGGTCGTTTCCCAGAGCTGTTGCGCGGTCATTTCGCCCAAGCCCTTGAAGCGCCCGATCTCCACGGCATGTGGCGGCACTCCCTCGTCCTTGAGCTTGGCCATGGTCACCTCGCGCTCATCTTCATCAAGGCAATACAGACGGCGTGCAGGACGCCGGCCTTGTGGTGCAACGTCGAGCCGAAACAGTGGCGGGCGTGCCACACAGACGTGTCCGGCCTCGATCAAGCGTGGGAAATGTCGAAAAAACAAAGTGAGCAGCAGCACCTGAATGTGGGCACCGTCGACATCGGCATCGGCCAAGATGCAGATCTTGCCGTAGCGCAACCCGGCCAGGTCGACCGCGTCCTCAGGACCATGGGGATCAACGCCGATGGCCACGGCAATGTCGTGCACTTCGGCATTGCCAAACAGCCGATCGCGCTCCACCTCCCAAGTGTTGAGCACCTTGCCACGCAAGGGCAATACCGCCTGGAACTCCTTGTCGCGGCCCAGTTTTGCCGATCCGCCTGCCGAGTCGCCCTCGACCAAGAATAATTCGTTGCGGCTTACATCGTCGCTTTCGCAGTCCGTCAGTTTGCCCGGCAATACGGCAACCGCGGAGCCCTTCTTTTTTTCGATTTTCTGGAGCGCGCGCGCGCGCGCCTGCGCCTGCTGGACCGCCAGCTCGGCGATTCGCCGCCCGTGTTCGGGATACTGATTGAGCCAGAACTCAAGCTGCGGTCGAACAAAGGAAGCGACCAGGCGCACCGCATCGCGACTATTGAGCCGCTCCTTGATCTGGCCCTGAAACTGGGGATCGAGCACCTTGGCGGAGAGCACGAAACTTACGCGCGCAAACGCATCTTCCGGCAGCAGCCGTACGCCCTTGGGAAGCACCCCGTGCGCTTCGGCAAAGGCACGCACGGCCTGAAAGACGGCTTCGCGCAGACCCGCCTCGTGCGTGCCTCCGGCCGTCGTCGGAATCAGATTGACAAAGGACTCGCGCGTTACCGGGCCTTCCTCCGTCCAGGCCAGCACCCAACGCGCGCCTTCGCCCTCGGCAAACGTCGTATCATCGGCCGGCGCGTAGCCCTCGGCCTCGAAAATGGGTGCGATCAGTTCACCGCCCACGACGGTGCGTAGATACTCGCTCAGTCCGCCTTCAAAACGCCAATTCCATTGCCGGCCACTGGCCGCATCGCGCAAGCTCACACGAGTTCCCGGCATGAGCATCGCCTTGCTGCGCAAGAGCCGTTCGAGATCGTCCACGGAGACCCGCGCAGTATCGAAGTACTTGCCATCGGGCCAAACCGTAACTCGCGTTCCGCTTTGCTTATCGGTTGGTGCCAGCGCGCGGGAGCGCAGACGCTCGACGACTTCCCCACCCGCAAAGGCGATGCTGTGTTCGCGCCGATCGCGCCAGACGACCACTTCCAGGCGCTTGGACAGCGCATTGGTCACCGATACCCCCACACCGTGCAGGCCGCCCGAAAAGGAATAGGCTCCGCCGGCACGCTTGTCGAATTTGCCCCCGGCATGCAACCGGGTAAACACGATCTCGACAACCGGAACCTTCTCCTCCGGGTGAAGCCCGACCGGAATGCCGCGCCCGTCATCCTCGACACTCACAGCACCATCGGCCCTGATGACGACGTCGATCTGCGACCCAAAGCCGGCAAGTATCTCATCGGCCGAGTTGTCAATCACTTCCTGAATGATGTGCAGCGGGCTCTCGGTGCGCGTGTACATGCCCGGGCGCTGGCGCACCGGTTCAAGGCCTTTGAGAACCCGAATCGACGCTTCGCCGTATTCAGCCGAAGCCGTGCGTGCACGCGTAGCGCTCATCGCCTCGGCCGTCCTTCTCGCAGGCCCTGGTGTCCCGCATCTAATCGACAATCGTTCAAGGTTTCTCCTGCGTCAGTTCGAATTGACAAGCAATCAGGCCAACGCTGCCGCGCTCCCCAGGCCGGACAGCTCGCCTGCTCGAGGCGCGCTTGGCGAATCGGGCGATTTTATCCACAGACAATGTGGATAAGAACCCCGTCAACGAGCGCAAAGCGCGCATCCAAGGGCAAAGACCTGGGCTGCGCATTGCTTAGGCACTGCAGCAAGATCGCGCCCGTATACTTCGCGCGCTTCTCCCCGTAGCACAATGGATAGTGCACGCGCCTCCTAAGCGTGAGATCCAGGTTCGACTCCTGGCGGGGGGACCAAGCCGCGATCAGGGCGTGCCAATCCAGTTTGCGCGGTAATGTTGCAATTCGGCGATGGACTCGTAGACGTCCGCAAGGGCCTCATGCCGGCTCTTTTTCTCGAAGCTGCGATACACGTCGGGCTGCC
>DASPWJ010000073.1:0-9433 GCA_035621895.1 Burkholderiaceae bacterium | reverse complement strand
CGGTTCGAGGATCAAGGGGAGCTTCTGCGCTGGCTCTTACTTGAAAATCTTCCCGGCTGCTTTCCTTATACGGCGGGCGTGTTCCCATTTCGCCGAGAGGATGAGGATCCCACGCGGATGTTTGCCGGGGAGGGGGACGCGTTTCGAACCAATCGACGCTTCCAGATGCTTTCGGCCGGCATGCCCGCCAAGCGGCTGTCCACGGCGTTCGATAGCGTCACGCTCTACGGCAGCGATCCGGACCTGCGACCGGATATCTACGGCAAGGTGGGCAATTCCGGGGTGAGTATCGCCACGCTCGATGACATCAAGGTCTTGTACTCGGGCTTTGATCTGACGGCGCCCGACACCTCTGTGAGCATGACCATTAACGGGCCCGCGCCGACGATTCTGGCGATGTTTCTAAATGCCGCCATCGATCAGAAGCGCGATCACTTCCGCGCGCATCACCATCGCGACCCGGCGGAGGCAGAGTCAAAAGAGCTGCGAAGCTGGGTACTGCGCAACGTGCGCGGCACCGTCCAGGCGGACATTCTGAAGGAAGACCAAGGGCAAAACACTTGCATCTTCTCCACGGAATTTTCGCTCAAGGTGATGGGCGACATTCAGTCCTGGTTCATCGAGCACGATGTGCGCCGCTTTTACTCCGTATCCATCAGCGGCTACCACATCGCCGAAGCCGGCGCCAACCCGATCTCTCAACTCGCATTCACTTTGGCCAACGGGTTCACGTACGTCGAGGCCTACCTCGCCCGTGGCATGGCGATCGACGACTTCGCACCGAATTTGAGCTTTTTCTTCAGCAACGGAATGGACGCGGAATACGCGGTACTTGGGCGCGTTGCTCGGCGCATATGGTCGGTGGCAATGCGCGACCGCTATGGCGCTAGCGAACGCAGTCAGCGTCTTAAATATCACTGCCAAACATCGGGGCGCTCCTTGCATGCACAGGAGATCTCCTTTAACGATATCCGTACGACGTTGCAGGCGCTGATTGCAACGTACGACAACGCCAACAGCTTGCATACCAACGCCTACGATGAGGCCATCACCACGCCGTCGGAAGAAAGCGTTCGGCGTGCGATGGCAATTCAACTGATCATCAATCGCGAATGGGGATTGGCATTTAACGAAAATTCCAACCAAGGCAGCTTCCTGATCGAGGAGCTAACAGAGCTCGTCGAGGAAGCGGTTTTGCGGGAGTTCGACGCGATTAGCGATCGCGGTGGCGTTTTAGGAGCGATGGAGCTCGGGTACCAGCGCGCGAAGATCCAGGAAGAGTCCCTGCACTATGAGCATCTTAAGCACACCGGCGAACACCCCATCGTCGGCGTGAATATGTTCCGCAACCCGAGTCCGGAGCACGGGTTTGGCACGGTTGCACTTGCGCGCTCAACCGAGGAGGAGCGCCAATCGCAGTTGGCTCGCCTGAAGGATTTCCATCAGCGGCACGCAGCCGAAAGTGGCCCGATGTTGGCCCGACTACAGCAGGCGGTTCTTCGGGATGAAAACGTTTTTGCGGTGTTGATGGATGCGGTGCGATGCTGTTCGCTTGGTCAAATTACCGCGGCATTATTCGAGGTCGGTGGGCAATATCGGCGCAACATGTAGCGCACCCAAGCTGGGTGTCTGCCGGGACGCCACCTGATAGGCACACGACTAAGCACTTTGTCGATCCAGATCCAGGTTTTGGTCATCCTGCGCGCCCGAAGCATCCTGGGGATCGCCAGAATCTTTGGTGTCGACCGCGATGCGGTAGCCAACACCGGCCTCGGTCAGCAGTAGCACCGGCCTGGCTGGATCTTGCTCGAGCTTTCGGCGCAACGAAGCTATGTATGCGCGCAGGTAGCTGCGGTTATGCGGCGGGCAATCGGGACCCCACAATTCGTCCAGCAGCTTTTTGGTAGTGACGAGCAAACCGGCATTTTTTACGAGCGTCGCGAGCACGCGAAACTCATTTGGCGTCAGATTCAACGCGACGCCATCGCGCGTTACCACCCGGCGCAAGGTATCGACGCAAACGCCGTGGGAGCAAAACGGTACATCTGGATCCGCATGCGTGTGGCGGGAGGCACGCCGCAGCGCGGCGCGTACGCGCGCCAGCAGCTCCGACAAGCCGAAGGGCTTGGTGACGTAGTCATCGGCGCCCAGTTCCAGCGCAGCAACCTTTGCAACCTCCGAGTCGCGGCCGGAGAGAATGATCAGGGGTCTGGCGCTCCACCATTCGCGTATTTTCTTGATGACCTCGGAACCATCGATATCCGGAAGTCCAAGGTCCAAGATGATCAGGTCCGGTTTTCCGCTTGCGGCGACCAGTAATCCGCTGGCGCCGGTGTCGGCTTCGCGTACATCGCAGCCCGCATCCTGCAGGCTGTTGCGCAGCAAACGGCGCAGTTTGACGTCGTCCTCGATGACGACGACCATGGGTTTGACCTTAACCATGTTCCGACAGTTAGGACCAGGCTCGCGTTCCCCGGTAGTGCTGCGGGCACTACCTTCCCGGAGCAAAGTGTGCAATTGCGATACTAAAGTGGTGAAGCTTAGTGCGCATTTTAGGGCTCTGCCGATACAGCAATCACCCGGGTCGGCGGAGCAAGGTGCGATCGATCACTTGCCGCAGTGCGGTGGGTACTTGCGCGCTCACCCTTCGACGGCCAGTCGGTAGCCGACGCCAGGAACGGTTAGCAGGAACTTGGGCTGCGCCGGGTTTTGCTCGAGCTTCTTGCGCAAACCGCCCAAGTAAATACGCAGATATTGCGTATTGCCCTCATGACCCTTTCCCCAAACTTCCGAAAGTAGCTGCTCGTGCGTCAGGATCTTGCCACGGTGTTTGACCAGCGTGGCCATAAGTTGGAATTCGATTGGGGTAAGGTGAATCTGCTCGCCGTCGCGTGTCACCTTGCGGCGCGTCAGATCGATGGTCACGCCAGCAGATTTCAACACGACGCTTTGCTCGGGTTTTGCGTCCTGGCGCACTCTTCGCAGAGCAACCCGGACGCGCGCCAAGAGCTCAAAAAGCTCAAATGGTTTCGTGAGATAGTCGTCCGCACCAAGATCCAAGGCTCGCACCTTGACCTCCTCTGCGCCGCGCGCCGACAAAATCAGGATCTCCTGCGTTGCCTCGCTGCGAAGATTGCGAATCAAGTCCAGGCCGTCGACATCAGGCAGGCCAAGATCTAGGATGATCAAGTCGGGTTGGTGCTTGGCGGCAAGTTTTCGACCGCCCCTCCCGCTTTCGGCGGTGAGCACCTCATAGCCGTAAGCCCCCAGCGTCGTCGACAGCACACGGCGAATCTGCGCATCGTCTTCGATGACGAGGATCACTTGCTTGGGGTCAGTCATGGCAATGTCGCGCTCGGTTCTATTGCTCGGGAGCAAATTGCGGCTTCGCCTCGGTATAGGGAATCGTAAAACTGAACTCCGCGCCGCCCGAAGCGCGGTTGCGGCCAAGGATCTGCCCGCCGTGGGCCTCGACGATAATGCGGCAAATGGTCAACCCCAGCCCGACGCCGCCTTTTGCCTCCTTGTCCGGGCTTTGGTAGAACTTCTCGAAAATCTTGGCCTCTTCGCCGGCCCGGATTCCCGGGCCTTGGTCGGCCACCCAGAACCGGGCCCGGTCGGATTCTTCCTCAGCTCCCACCTCGATGCATGTCCCGCTCGGCGTGTACTTGATCGCGTTCTCGATCAGGTTCTCCAGAACCTGCACGATCATTACCTCGTCGAGCTGCGCCAGTGCTATTCCCGCCGGCAGCCGGGTTTCCACAACGTGCTCCTTCAGTTGGCCCTCCATGCGGGAAATGACAGCCCCAATAATCTCCTCGAGGGGGTACCAATCGCGATGCAGCGCCACAGTGCCCGCCTCAAGGCGGGCCATCTGCAGCGTGTCGTTGGCCAGCTTAGTCATGCGCTGGCCTTCTTCCAAAATTGTCTGAGTAAGTTCCCGGGTCTGCTGCGCGGAGAGGCGGTCCCTTTTTTGAAGCAGCGTGCCCGAGGCGGCCACGATGGAGGCTAGCGGCGTGCGCAAATCGTGCGCAATGGCGCTCAATAGCGAATTTCGAAGTGATTCCGTGGCGACTCGCATCGTGGCCCCGTGCGCTTCCTCGGTCAGGCGAATTCGTTCCAATGCTTGCCCAATTTGGCTAAGGACCGTATCGAGCAATCGGCGCTGCTCGGGTAGCAGCACGAGAGTGCGCGTAAAAGGGCGCAGCGCGAGTACCCCGAGCCGGTGTGTGGAACTGCTTACGGGCAGGTAGAGCTCGCGATTGTGGGAGCCGCTGCCAGTGCCCCAGCCGGCGGCCTTGCGGTTGTCAAAAGCCCACTGTGCGACTTCCAAGTCAAACGCCGGCTTCGATCCGACCTCGGGCTCGTTGGGTGGTGCAACCCGACCGTTCGGACGCGCGAGTAAAAGCTGGCATTGCCAGCGCAGCTCATTGGAAATCTGACGAGCTGCAACGCTCGCAACGTCCTCCATAGTGCGAGCACCACCCAGCGCCTTTGTGAATTCGTACAACAACTGTACGCGCTGCTCACGCTGCCTTGCGCGCTCGCTTTGCAGGCGAAGGTCCGCGGTTAGTCGGCTGGCCACCAAAGCGCCTAACAGGAAGACGAGCAAAGTAACGACGTCCTGCGGACGGGCTACGGCAAAGGAAAAGTATGGCGGTATGAGCAAATAATCGCTTGCCAGTACCGAAAGAATGGCCGCGACGGCCGATGGCCAAAAGCCAAATCGCGATGCGATAAAGAGGACGCCAAGAAGGTAAACAATGAAGTAATTGGTCGGCTCCGGATGGCGAAAGATGGCGCTGGAAATCAGCGTCGCCACGGCCGGTATGCCGATGCTCCACAAGTACGCGTGCCAATTTTTCGTGGTGCCGCCCGGCGTACTCGGCACGAGCGGCAGCGGGTGCGCAGCGCCAGCCAGGGTATCTTGTGCCAGCGGGGAATGTGCTGGGGCGATCAAGAATATGTCCAGATCACGTGCCTCCCGGCCCAAGGCGCGCGCCAAAGAAGCGTGCCGCCAGCGCTGCCACGCGCTTCCAGTTGGTTGCTCTAAGACGATGCGGCCAACATTTTTCTTTCGTGCCAGCTCAACGATTCGACGTGCAACGTCGTAGCCAGCGGCAAACGTAACGACCTCCGCACCAAGCTCTTCGGCCAGCCGCAAGCGCGCGAGTACTGCTTCTTGCGCCCGATCGGAAAGTCGCTGTGCCCGAGTCGTCTCTATATAAACGACGATCCAATCGGCGTGCAGTAAAGAGGCGAGGCGACTGCCAGCGCGAATAATTTGTTCCGCCGCGGGTTCGTGATCGATGCCAACGAGGAGCTTCCTGCTTGCCGGCCAAAGGCCGGTCGAGCGATTCCCGCGACCCTGGGCCAAACGTTGCGCCTCCTGGTGATCGACGGCAATTCGCAGGGCCAAATTGCGCAGGCAGGCCAGCGTGGATATGCCAAAGAGGTCCTGCAACATGCGCTCGGGCTGCGCCAGAAAGACCTTGCCCTCGCGCAATCGCTCCAAAAGCGCCTGTGGCGGTATGTCGACAAGAGCGATTTCGTCGGCACGCTCCCAAGCGGAATCCGGCACGGTCTCGCGAAAGCGAATCTTGCTGCACTCGTACACAATTTCCTTCAGGCTCTCGATGTTGTGCACGTTCAAGGTCGTGTACACGTCAATGCCTTGCTCGAGCATTGCCTCGATGTCTTGCCAACGCTGGGAGCGAGCCGATGCTTCGGGATTGCGATGCGCCAGATCGTCCACCAGAATCAGCTCGGGCCGCCGCTCGATGGCGGCGTTAACGTCAAGTTCTCGCGGGGTTTGGCTTTTTGAGACGGGCGCTAGTGGTTCCAGCGCCTCCAATCCCTTGCACAAAGCTTCGGTTTCAGCAAAGCCGTGTGTCTCGACCAGGCCGATTACGACGTCCGTGCCGCGGGCTCGCCGCACACGGGCGTCCGACAACATGGCGTAGGTCTTGCCAACCCCAGGCGCAGCGCCGAGGTAAATGCGCAGCCTTCCGGACGCGCGCCCCTGCCCCGGAGGGCTATCTCGTAAGGCCTTGGACTGCACCGGGCGCAATGGACGCAATAACGAGGCGGGCTAGTGCAAGGTGGCGCTCAAACCGAGTTCGCAGGACGGGCCGCGTGCAAGGGCCGCGACCGTTTGGCCGCTCGCAGATGGCGGGCCAGCGAGCGATGCAATTGCAATCATGCAGCAGTGACATTGTTATGCAAAAGTCGCGTGCCGCCCATCGAACGCGCGGCACGTTGGGATTCGGTCAGGAGTTAGTCTTGCGTCCGTAGTGCAATCTCGCGGTCATCTTTGCACATTCGCCCCTGCGCGGCAAACAAGAAAAAATGGGGTGGCATTTGCCACCCCAAAACTCGGTCGCCCGAGGGGAATTTGATACGCGCGTCGCGCTTTTTACTCGACACGCTCGCCGTGCAGCGCCAGGTCCAGTCCTTCTCGCTCTTGTTCTTCGGTGACCCGCAAACCGATCACCATGTCGATCAGCTTGAGCAGTATGCTGCTCACGACAAAACCGTAGACCAAGGTGGAGGCCACGCCGATGGCCTGGGTCGCGAGGCTACCCGCCTGTCCGCCGTCGATGTCCGTGCTGGCAAATATGCCCGTCAAAAGTGCGCCGACGATCCCGCCTACGCAGTGCACGCCAAAAGCGTCCAGGGAGTCGTCATACCCCAACATCGTCTTGACGCTCGTGGAAGCGAAAAAGCAAATTACGCCGGCGGCCAAACCTATAACCACCGCCGCGTTGGCTCCCACGTAGCCCGAGGCGGGTGTTATGGCAACCAATCCAGCGACGGCGCCCGAGGCGATGCCTAGGACGCTGGGTTTTCCCTTGACCACCCATTCGGTAAACATCCAAGCAAGCGCCGCCGCGGCGGTCGCAATTTGCGTCGCCGCCCAGGCCATGCCCGCGCGTCCGTCCGCGGCCACGGCGGAGCCGGCGTTAAAGCCAAACCAACCCACCCACAGAAGCGAGGCCCCAATGACGGTGAGCGTGAGATTATGCGGAGCCATGGGCTCCCTGCCGTAGCCGACGCGCTTTCCCAAAATGAGCGCGGCAGCCAACGCGGCAATACCCGCATTGATATGGACCACGGTGCCGCCGGCAAAATCCAAAACGCCGCGCGCAGCGAGCCAACCGCTGGGTTCCCAGACCCAGTGCGCGATCGGCGCATAGACCAGGACCGACCATAAGCCCATGAACCAGAGCATCGCGGAAAACTTCATGCGATCGGCAAATGCCCCGCAAATCAGCGCTGGCGTGATGATGGCGAATGTGAGTTGAAACATCGCGTACACGCTCTCGGGAATCGTTGTGCCCAGGTGGCTGACCGAGACCTTGCCGACGACCGCAGCAACGGCAGCAGAATCCTTGGTAGCTTCGACCGCGGCCACATCCTTGATGTAGATCAGGCCATCGAAAAACACGCGTGAAAGGCCGCCAACATATGGTGTGCTTCCGGGCGTAAAAGCAAGGCTATAGCCCACTGCCCACCAGATGATCGTCACCAAGCAAGTGATCGCAAAGCTTTGCATCAACGTTGCCAGCACGTTTTTCTTGCGCACCATGCCGCCATAAAAAAGTGCAAGGCCCGGTATGGTCATCATCAATACGAGCGCCGAGGACGTCAGCATCCACGCGGTGTCTCCGGAATTGATTTGGGAGTTCAGGATCACGGAGGGCTCGGTGGACGATGCCTGAGGCGGCGTGTTCGCAGGCGTTGGCGTAGCCGCAGTTGCCGTCACGACGGTCGCCGAACCCGGCGGTACGGCAGGCTTGTCGTCGGCATAGGCGGCAGCCGCAAGGGCCAGCGCACCGGCGAGCGCGATAACGGCAAATCGCTTCATACGACTCCTCCCTAGAGCGCATCCACACCGCTCTCCCCGGTGCGGATGCGAATGGCTTGGTGCAACTGGGCCACAAAGATCTTTCCGTCACCGATTTTTCCGGTGCGGGCGGCCTTCTCGATGGTTTCGAGCGCCTGCTCATACAGTTCATCGGGAACCGCCGCCTCAAGCTTCGCCTTTGGCAGAAAGTCCACGACGTATTCGGCGCCGCGATACAGCTCGGTGTGTCCTTTTTGCCGGCCAAAGCCTTTGACTTCCGTGACGGTGAGGCCTTGCACACCCATCTTTCCCAAGGCTTCACGCACTTCGTCAACCTTAAAGGGCTTAATGATTGCGCTGATCCATTTCATGGTGCCGGCTTCCGCTCGTTGGCCAGGTGCATCCCGGTGAAAAAGCGCCACGCAGTTATGCGCGGCACTTTTTCCCACGACATGGGCTGCACGGCTAGAAGTGCCAGATGATGTCGCCCGAGACAACCACTTCGTTTTGCTTGTTCGGCGCGATGCCCGCGTTGGAGTTGCCGTTAAATGCTGGCGCATTAAACGAGTGATAAAACGCAATCTCCGGACGGGCCTCCACTTGCGGTGACCACCAGTGCTGCCAGCCCAGCGCAAAGTTACCGTAACGTGCCGCGGTACCCGTGCGCTGACCCTGCGCATCATCGTAGAACTCAGGCCGGATCGAGAAATTGTTCAGCGGATCGGGCGAGTAGTTGATATAGGTAACTGCACCATAGGAGCCCGCCGTACACGTGAGCTGAGTCGACTTGGAGCAAACCGCTTCGTTGGGGTTGTTAAACAATATTCCCTGGAACTTCGAGAAAGGCGTGCCGCCATCGGTGCCAAATTGCGAGTTGAGCGATTGCACGATGGGGTTATTCAGATTCGGCACGTTTTTCTCATACTCGTGATACGTTTCCCAGGAGATGTGCCACTTGTCGTTCCACTTGTGGTACGCGGTAAATCCGAACCACTGCAGGTTGTTGTAACCCCACTGCCCGGTATTGATCGCGTCGGCACAGGCGTTGATGTCGTCATTGCCGTCGGTCGAACTCCAGCGGATGCAGCCCGTCCACGAGGGCATGGCACCCGGGTCGACCTTAAACGTAGCTTGTGGGAACAACGGGTTGGGGATCACGACGCCGTTGTAGGTAAAGGTCTGCACGGGGTTGCCCGTCGTGGCCCGCATGTGCATGAAGGATGCTTCCGTGCCGACGGTAACACCGAGCTGAACGAAGAACTGCTTTGTAAGGGCGAGCGTGCTTTGTAGACCGGTATTGGTGTAGTTATCGAACGTGTACGTCATCGAGTGCGTATACATGTAGTTGTTCGGTGCAAGCTGCGCTTCGATGTCCGGCAGGGAGATAAAGCGCCCCAGCCGAAGCATCAGGCCCTCTTTGACCTGAGGAATGAAGAGCTCCCCATAGAGCATCGGAAAGTCGTAGCCGTTCACGCGGTTGTGGTTGAGCAGCTGCCAGCTATCGAGACCATAGGCCGTCGTGTAACGGTAGTTCTCCCCGTAAATCGCGGAAATGCGCATGCCCCAGTCGATGTGGTCCTTTTGCAC
>DASPWJ010000072.1:0-5843 GCA_035621895.1 Burkholderiaceae bacterium | reverse complement strand
CAGCGATTCGCCGCTCAGTTCCCCGTCAACCAACGCCTGGCGCAGCGTTGCGACCCTCTTCTCGTGCTCCTCGAGAAGTCGCATGGCGGCGCGAACGACCTCGCTCTTCGACTCGAAGCGCCCGGCCTTGATCTGCTTGGCGATGAACCGCTCGAAGTGCTCGCCTAGCGTCACACTGGTATTCCTCGGCATGGCCAATCCTCCAACGTATGTATTAAAGATTAATACTTTGAGTGCGCGTTGGCAAACTCGATCGCCACAATGAGGTCGAGTCGAATGACCGGTTCGGCCGTCTGCGAATGTCCCTTCAGGGTCGCGAAGGTCAATTTCAGGCCGCTATCGGTGCCAGGAGGCACGGACCGCAGTCGGACGTATTACGGTCGGCCACGGGTCGATGTCTACTTTCGGACCAGAAGCGGCCGGCTCAGGGGCTTGGAAGCTGACGACGCGTTTCGGCAGGGGCCGGCCAAAAGCGGTCCACGGCAATGGCCGCTCGATTTTCGGGGAAGCGGATGCTGAAGCTACCGCTTGCGTAGGCGCAAGGACATCGGACGGAACCTCCCGAGCTGTTGACCCTAGCTCGGGTCTAGGGTTCGCGAAATCGTTCTGGCCTTAGCGCGTTGCCTTGTTGTCGAATCTTCGCGACCGCTTTCGGTTGACTTTCATAAACTACGTGCTTGCATCGCGCCAGCGCCCAGGTGTTGTACCTGTGACGCGCTTGAACGCCCGACTAAACGCCGCTTCCGATTCATAACCCACGCTCGCTGCGATGCTCGGGACCGACTCGTGTCCCAGGCGCAGGCGCTCGGCTGCCAATTGGATTCTCCAGTTGGCAAGATATTCAATCGGCGGGCGTCCGAGCAGCGCTTTAAATCGATCGGAAAGCACGGTACGAGAAGTTCCGATCTGACTGGCGACTTGATCGATCGTCCAATGACGCTCGGGTTCGGCATGGAGCAGATGCAATGCCCGACTGACCACCGGATCGTTCAACCCAGCAAACCATCCCTTTGAGCCAGCCGGGAGTCGAGCAATGTAACGCCTGAGGAGTTCGACAAACAAGAGCTCCATGAGACGGCCGAGTACTGCCTGTGAGCCTGGCGTCGCTGCCTCAACAAGTGTCACGATCTCGCGCACCGTTGAGCTGATCAACGCCCCGACTTTATCTTCCGACGTCCGCTCGACCAGCAGGGGAGGAAGAGCGCGGAATACTGGTACAAACAAAAATTCCGTTGACTGAACGAATCCGCACACCATGTGTACTTCTTCGCCGCCGCCTCCGTAGTTGACGGTCCATACGCCCTCGATGGGGCCCGGCTGCACTACCTCGCTCGCGTCGGCAATTCGACTGGGACTGCCGTTCCAGAATTTGTATTGATCCGGAAACGGGTGGAAGATCAGGTCGCCACTTGATACGCTGCGATGCTCCCCTGTCGATTCGAATTCGCATTGGCCGGAAACGATCAGATGAAGAATGCTGACATGCCGTAACTGTGCCATTGGTGTGCGCTGGGCGTATGACTTGGGATCCATCACACCGAACGGCGTGGTAAAGCGTGCGTTCAGAAAGACCGCTCCCGTCAAGCGCACGGATTTAAGCACCTCAGACAAGAGGTCGGCCCCGGTCGGCGATCGCCGATCCGGCGTTCCTGCAAATGAAAGCGGCGTTGCGGTCATTGCTCCCTCCGCAATAACGCGTCACATTGCGTTCTACAAAACGCACGCTCCGACGACTGTCATGTCCCTGGCACACCAACGGATCGCGTCCATGGTGCAGAGAAAACGGCGGAGGCCAACCCAGGAGGCAATCATGCATAAATCCATTCAACCCCACAACGAGCGGCCAGCAGCGGTTTGGAGTTCCGGTGGGCTTGCCTACGACGAGATCAGCCGCCAAATCGCCAGCGCACTCGATCACTGCGTGCGGCGCCTCGATCCCAGGCCTGGCGAACGTATCCTAGATCTTGCGACCGGCACCGGGTGGACGTCGCGATTGCTTGCCGCACGCGGCGCCCAGGTCACCGGCGTGGATATAGCGACCGACCTCATCGATGCTGCAAAAACGATTGGCCAGTCCAGCGGGCTGGCGATCGACTACGAAATCGCAGACGCGGAAGACTTGCCGTTCCCTAATGCCAGTTTCGATGCGGTCGTCTCAACCTTCGGCGTAATGTTTGCCACCCGTCCAGAGGTCGCCGCTAACGAGATAGCGCGAGTCTGCCGAAAGGGCGGACGGATCGCGCTTACAACGTGGCGGCCAGACAGCAATGTTTTTGAAATGTTCAAGGTCATGCGGGCGTACATGCCTCCGCCGCCCACGCCAGCTCCACCCTCACCGTTCGCATGGGGAAGCCGCGACCGGGTCAAGGAATTGCTCGGCTCGAATTTCACTCTTGGGTTCGAGGACGGTGTCACGATTTACTACGATATCAACGGGGAAGCCGTGTGGCACAAGTTCGTAACCGGATACGGTCCGACGAAATCGCTTGCCGAGGGCCTCGATGATCGCCGACGCGACGATCTCAAACGAGATTTCGTGGCATTCCACGATCGCTTCGTCTCGCCACTAGGCATCAGCATGCCACGCGAGTATCTCTTAACCGTTGGAACGCGCCGCTAAGGCCATGGCTGGTCACAACATCGTGGTGGTTGGCGCCGGGTCGGCAGGATGCGTTCTCGCAGCTCGGCTTGCCCAACGCGGAGCTTCAGTTCAGCTGCTCGAAGCCGGCCCCAACTATCCGTCGCGCTCGGCTTTGCCAAGTGATATTGCCGACGCCCGAGTGCCCACGTTTTCGCATGATTGGGGTTACCGCAGCGTGCCCGGCCACGTTGGGCGCGAGCTCCCGTTACCTCGCGGACGTCTTGTCGGCGGGTGCTCGGCGACCAATGCGTGCCTGGCGCTTCGCGGCTCGCCGGCCGATTACGATCGATGGGCTGCGTTGGGCAACGAGGGTTGGTCCTTCCAGGAATGCCTTCCCTATTTTTGCGCGTCGGAAACGGATGCAGATTTTGGTTCCGACTCGTGGCATGGTGCCACCGGCCCGCTGCCAATCCGGCGATATAGCAAAGACGAACGGAACGCCTTCCACGAAGCTTTTCTTTCAGTCGCGACCGGCCTGCATCCTCATGTTGCCGACCACAACGCTCCGGGCGCCGTCGGGGTAGGGCCCGTGCCCGTCAACGCCGTCGGCGGACTTCGCGTGAGCACCGCGCTCGCATATCTACCTTTGGTGCGTGGGCTACCGAATTTCACAATCCGAGCCAACGCACTGGTCGATCGCATTGTGGTCCGGTCCGGGCGCGCCGTCGGCGTGCATCTTGCGGCCACTGGCGAGACGATTGAGGCGGACTTAGTTGTACTAACCGCTGGCACATATGCAAGCCCCGCACTGCTCATTCGATCAGGAATTGGGCCAGCCGCCGATATTGCGGCGCTTGGCCTGCGTTGCGAGGCCAATCTACCTAATGTCGGCAAGAACCTCTCTGATCATCCATGGGTTCCTAGCCCTTTGTCGGTGACGGTTCCGACGGGAGGACCAGGTTTCCAGGCAGTTTTGACATGGCACAGCACCGGTGCAGATCCATCAGGTCCGCCCGATCTGCAGATCTTTGCGCAGGGCCCGTTCAATAATGACGGGCGCGCAATTGCGTCGCTTTGTGCCGTGGTACTAAAACCACGTTCGCGCGGTTGCGTGGCACTTCGCTCGCTCGAGCCGGCGGCGCCTCCCCTTATTGACCTCGGTTTGCTAACAAATGGCGACGACCTACGTCGCATCTGCGACGCCGTTCGCCACGCGCGTCGTCTGCTCTCAGCCCCGCAATTCAAGGCGATCGCCGAGCAAGACTATCCGAGCGACCATGGACAAAATGACAGTGAACTTCACTCCCACGTATTGGCGAACGTTAGGACCTATCACCATCCCACTGGAACCTGCGCGATGGGGCCAGACCCGGCGCACGCGGTCGTAGACTCCAGTGGTCACGTGCACGGGATGGAGCGATTGGTCGTGGCGGACGCCTCCATCATGCCCGAAATCCCTTCGGCAAACACCAACTTGCCAACCGTAATGATTGCCGAGCGGATCGCCGCCGCGTTGGCGGCCTGACTCTGCTTTTATTAATTGCCGACAAATTCTGTTGAAGGCAACGTCATCACGCCGGCTAGTCCGGCACTAGGAGGCACCACATGGCAATCAAACTCTATTCTTGGCCGCACAGCTCTGGCACGCGTGTTTCATGGGCACTCGAAGAACTGGGCATTCCCTACGAGTACATTCAGCTGGATGGCAAGAAACTCGAACACCGTGCGCCCCAATATCTCACGATCAATCCCCACGGAAAGGTGCCGGGACTCACTGACGGCGAGCTCACCTTTTTCGAGTCGGGCGCGATGTTGCTTTACCTGGGCGAAAAGTATGGCGTCGAGCGCAAACTGTGGCCTGCCGGCAGCGGCCAGCCCCGTGCCGATGCCATTTGCTGGACGATGTGGGCGATGGCCGACCTTGGCAGCTACCTGATGCAGTACGTGTACCACGGACTTGACTCGCCGGTCTCCTACAAGTCAGAGGATCGGAGCAAGGCTTGCGCCGAGTACAACCACTCGCAACTCGTCCGCGGGCTCGCTTCGCTAGAGATACGACTGCAAGAGCATGAGTACCTGCTGGGCGCCTTTTCGCTCGCCGACATCCCCGCCGCAAGCTGGCTGCAGCTGGGCGCGATGTTCGGCATCAAATTCGACGGCCATCCGCGCGTTGTTAATTGGCTCACGCGCTGTAGTGAGCGACCGGCGTACCGACGGGCAAGATAGGGGAGTTTCGATCCAGGTGGTGCGGAACGTCGGCACTTTCCCTGATCAGCGGCCACCCGTACTCCTGGATCGTGGGCAACCCGCGACAGCGCCGGGCCCCGCCGAAGCATGATGGCCGCAGTGCTGTTACCTCCAAGTCCGGGGGAGCGGAACGATGGCACAAAGAGGAAAACTGGATCCGGCCGCCTTTCAATGTCGGCTTTGCAGTGTTTGGATGTCTCCTTTTCTGCGTCGGCAAAGTCGACTTTGGGTCGGCCGCGGCGGAACGCGGTCGCTGCCGGCGGCACCTCTGCGGCGACCGCAGTCGGAGGCATTGCGGCCATCTCGATTCCGGATTGCTGCTTACTCATCTGATATGGCCGCTTTTGTCAATGGTCGATATTTTTATTGAATTGCTCCCGGGGTATGGGGCGATGGCCACAAGTCTGAGTGCAACGACGATGGATCAGCCTGATATCCGTGGGTTGGTTACCACTATGGAAGAGTCCGTCGCGGAAGCTGCCTCGGTCTAGAAGCGCAGGTTGCCCGCAGGCGTCTGGTGATAGATCAGTTGAGGGTCCTTCCTATCGTGGTTCGTAGCGCATCGCCCGATACCCTGGAATTGTTTCTACGCGGCACACGTGGTGCTGGCTTGGCGTGCAATGGCCCAGATAAAGCCGGTGAGTTCACGTGCGGTGGCGATGCAAACTTTGTTGATGTGGACACCACGTCGACGCAAATGAGCAAAGCGCCCGCACAGACGCACTTGGGCCTTCCAGGCGTGCCGGCAGATGGATTCGGGTTGACCCTCTTGGCGGCTTTGCAGGACCCGGCTCAGGCGCGCTGGGTAACGGTAATGCCAGGACGCTTCCGTGAGCAAGCGCCGGGCGTGGGCATTGCCAGTCTTGGTGATGCTGCCGCGACGCACGCTGTTGCCGCTGGAGCGTTCCGAGGGCACCAGCCCCAGATAGCTCATCAGGTGCCGAGGGTGCGCAAAGCGCTGGATGTCACCGATCTCGGCCACCAAACCGATGGCACTGACCGTGTCGATCCCGCG
>DASPWJ010000071.1:0-10537 GCA_035621895.1 Burkholderiaceae bacterium | reverse complement strand
TTTGATGCCCTTTATCGGGGCCGACTTGCCACTGGCCACGTATAACGCCATCCAGCAGCAGACGGCGCAGGCGCCCAAAAACGATGGCGACCGTGAGTCGATGCGCTTGCGCGCGATGGTTGCGACGTTTCGCGATTGGATTTCGGCACACCGCAAACGCATCCATCTTTCGCATCAATGGCGTGAGTTCTTTCGCGCCTGGGATCTCGTACTTTGTCCGGTCCTGCCGATGGTCGCCTTTGCGCATGACCAACGAAAGATGCAAGAGCGCCGCATCGTCGTTGACGGCCGCCCTATGGCCTATTCCTCGCTGGCCCTGTGGACGAGTGTAGCGACGGCCTGCGGGCTGCCGGCAACGGCGATGCCCATCGGCCTTGGAAGCAGCGGGTTGCCCGTTGGTATCCAGATCATCGGACCCTACCTCGAGGACCGGTCGACGATCGGTTTTGCCGAGTTGGCCGAGCGCGAGTTCGGCGGATTCACACCCCCGCCCGGTTACAACTAGCAACCGCCGTACGACCCTGGGTGGGGGCGCAGCCTCACGCGCGACCGGCGATGAGCGGTTCTCGGCCGTGGCATTGCGCGTCGCAAGCATGTCACGACGTCGCGTCAAAATACGATCCGATGCCCAAAGACACCCCGTCGATTAAACAGCACGCCATTGTTCTGGTTACCGATGCTTGGCATCCGCAGGTCAACGGCGTGGTCCAGACCTGGACCTACATGCAGCGGGAACTCGCTGCGCTCGGGCACCCTCTTCACATTATTCATCCGGGTGGTTCGCGTGCCATCCCGGCGCCAGGCGAACCCGACGTGCTGCTTTCACTTGAACCGGCCCGCCATCTGGCTCGTGCGTTGGAATCTGTGGTTCCTGCCTGCCTGCATATTGCAACCGAGGGACCATTGGGTTGGGCGGCTCGCGCCCTCGCGCGGCGTCAGCGTTGGATGTTCACCACTTCGTTTCACACCCGGTTCCCCGAATATCTCAAGGCGCGGTTCGGTATTCCGCCGAAGTTGACTCTCACGCTACTGCGCCGCTTTCACCGCGATTCGCGCGCCGTGCTCGTGCCAAATGATGATTTGCGACGAGAGCTGCGCCGCGCGGGATTCTTGCGCACCAAGCTTTGGAGCCGCGGTGTCGACGGGGAGCTGTTCCGGCCCGGGCTGCGCAACCGCCTCGCCCTGCCGCGACCTATTCTGCTATATGTGGGTCGTGTTGCACCGGAAAAAAACCTTCAAGCGTTTCTTGATCTCAATTTTTCTGGCTCCCGGGTTGTGATCGGTGATGGTCCGGAGCGCGAACGCTTGCAGGCCCGCTATCCGAACGTACTGTGGCTGGGGCGGCTTCCGCATGGAGAATTGCCGGCGTTTTACGACGCGGCCGACGTGTTTGTGTTTCCCAGTCGCACCGACACATTCGGTCTTGTCATGCTCGAGGCCATGGCCTGCGGTTGCCCAGTTGCTGCCTTTCCCGTTGCTGGTCCGATGCAAGTTGTGACACTGGGCGTAAGTGGAGCGCTGCATGAGGATTTGCACAGCGCCTGCCTTGCAGCCTTGCGGCTGGACCGCAAGCTTGTGAGGCAGGAAGCTTTGAAGCGCTCCTGGCGCACGATCGCCCAGCAACTTGCTGCGGCACTGGTTCCTGTTTGCCGCGGCGAGCGTCAGGCCGCAGCGTAGCGCACTAGACGATGGCGGGTTCGATTAGCGCTACCAGGGGCCTATTGGGCGGGTGCATGCGAAAGATCGGCCAGCGAAAACGCACATCGCCGTTCTCATATCGCCTAAGACATGGGAAGCGGATTGTTCATGCGCTAACGCTTTGTTCAGGCAGCAGCTTAGATCCATTACCCAAGCTTTTGCTCATGCGCGCCGTGCCCCAATCAGGCACGCAAGCACGCGTACGGGCCGGGACGACTCATTGCGCCACCGATGCCGTGTCCCGTTTTGCACGACGGTGTCGCCTGCACGCAGCAAAACTTCCTTGCCGTCGTCAAGCTCCAGCGTAACCTCTCCCTCGATAACGTAATCAAAGTCGATTGTGTCGGTGGTATGCATCCCTGGAGCGTTGCGCTCCATTCGCTCCAGAAAGCCGGGAAGTTTTTCGTTGGCTTCCGCGATAGCGCTCGGGTAATCGATTGACGCCCTTGCTTGTTCGCTCTTCGGCGGGATCGTGAACATCAGAAATCGCAATCCTTCGGGCGAAGGAAAATAGCCCCGCGCGGGCGGCGGCGTGCCGTCGATCGCGATTTGCGGTTTCTCATCGCTTCCCCAAAGGTTGTGAAATTCGCAGCCGGGCAGCAGCTTGACGCCGATGGCGTCGATCTGCACGTCGCTTGCTACGATGGAACGGCCCGAGGCGTCGTGCCCCGTTGCTACACGTCGAATCTTCATTGACTTCTCCGCACAAGTTCTCCCGGCTGTCCCTTGCGTCGCTGCTGCCCAAGGGCAGCGCTCCGCCGTCCAAATAGGGGACTACGAAGCACTGAGAAGATTTCCCAGATTGTGCATCTTTTGCGCCTTGCCCCCGTCCCTTTCTTGCCTTGGGCTTGATCCGCGGCTCGGCCAGCCAAAACGGCCAGCAGACCATCGCCCGAATTCGCTCGCGGTTTGGCGCCGATGTCGTCCACGAGCTGGCGGGTAGCGCCAGGTAAGACTAAGCTCGGTGCGATGCAGGCCACGGAATTTTTTCTCCCCGCGTCCGATGGGACGCAGATCTTTGTTCGCCGCTGGCTGCCGGAGCGGCCGCCGCGCGCGGCAATACAGGTCGTCCACGGGCTTGTAGAACACTCCGCACGCTATGCCGGGTTGGCGGAAGTACTGACGGCCTCGGGGTTTGCAGTATTTGCCGCGGACCTGCGCGGGCACGGACACACTGCGCGCGTCGGCGAGTTGGGTTTTTTCGCTGCACATGACGGCTGGCGCACCTGCCTTGCCGACCTGTTGGCAGTAAACCGCGCAATCACCGCTGAACTGCCTGGTGTGCCGATCGGGCTTTTCGCGCACTCAATGGGATCGTTTCTGGGCCAGCAGTTCATCGCCGAGCACGGCAACTCTCTGTTTGCGGTCGTGTTGTCATCCTCCAACGGGCGGCCACCCCCCATCGCCGCTCTTGGACGGTTGATTGCACGCGTGGAGCTGCTGCGCCTTGGTCCACATGGGAAAAGTCCATTACTGCAGCAGCTGATGCTTGGTGACTTTAATAAACGCTTTGCGCCGGCGCGAACTCCCTACGATTGGCTCTCGCGCGATCCATCGGAGGTCGATGCTTACATCGCCGACCCGCTGTGCGGTTTTGAATTCACGGTCCAGTTGGCAATTGATCTTCTCGATGCGTTGGGGCCGCTGCTTGCGCCGTCGAATGTTGCGCGGATTCCAAAGCGCCTGCCGATTCTGGTGATGTCCGGTACGCAAGATCCAGTTGGCTCCAGACTGCAAAGTCTGATCGACACCTACCACGCAGCCGGACTGAAGGTGACGACACGCCTCTACGAAAGCGGGCGTCACGAAATGCTTCATGAAATTAATCGCGCCGAGGTCATGAGCGACATTTCGGCGTGGATCGACTCGAATCTTTCGCTTCGTGCCAGCGGTTAGATCGGTTGCCTGAATAAATGCCTTGGAGAAATGACGCGTGCTCCGCGGGACTCATGCGGCCCGCACCCTTGTCTGGGTAAGTCCAAAAGGTGATGACTACGCCTTTTAGCATCGCGAGTCTACTTTTCTTCGCGGACCTCCTTTGGTTCGTCTTCGGCCACTTTGGGCAGTTCGTGGGCGATCCCCTTGTGGCAGTCGATGCAGGTCTTGTGCGATTCGGCCAAGGCCGCGCGTGTGTGCTTGCTGCGTGCGCTCTTGTCTTGGGCATCCACGTCCATGCTCTGATAACTGTGGCAGTTGCGGCAGCCAATGGAGTCGGATTCCTTCATCCGTGCCCACTCGCGTCGGGCCATCGCAAGGCGGTTGGCTTCGAACTTCTCCTTGGTGTTGATCACACCAATGATCTCGCCCCAGACGTCCCGCGCCGCAGCTACCTTTCTTTCCATCTCCGAAAACCAGTTGTGCTTCGGCACATGGCAATCCGAGCACTCGGCGCGCACGCCCGAGCGGTTGCGGTAATGCACCGTCTTTTTGTACTCCTCGTAGTTGGTCTGCATGTCATGGCACGAGATACAAAACGCCAGCGTGTTGGTTGACTCTACTGCCGTAGTAAACCCGCCTACCGCTCCCGCGAGCAAAAGCATTCCGGCAAGCAAAATCAGCGCGTAGCGAACAAACTTGCGGCCACTGAACCAAGCACGGTTGCCGGCGTTCACTTTTTGCTCCGCGCGCCAAACTTCCGGCGATCGGCACCGCAACCGCCTGTTGCGCGCCGCGGCCATGAGTTCGGAGACACGATCCGCTCCTCCTATTGGATGCTGGCGTAAAACTGGATCAAGGCTTTGATGTCGTTTTGATCGAGTTGCACCATCTTGTCCTTCATCTTCTTGCTCATTGGGCGTTTGCCGGTGTGGAACTCGTCAAATGCCTGCTCGAGGTACGGAATCCACTGCCCAGCCGGCATGCCAGCATCGTCGTCGGAATGGGTGCCGCCGTCGGAGTGGCATTTTTCGCAGTACTGATCGTGAACGGCTTTGCCCTTGCGCGCCAAGTCGGTGTCGAAGTTTTGCTTGGCGCGCACAAATGGTTGGCTGGCGAAATAGTCGGCGATTTCGCGGATCTGTGCGCCGGTCAGATCCTTGACGATCTCGCACATGGTCGTCTTGTTGCCCTTTTTCTTGCCCGCGCGGATTTTTGTCTCCGGGCAGTCGCGCTCCTTTGCCTGGTACGCCTTCATGTTGTTAATGAGGAATTCGGCCGAGTAACCGCCGATGATTGGAATGTCATGTTCGGTGCTAGCCCCCGCCTTGCCATGGCAGTCTGCGCAGACCGAAACCATCTTTTCAATTTCGGCCGCGGAAGCGTTCGCGCCAATCAAAAATTGCAAAAAAGCGGCCAGGCAAGCAAACAAGGCCAGTTGCACGTACCGAGTACGCATAAAACCTCGCAAAAAGATCGCAAAATTGATCCGATACCCAGGCGATATACACCGCGAGCTTGCCGCCTGCCAGACGCACGCGGTTGTACGCCGCTCCGATGACCTTCCTTCAAACGCAAAATTATGCGGTGGGTTGTTTGCGGGGACAAGCTAACCGCGGGCGCCCGGGATATCCACTTTTTTACAATGGTCGTGGGCCAAGACGAGCATACTTGTGCCAATAGCACAACATTCATTGGGAGCTGAGCATCTTGTAATGGTTGATCCATGTCAGCCGACCTGGCTTGCAAGCGCCCCTGATCGGTGCCGCGGGCATGCGCAGGGTTAAGCGCCGACGCGCCTGTTTTCTTTGTGCCTGGCCCGAGATTTAATCTCCTTGTTGGGGACGACAGATTAATTGCTTGATGGCGCGATGCAGCACAAACGGTCATTTCTCTTTTTTCGTGGCCATCCGACTGGTAGCAAAAAAGATTAGCGGGCAGCCGCTGCGCCTTTTCGTGTGCCGGACATTGCAATTCGGTCCAAGAGGGCGAAATAATCATGGTTTGCGTTCTAGGCTGGGCAGTTGGCATTTCGCATCAGATTTACATGTCAAAAGGAGAAGAAGATGTCGACACGTTTTGTTCTGAACGGGAAACCGGTCGCAGTAAATGCCGAGCCCGATACGCCTTTGCTTTGGGCGCTGCGTGACAACTTGGGAATGATCGGGACGAAGTTTGGTTGCGGAGAGAAGTTCTGCGGAGCTTGCACTGTGCACCTGGACGGTGTGGCGGTTCGCTCGTGTCAAACCGCCGTCTCCGAAGTCGAAGGCCGGCGCGTACGTACCATCGAGGGTCTTTCCGCCGACAACAGTCACCCTTTGCAGAAGGCTTGGATTGCACACGACGTACCTCAGTGCGGCTACTGTCAGTCGGGTCAATTGATGAGCGCAGCAGCGCTGCTGGAGAAGAACAAGAATCCAACGGACGCCGACATCGATGCGGCCATGAGAGGCAATATCTGCCGCTGTGGCACCTACAACCGGATTCGAGCCGCCATAAAGTCGGCCGCCGCGGAAATGCGCAAGGCATAAGGAGGCGAAAATGGACGAGATCAAGAACATCGAATCGACTTCCCGCCGCACATTTCTGCAGGCGTCCGCCGCAGCAGGCGGCGGATTGTTGCTGGGAGTGTATCTACCGGGTTCGGTCGCAGAAGCTAAAGCGGCAAGCGAAACCTACCACCCCAATGTCTGGGTGCACATCGGGGAGGACAATACGATCACACTGCTTTCGGCACGCTCGGAGATGGGGCAGGGCCCCTACACCTCGGGCCCGATGCTAATCGCCGAAGAGCTAAACGTCGATCTGGCCAAAGTCAAGGTGAAGATCGCGCCGCCCGATACCAAGGCCTACGGCAACGCCTTACTCGGAGGCGCACAGCTGACCGGGGGCTCCACTTCGGTACGCGATGGCTGGGAGAAGCTGCGCGTCGGTGGTGCCCAGGTCCGAGAGATGCTGATCGCAGCTGCTGCAAAGAAGTGGAACGTCGACGCGTCCACGCTCAAGGCGAAGGATGGGGTCGTGACCGGCCCGGGCGGCAAGAAGGCGACCTACGGTCAGCTTGCGGCTGCGGCCTCGCAATTGCCGGTGCCCACGAACGTAACCCTAAAAGAACCGAAAGACTGGATCGTCATCGGCAAGGGCCTCAAGCGTCTCGACACGCCGGCAAAGGTCAGCGGCAAGGCCGTCTTTGGCATCGACGTTTCTCGGCCGGGCATGGTATACGCGGCCCTAGAGCAGTGTCCGGTGATCGGGGGTACGGTCAAAAGCTTCAACGCGACAGCAGCCAAGGCAATGCCGGGCGTGATTGACGTGGTCCAGATTTCTGACGGCGTGGCCGTCGTCGCGGACACGTTCTGGCACGCGAAGACCGCGCGCGAGGCGGTGTCCGTTCAATGGGACGAAGGGCCCGGCGCAGCGCTTGACGACAAGGCAATGCTGGAGGGCATTCGCACGGGATCGGCTTCTGACACGGTAATTCCGCTCAAGGCTGTGGGGGATCCCGACGCGATCATCAACGGCGCTTCGAAGGTCGTACGCGCGGAGTATCTGCAGCCACTACTGTCGCATTCGCCCATGGAGCCGATGAACTTTACTGCCCACTGGCACGACGGCAAGCTCGCCCTCATCGGCCCCATCCAGTGGCAGGACGCCCCAGTCGGGGTGATTTCCAAGGCGCTCAATATTCCACCGGAGAGCATCACGCTCGAGACGACCTTCATCGGCGGGGGATTCGGGCGGCGTATTGACTTTGACTACGCCATTCAGGCCGCACAAATCGCCAAAGCAGTGAACAAGCCAGTCAAGCTGATCTGGACGCGCGAAGACGACATGACGCATGACTTCTACCGGCCCCAATCAGTGCATCGCCTGGCCGCGGCGTTAGGCGACGATGGTAAGCCCACGGCCATGACGTTTCGCATGATGTCGCAGTCTGTCACCGGCCGAGTCTTTGGACTGCCGGTCGCCGTGCAAGACCCGCTGATGATCGAGGCGGCACTAGCGCCCTACGAGATCGCCGCGACCAAGCACGACATCGTCAAACACGAGGCCGGCCTGCGCGTGGGGTACTGGCGCTCCGTCAGCCACGCCCTAAATTGCTTCGCCAACGAGTCTTTTATTGACGAGCTCGCGGCGGCGGCAAAAAAGGACCCATACGAATACCGCATGGCGATGCTGCAGAACAAGCCGCGATTTGCCAACGTACTAAAACTCGCGGCCGAAAAGGCCGGCTGGGGCAAGCCCTTACCCGAGGGACATTACCACGGCATTGCATTAATGGAAGGCTACGACACAATTCTTGCGGAGGTCGCGGAGGTGTCGATGAAAGGTTTCACTCCCGTTGTGCACAAGGTTACCGTTGCTGTTGACGCGGGTCGCCTTGTCAATCCGAACATCGCCGAGCAGCAAATTGAAGGCGGCGTCATTTTCGGGCTGACGGCGGCGCTTTATAGCGAGATCAATGTTAAGAACGGCCGCGTCGTACAAAACAACTTCGGTCAGTACAAAATGGTGCGGATGAACACCTCGCCCGAAATCCAGACGTTCTTTGTTAACAGCACGGAGAAGCCTGGTGGTCTGGGTGAGCCTTCCACTTCGCTAGTCGCCCCGGCGCTCGCCAATGCGATCTTCGCTGCAACTGGCAAGCGCGCGCGCCAATTGCCATTTTCGCCGGAGAATCTTGCCGCCGCGTAAACGGCTCGATCTAACGATGAACGAAGGATGCGCCCTGATGGGTGCATCCTTTTTTTTCGTCGCTGTGGTGCGTTGCGCGGGCCGTGCGAGCGTGTAATGGTCAGCGTTTTGTCTCGAGCCCGTTATGGCCTTGTCCGCGCTTGCGGCCATTAGTTGTGAGCTATAGGGGCGCCGTACGTTTCCGCGCTTTCATAGTAGGACGGCGCGATGTCTCCGCCTGGATGACGACCGACGAGACCCCAAGTGCCATCGAAATTGCTGTCCCAGAAAGACACGTCCCACTGTCCCCGCCGGGAAAGATCCAGCATCAAAACGTCCGGCTTACCATCAAGGTTGCGATCGGCTCGGAGCAGCGTAGGCTTTGATTGGTCGTCCGGGATCACGATCTCCAGGTCGACGTGTCCAGTACAACGCATGTCGAACGCAACCATTAACCCGTCGTTGGACACGGTGCGCCCCTGATACACCTCCTTACCTTCACAGGTTGTTGCAGAGGCCGCTTTTGTATCTGCAGCCGAAGACGCCTTCGCGTGGCGATCGGATTGGCGCGCCAAAAACGCTCGTACCTCGTCAATTGATACGGCGAGCGATGATGCTTGGGCCGAAATGTCCCGAAAACTGTTGACACCAACTACCGCTCCCGCGTCGTTCATCACCGGTTCACCCGAGCTGCCCGGATTTACCGGCATCTGCATCAAGATGACGTCTGCATGGTGTTCTTGGCCCTTCTCCCCCGCTGACCAGTCAAATCCCGGACGGTATTCGCTGATCACGCCCTGGGAATACGCCCAAGTGTCTGCAGCGGGATGACCAACGGCTTGCACTATCTTCCCCACCGCAATATCGCGCGCGTTTCCTAGGGCAAGGGGAGTGCGGCCCGCCGGCAGGGCAGCCAACCTGACGAGCGCAAGATCGGAAACTTCATCGACCCGTACCACACGACCTCGCACGATGTCGTTGGATGCAGGTTTCGCTGCATCCTGAGCAGGCTTGAAAATAACGGCGACGTCGGTGAATCCTCTGACAACATGCCAGTTAGTCAGAACATCTCCTCGATCGTCGATCAGCGTGCCGGATCCCACGGGCCCGTCGGTAACGATCAGAACAATTGCTGGCGCAACCGCCTTATAGAACGCATTTTCCTGGACATTTTGTGAACCGATCCCGACTTCTCGAATTTGAGTCCGGGTAAGTCGCTCCAGATTTCGTCCTACGCCCATTCCGGAAAAAAGGTCCGCATCGGGTTTCGCCACGGAAAAGCCGCTTGTCCCGCACCCTTCGGGACGCGCGCCCTGGTCGAGCGGGTACATCATCCAGGGTTCGGGTCCGGATATTGTCTGTCCGATCGCTGGCCCGATGATGCAAAAGACAAAAAGGGTCGGGCCGATGATTCTGGGGAGGTTCATAATTTCTAGTGCCACTTTGCACCGCTAAACGGACTCTTATGGGCTGATTCTAGAGCCTAGGAGATAAGTTGGACACGGCAAGGCGGAGTCTTCGCTTCATTAAATTGCGCGCGGATCTTCCGTCCAGTTGGCCAAATGAGAGGGCGCTTGACGACGCGTCGGGTCAAATGCGGCCGGTTTCGATGGACCGATCGCAGCGTTGTGAATTCTTGCCAAGTCAAGCCTCATTAAGACAGGTGTGGCCAAAGTCTTGTCACATGTGTATCGACGGATTGCACCGCTCTCGCACCGCTGCTTTTTTGTGTGTCAAAGTCGGGAGCAGATCGCGCCCGTTTTTTTGCGCCAGACGGAAACCATGGCGCCTAGTTGGGTCAGCACGTATGTATTCGCATCAACTTTTCTTGTTTGCGAGCTGTCTGTCTTGTCACATTGCCCTGACACTTGCTTGGTGCGTCTTGCCTTAATGGTTGTATTGTCGTTTCAGCCGATTTCTCGCGCTTGGGCTGCATCCCTTGCGGCTGCCGAGCCGATCAGCGCTCGCGCGGCGTTTTGGTTGACCTGACCACGTTGCTAATGCGCGAATTTTCGTCCCTATCGTCCTTAGCAAAATTGCCGTTGATGGGATCGCGCGTCGCTCGGTCGCGTAGCAAAATAGCCGCGGCAAGGTCGCCGGTCCTGCAAGAGTAAATCCAATGTCGCAGCGCTTTGATGCGATCATCATCGGCAGCGGTCAGGCCGGCCCGGGGCTTGCGAGCCGCCTCACGGCTGCGGGTATGTCGGTCGCTTTCATTGAGCGTGAACACTTCGGCGGCACCTGCGTAAACGATGGCTGCATTCCGACGAAGGCACTCGTGGCCAGTGCC
>DASPWJ010000070.1:0-5714 GCA_035621895.1 Burkholderiaceae bacterium | reverse complement strand
GGCAGCTACTTCGGTGCGGGTTTTTTCGTCCTGCTGCCGGTGCTGCTGAATCGGGTTCCGGAGTTGGTCGGAATCGACCTCTCAACCGCGATGAAATCCCACATGGAGGCGATGATTTTTGGCGGCCTGATCGTATTCTTTCTTGCAATTGAGCCACGTGGGCTCGCCCGTCTTTGGGCGATCGGCAAAGAAAAACTGCGCATCTGGCCGTTTCCCCATTAACCTAAGCGCCCTGGCCGGGCGATCTGCACATAAGGAGACAAAATGAAAACGACAAAACTAAGGTGGATAGGCTCCGTCACCGTGGTCGCTTGCGCCGCGGGCTTGGCGGGCGGCGCTGCTGCCGCGGACAGCACTGCCAAGGAGCAGTTCATGCCGCTACTTGTCTACCGTACCGGGGCGTACGCACCCAACGGCACGCCATGGGCCAATGCCAAGCAGGACTATTTAAAGCTGATCAACGCCCGTGACGGCGGTGTCAATGGCGTCAAGCTCACTTATGAAGAATGCGAGACCGCCTACTCGGCCGATCGGGGCGTCGAATGTTACGAACGCCTCAAGAGCAAAGGTCCGACCGGTGCTGCGCTGTTTGATCCGCAATCGACCGGGATTACTTTCGCGCTTACCGAGCGCGCACCCGTGGACAAGATCCCGGTGCTGACGGTTGGCTACGGCCGCTCCGAATCACAAGACGGCGACATCTTCAAGTGGAACTTTCCGCTGCTCGGCACCTACTGGACTGCGTCCGATATTTTGGTGCAGTACATCGCCAAGCGAGAAGGCGGGCTTGACCATCTGAAGGGCAAGAAGATCGCATTGGTCTTCCATGACTCGCCCTACGGCAAGGAGCCGATTCCGTTGCTCGAGGAGCGCTCGCGCTTGCACGGCTTTGAACTCATCAAGATCCCGGTGACGCCTCCCGGCGTGGAGCAAAAAGCCGTCTGGCTGCAGGTGCGCCAGCTGCGCCCCGACTATGTATTGCTCTGGGGTTGGGGAGTGATGAATTCGACCGCTTTGAAGGAAGCTCAAGAAACTGCGTTTCCACGCGATCATCTTCTGGGCGTGTGGTGGTCGGGTGCCGAGCCCGACGTCAAGGACGTCGGCGAGGGCGCCAAAGGCTATACCGCGCTCACCATCCAGTACGGCGCGGGCTTAAGTAAAGTGCAAAACGACATTCTCAAGTACGTCCACGACAAAGGTGAGGGTACGGGTCCGCGTGAAGAAGTCGGCACCGTGCTCTACAACCGTGGCCTGATCATCGCGATGCTCAGCGTCGAGTCAGTGCGGCGCGCGCAGGAGCACTTTGGCAAGGGCAAGCCGATGACCGGTGAGCAGGTTCGCTGGGGACTAGAAAATATGGCGCTCGACCAAAAAAGGCTTGACGCCTTGGGCTTCGGTGAAATGATCAAACCCTTCGCAACCTCATGCTCCAACCACATCGGGGCCTCGTATGCGCGCATCCAGACTTGGGACGGAACCAAGTGGGTTGCGGGAGACCTCTACGAGGCCGACCAAAAGCTCATAACGCCAATGGCCGACAAGGCGGCCGAAGCCTACGCGGCGACGAAAAGCATCGCCAAACGCACGGACTGCCAAAGCTAAGCGCAAAAGGGGCGGCGCAAGCCGCCCCTGCGTCGCCATGAGCGAGCGCACATCTACCTCGCTGGCCCCGGCCGAGGGCGCACCCGGCGCGCTGCTCACCGTCAACGGCATCGAGGTGATCTATAACCGCGTCATTTTGGTGCTCAAGGGTGTCTCGCTCACGGTGCCGCGCGCGGGCATCGTTGCCTTGCTCGGTGCCAATGGCGCCGGCAAAACAACGACGCTGCGGGCCGTTTCGAATTTGTTGCGCGGCGAGCGCGGGGAAGTGACCAAGGGCAGCATTGTCTATGATGGCCAGCAAATCGAGCGGCTAACGCCCTACGACCTGGTGCGTCGTGGCGTTGTCCAGGTGATGGAGGGCCGACGCTGTTTTGCGCACCTTAGCATCGAGGAAAACCTGTTGACCGGGGCCTACACAGGTTCGACTCGCGGCGCGTTCCGGGCAAGCAAGTCCGCTCGGCACGGCACCAACACGGAGTTGCTTGATCGGGTCTATCACTACTTTCCGCGCCTGAAGCACCGTCGCACGAGCCTTGCCGGTTACACCTCGGGCGGCGAGCAGCAAATGTGCGCGATTGGCCGCGCGCTCATGGCACGCCCATCGATGATTTTGCTCGATGAGCCGTCGATGGGACTGGCGCCACAAGTCGTTGCGGAGATTTTCGGGATCGTCTACGAGCTTAACGAGCGCGAGGGCGTGTCGTTTTTGCTGGCCGAGCAAAACGCGCACATCGCGCTGCGCTACGCCCGCCACGGCTACATTCTGGAAAACGGACGTGTCGTGATGGATGGCGATGCCGCCTCGCTAGAGAGCAACGAGGATGTAAAGGAGTTTTACCTGGGCTTTTCGCGCGACGGGCGCAGAAGTTTTCGCGACACCAAGTTCTACCGGCGCCGCAAGCGCTGGCTCGCTTAGTTCGTCACTTTCTAACAAAGAGCTTTTATGTCGGAGCATTTCGACGCGCTCGAGACTCGTGACCCGGCGGCGCGTGAGCGCGATCTCGCACTGCGGCTGCCGCTGCTGATTGCTTCGGCGCTACGTGCGCCGGGTTGGCGCAAACACCTGGGTGCAATCGATGCGCTAAGTGTCAATTCGCGGGCTGCGCTTTCGCGCCTGCCGCTGCTGCGCAAATCCGCATTGATTGAAATGCAGGCGCAATCGCCGCCGCTCGCGGCTCTGGTGCCGGGTTCGTTGGCTGATTTCGGGCGCATCTTCGTTTCGCCCGGTCCGATCCATGAAGTCGAAGGGCGCCAGGAGGATTGTTGGCGCTCGGCGCGCGGCCTGTTCGCCGCCGGGGTTCGCGCCGGCGACCTTGTGCTTAACACGTTTTCCTATCATCTGTCGCCCGGCGGATTCATTCTTGATGCCGGCGCGCGTGCGCTGGGCTGCACGGTCATCCCGGCGGGCCCCGGTAACACGGACCAACAGGTCAAGTTGCTTGCGCAACTGAAGCCCAACACGTACTGCGGCACGCCCGACTTTCTGAAAATTTTGCTTGACGCCGCCGAGCGCGCAGGCATTGAAAATCCGCTACGCAAGGCGGTAGTTTCCGGGGCCGCGCTTCCCGCATCGCTGCAAGCCGAGTTTGCGTCGCGCGCGATCGACGCGTATCAGATCTACGCGACGGCCGACCTCGGGTTGGTGGCGTATGACACAGCAGCACGCGACGCACTCGTGGTTGCCGAAGATGTACTGGTAGAGATCGTGCGCCCAGGAACAGGCGAAACAGTCGCCGACGGCGAGGTCGGGGAAGTGGTGGTTACGTCCTTTGATTACGACCGCCCCTGGATCCGGCTGGCGCTTGGCGATCTATCGGCCGTCGTGCCGGGCGTTTCGGCCTGCGGACGCACCAATCAGCGCATACGCGGCTGGCTGGGCCGGGCGGACCAGACGACCAAGATCAAGGGCATGTTTGTTCGCCCCGAACAAATCGCCGAGTTGCTGCGGCAACACCCTGAGATCGGGCGCGCGCGCCTCGTCGTGACCCGCGCCAATGAGGTCGATGTTGCGACCTTGCGCCTTGAGGCCAGCGCGACATCGGAGCTGCAAGCACGCGTTGGCGAAGCCTTTCGCTCGATCACGAAGATTGGCAGCCAAGTCGAGTTCGTTGGCCGCGGCACGTTGCCAAACGATGGCAAAGTGATCGAGGATGCGCGGCCCGTGCAGACCGCGAACTAGCCCGTTAGCGGCGTCTTGTGCGCAGCATTGAGCTGCATCGGCGCGCGCGCCTCGTTTTGGCTGCTGCGCCCAAATGGCGGCCGTCCCAGTCCCAAGGCCTCCTTCAGGGCCCCCACCCGGCTTCTGCCAACGGGAACGCGCGGTGATTGGTGGCCGTCCATCACGACAATATAGTTCTCGCCCTCGCGTTCAATTGTCTTGGCGTGCCGAAGATTGATGAAGTAACTGCGATGCGTGCGCAGGAACGAGTTTCGATCCATGCGCTCCTCCAGGTCGCCAAGCGATAAGTTGCAGAAATATTGCTGATCGCGGGTGTGCACCGTCGTGTAGTGTGCCTCCGATTGCATCCACACGACCTCCTCAAGCGATAGCAGCAGCACGCGATTGTGCAAAAGCACCGGCAGCTTGACGAGCTGGCGGGGGCGATTGGACGGTTCCGGCATGTCCGTGAAATTCTCCACCTGTGTGGTGATGTCCGTTAGATCGTAAAACACCAGGCAGGAACCCACCGGCGCGCCGCGCCCCATCAGCTTGGTCACCTTGATCAGCAGCACTCGGTCGGGTATCGAGATCATCATTGTCATCGGCGGCGGCGAGTCCATTGGACAGCGCGCGGCTTTGTCCGCCGAGTCCAGTAAAAGCTGGATCTTGTCGCGGCTTTTTTCCGGGTGAAACTGCAACACTTCACGACCGATCGGATCGCCCTGGATGTCGCCAAGGACACGTAAAGCGACCGCGTTCATCCCCGCGATTCGGTTGTCCGCATCAAGCATGACGACACCGGGATCGAACTTCTGCAGCTTGTAGTAGAAGCTTTCCATTGCGTCTCTACTCTATGCTTATTGTGGCCTTCGGTGTGTTCCGTTGCACCCGCGCGCGTACACCGTGGCGCACACCCGCCGCGGGCTAAGAACCTGTAATTCAAACAGGGTTGTTTGCCCTCCAGAGCCGAGTTTCATGCACCGCGGCTGCAGCTCATGCAGTTACGACGGCGTTTCGTGAAATTGTGCGGGACAGCATTGCGGTCGCAAAAGATACTTTCAATGTTTTAATTGTCTCACGTAGCACTGTGTCGTTTGCGGCCCTGTGTGGTCCGATTTGCCTGCCGTAGCTCACCATAGGAGGAAGTGTGATTCCGCGTCCCTTTGAATATCACGCGCCGGTGAATTTGCCCGACGCGCTCTCCTTGCTGCAACGCTATGGCGAGGAAGCAAAGCTGCTGGCGGGCGGGCACAGCCTGCTGCCGATGATGAAACTGCGCTTCGCCGCCCCGGGCCATCTGATCGATTTGGGCAAGATCGGAGAGCTAAAAGGCATCAAGCAGGTCGGTTCGGAAATCCACATTGGTGCGATGACCACTGAAAACGAGTTGATCTGGTCTCCCCTTTTGGCTGACAAGCTGCCGCTTCTGGTAGAGGGTGCGGGGCTCATTTCTGATCCGCAAGTGCGCTACAAAGGCACCATCGGTGGGGATATTGCGCTGGGCGATCCGGGCAACGATCACCCCGCGTTGATGCTTGCGCTCGATGCAAGCTTTGCTCTGCGCAGCGCCAAAGGCGAGCGGATTTTGCCTGCGGATGGTTTTTTTGTCGGTCTGTATTCCACGCGGATGGAGCCTGGCGAAGTGCTTACGCGAATTCAGATTCCGATTCCGGCAGCTGGCACCGGCTGGTGCTATGCAAAATTAAAGCGCAAGACGGGCGATTTTGCTGCGGCCGCAGCCGCAGTACTTCTTCGCGCCAAAGCCGGGCGGGTCGAGTTCGCGAGGCTGGCTCTTACAAATGTCGGCCAAACCCCGCTCAAAGTGCCCGCGGCGGAACAATATCTGCAAGGCCGGCCTCTGGATGACGCTGCGATCAAGGAGGCCGCGCGACTGGCAATGAGCATTTGCAAGCCATCGGAGGATCAGCGCGGCGACGTCGCGTACAAAACC
>DASPWJ010000069.1:0-15697 GCA_035621895.1 Burkholderiaceae bacterium | reverse complement strand
AGGCCTCGCTCCAATTGGCTTGAGCAGCTCCTGCTCGCCGAGCGCATTTCGGTGGAACCACGCCTATTGCCCGGTGATCCTTTCGAACGCGCGAAGGTCATTGGTCTGATTGCAGAGCTATGCGCCGAGGCAGGGTTTGGTTGGCACCGGCGCGTAATGATGATTGAAAGATTGCTCACGGACCCGACCTTCGGTGAGCGCGAACGAGGTATCGGGCAGTATCTCGCGAAGAAGTACCGACACGGTACTGATTCGGTCAGCGAATCTACGAAGCGCTGTGAGGAAATCGTCGCCACCTTCGCTAAATTGCGAAGCACCGGAAGCGACTATCTAATCGGATCTAGCTTAACCGCACTCGACTTGGCTTGGGCCACATTCGCTGCGTTGATTCAGCCCCTTTCGGAAGACGCTTGCCCAATGAAGCCGCTGTGGCGTGATCTATACACGTGGATGCCGATTTTGACGCCTGGCAACGAGGTAGACGCATTGATGTCGCATCGAGATTGGATCTATCACGGCTGGCTGCCTTTGCCTGTGGACCTAGGGTAACGCCATACCTCTTGAGTTTTAACCGAAAAGGACGTTCAATTCCGGTCGATCACGACGTCCTTTTTTTCGACGCGATGTCCGTTCCAGGTCCACGTTGTGCGAAAACCCAACGTCGACTTACCCGGGGTGTCGACGACCACGATCCACGGCGACCGATTTTTGCGTGGGGTCTTCTCCCGCCGTTGGCGCGCGACGACGTGAATTGACCGCAGCGAATCGCCAGCGGACCTTGGCGCCGGGCAAGTAGTTACGCCTCTGTCCAAATGTTTCGGAACCTTGTTCGGTCGCCGAATTTCGCCGCGTGCAATCCGGACCCGTTTTCAAAACTTTGCGGGCCATAGCGCGACCCGGCTTCGCCCCTGAGGAAGTTTCGAATCCCCATTGATTCTTCGGGACCAATTTTCGGGCCACTTAACCGACAAGCGTACTTTAGCTTATCGAGGGATCACCACGGTGCGGCGAGCGGCGGCGATCGAAACGACCGCAGCCGCTGCGAACAACGGCAGGCTGATAGCAGGCAAGGCTGCATACGAATGCCAGTCGGAGGCGAGTCCCAAAGTCGAGCCCGCCGCAGCTGTCCCGATCGCCTGCCCGAGGTAAATGGCCGACGTGTTCATCGCGATCGAGACTGGCGCGTGCGGCGGCGACAGCCCGACCAACCGGGCCTGTTGTGCGCTGTTCACCGCAAAACAGCCCGCACCCCAGAAGATCAGCACCGCGACCAACCCAGGCAAACTGCCGGCTGTCAACGTCCACAAGACGTGCCCAACGGTCATTGTCAAAAGCGCGCCCATGACGGCGGCCGAGGCGCCGAAGCGGTCGACTAACCGACCACACGCCGCATTGCCCGCAACACCGAGGACGCCAAAAACCGCTAGCAAGGCACTTATGAGCCCTGGCGTGGCGCCAATGAGCGACTTCATGCCCGGAACGAGATAGGAAAACAGCGCGAACTGGGCTGCGCTTTGCAGCACGGTGACAGCGATGACCAACGGCAGGTTAGGGTTACTAAGAAAGATGCGCCATATACGCCCGTCGATTTGCGAAACTTGCACACCTGACGGCAGCGCGACGCGCAGCGCCACTATGCCCATCAATGCACCGACCGAGACCAAAGCAAATCCCGCTCGCCAGCCAAACGTGGCGCCGATATACGCACCCGCTGGCATGCCGACGACGGAAGCAATGGACCAGCCGAGAAACGTGAACGCGATCGCCCGGCCGCGCTGCGCCGCGGGCACCAGCAGCGCGGCGGTAACTGAGGCCTGAGCCGTATAGAGTGCAGCGCCGAAGGCGGTAACAACGCGCGCGGCCAAAAGCGCGCCGAAATCAGAAACCAGAGCCGCCCAGGCGTGCCCCAGGGCGAACAGCAGCAAGACTCCGACTAGCAACATGCGCCGATCGAGGCGAGCTGTTGCGGCCGCCAGCACCGGAGCGCTAAAGCAGACCGTCAGAGCGAAGGCGGTGATCAGCTGGCCTGCGACCGGCAGACCGATTCCAAGACCCTCGGCGAGCACTGACAGCATGCCCGGAACGATCAAGGTTCCCGTGCCGATAACGAAATTGCCGAAGCATAGTGCAATCAAACGCATTGACATGTGATCGTCCAGGCGGCGCTCGTCTGCGCGGGCCATGTTAGCTCGCTTCTTACGCCACCCGGACTAATCGGTCGTCTGCTTCGATCGCCCAACGCAACCTGACCCGGCCGCATGCCGCCAAATTTCGCGCCCGCGGTCCCGGCGAGCACTCGGAGGACTACGCTGGCGCCGTTTGAAAGCTTCGGGTGACTCGGACCACCGTGGCGTCGTGCGGGTCGCGTCGCAATGCGAAACCGCAACGGCGCGCAAGCGCAAGCATCGGATCGTTTGTCGCCAGAGTCAGGCCGGTCAATCGGGGCACGCCGGCTACGGCCGCCACTTCAAGCAACCGCCGCAGAAGTTGCGATCCGAGACCGAGATGCTGCCAGGCATCCGCGACCACGATCGCGAAGTCGTAGTCTCGCCCTTCGTCGATTCGGGCGCACCGGGCCACACCGACCTGGATCGAACTCCGGTCTGCTCCCGAAACCGCAACCAGGGCGAGCTCGCGCGAAGGATCAATCTCGACGAACCGATGCAGTTCCTCGGCCGTGAGTCGACGCGACGACAACAAGCGCCGGTAGCCGCTCCGAGACGACAGGCCGCGCACAAACGCCGTCTCGCGCTCGTAGTCCTCGGGCCCGATGGCGCGGATGGTCAGCGCCGAGCCGTCGCGCAAGACGATCGCCCGGTCGTCAATGCGAATCCGGGCGAGGGCTTCGATGGCTTCCATTGCGCCCTCACGCACCTTGGAGCCGCTGCGCAAACCGCAGCGATCGCCACGCGGCCCCTAGCCGGCGTACCACGTCCGCGAAGTTGCGACGAGAGGTTGCCGGTGACGCAGCGGCGACAAACTCCACCTCGGCCAACGGCATGCCTGACACAACAACGTTGTTACCGGGCTCAACGTGCAGTTTCCCGCCGCGCTCCAGCAAGATATCGCGCGGATCGCCTTCGATTGTCACCCAGGCCCGGCCGCCGATGCCAACAAGATCCAAACTGCCCACGTCTCGCACAACGACGGGGTGCTCGAATTCGACGCATATCCTCGCTCGGTGTAACTGAAGCTTCATCGCCTTGCCCTCCTGCGCCGAGCGGCGCCTGCACGATGCACGCATCATCTACTGCCCGCGTGCAGGCCTCAAACGACTTCGGCGTCGGGTTCGCATGAGCTCAACGCATGCGAACGTTGGCGCGGGCGTCCTGCGTCGTACTATCGAGCTTTCCGCCTCGGACCGCGCAACAGTCGCTAACCCCTGCTGCGCAGCAGACTACATGCACAATGTCCGGTCCGGGCGATCCGTTTGCGTGTGGAGGATCCGGAATGCCGCGAAATCTGCCCTCGCTCGAGCTCATCCGCGGTTTCGAAGCCGCAGCTCGACACCTTAGCTTCACCAAGGCGGCCGAAGAGCTCTTCGTAACGCAATCCGCGGTCAGTCGCCAGGCCAAGGCCCTCGAGGAGGACCTCGGAGTGCCTCTATTTTTGCGACACAACCGCGTCATCCACCTCACTGAGGCCGGCCAAGCACTCTATCGTGCGTCGGCGCAAGCCCTTGCGACGCTGGGCGAAGCCGTGTCGCGAATCCGTGGACTGGACGAGAGCCGCGTGGTCACGGTGTCGTGCTCCTTCGGGTTTGCATCCCTGTGGCTCGTCCCGCGGCTCGCAGCGCTGCGCGAGCAGCATCCGGGGATCGACCTGCGGATCAGCGCCGAAAATCGCTTCGTGGACTTGGATCGCGAGCGCATCGAGCTCGCGATTCGATACTGCGCGCCGCACCTGGCGCCAGCAGCCGCCGTGAAGCTTTTTGACGAAGAGGTGTTCCCGGTGTGCAGCCCGCAATTGCGCAGGCGATCAGGGCGCCCGCTTGCCTCGCCAGCGGATCTGCGCCAGCACGTGCTGCTAGTGCTGGACGACCCCAACGGCATACGACCGACCTCCTCTTGGCCACTGTGGCTCGAAGTGGCCCGGCTCGGCGACGTGAAGCCCGCGGGCACGCTGCACTTCAGTCATTACGACCAGCTGATCCAGGCGGCCGTAGACGGCCAGGGCGTCGCACTAGGGTCGAGCGCGCTGGTGCGTGGGCTAATACGCCAGCGAAAGCTGGTCGCCCCCTTCCGACAGAGCTTCCCATCGCCAAGGGCCTATTTCCTCGTCATTGCGGACGCCGCGAAGGATCGCTCGGACGTGCGCGCGGTCGTCGAATGGCTGCTGCGGGAAGCCGGCGGCGACCGTGCGCGCGAAGGTTTGTCCGGCAAACGCGAGAGAGCAACACGAAAATGACGTTTGCAAGGCCGATTGTGATGTGATGCTGTAACGACGTAACGGCTGCCGTGTTATATCCGGCCTTCGGATGCCATCTGATGTCGACGAGCGGGGAGTGTTAACACTTAATTGCGCGTCGCTGTCGGTGCTAGCCTCTTTAAGTTCAGGTTGCGTAACTCCCCTTCCGTGACCCGAGGACTCTCTCGGGCCGAAGTTGCTTTCGTTCGTCTTGAGCCTGATCGCCGGCAGCCTCGATATCACAGGCTTCCTTGGATTGGGCGGTCTCGTTACGGCACATATCACCGGCAATGTGGTTGCTCTGGCCGCAAAACTGGTGGCCGACCAACCGGCGACTGTATCCTATGTCATTTCGATGCCGGGGCGTTTAGGGTGTCCTGCAGCGTCGGTGCTGCGCTCACGCAGCGAGCAGCGCTTGACCCGTCGAAAAGAGCATCAAATTGTCCGATTGACGTTGGCCGCGCAATTTCCTCGACGCGCACGGGGCGGTTGAGAAGTTGCATCACGTGAATCCGGGGATCCTATGCGGATCCCGGATTCGCGCGGCCATATCTCGCAGTCGAAACTTGCGTTGCAAAGCGCGCACCGATCGGGCGTCGCAAAGGGCTTGAAGAGCTGAAGTCGAAGTGGCTATGCTTGCACGTCCGGACGTGGAGTCCGGAGTTACCTTACAGAACCAAGATCGGTTCTTGCCTCCTGGAGAACGAACATGAACAAGAGAATCTCGAAGATCGCTTTGCTTTCCCTGCTATTTGCTTCGAGCGGGGCCATTGCCGATGGCAAGGTCACGATTACTTCACCCGCCGATGGTGCGATGGTCGACTCCAAGAGCGCAGTGAAGGTAAGCTTCGAGGCCGACCCCGGCAAGGAAGGGGATCACCTGCACCTGTACGCCGATGGGAAGAAAATCGACGTCATACACCAGCTCAAAGGCACCGCCGAGGTTCCTGCACTGGCGCCTGGGCCTCACAAGATCTGCTTGGCGGTGAACACCAAGGCACACGTTGCGACCGGTGCAGAGGGTTGCGTCAACGTAACATCAAAATGAGCGCCGCGCAGAACCTGGCCTACTCAGTCGTCCAGGTTGTGCACAATTTCGGCGCCGTCGCCGCGGTCGGCGGATCCGCCGCCGCGGTGTTTAATCCGCGGGACGATTCCAGGCGCAAACTTGCGTGGCTCGCGTTCGTCGGCTGGGGTATACAGGGCGCCAGCGGAGCGGCGTTCGGCGCCATCAGTTACGCTTTTTATCACCAGCTGCCCGACATCGCCGGTGCGGCTGTCGTCGCACTACTGGTCAAGATGGCATGTGTCGCGGCGGGTTTCGTCCTTATCGCCGCGTACCTTCTGCGGGCCTCCGGTTGGACGATAACCTCTCGCGACCTTGCATGGCGAGCTTCGTTAATATTCGCCGCCCTGGCACTGACCGCCGCCGCAGTGTTGCGGTGGTTCTCCTAAGGTTGCTTCGAGGAGCCGCTAGCCAAAGCGCCGAGAGCGCAGCGCGCTGAAGGCCCCACGGGTCTGAACTAAGCCTTGCAATCAGTGCGTCGCGGCCTACGCGGACGCGCATTCGCAAGAATGAGGCAACAGCAAACACCCCAAACAGGGGCGCTCATCGCCGAGGCGAACGCCTGACCAGTAATTGGCGAGATGCTGGTGCGCGACGCCGAGCTGCCACACACGCTCAAGATTCGCAAAGCGGTCTGCTGCGACGCGACCGAGGCCGCTTCAGGGTTGCGCGGGCGCACCGAGTGCGTCCCCGGACTTGGCGCCAGTCTTCCGCCGAACATGGGGTTCTATCGATACAAAAAGCATCGGCACCTCGCGCACGCCTTCGTTGAGGCTGGCGGCCATTTGCTGCTTTCGGATCCCTTGGCGTAGCGCCTCTAGATACTACTGTTGCTTATATGCGAATCAGGTTCGTCCTAGCGGCGCAAGCCCTGTGTCGGACACCTCGGATAGCTCCTGGCAGAAGCGGTCGAAGGTTCTGACGAGCCGTTCGAATTTGCCTGTACGCTCGCCTTTCATAAGACGCGCGACCTAACGTTGTCGCTCGATTGGGACGCTGAAACCAAGTCGCCGCCGCCTGGGTTTGGCGCGTTTCTCCGTACACTCGCATTTTGTATGCGCGAGAATCTGGTACACGCTAAATCGCGATGGGCAGCTCGCCTCGGGGACCCGGAGAGCGGCGCAAGATAAGAGCTCGAGGAGGAATTCGAAATGAAGCGCCTGACGATGTCCCTGGACGACGACTTGGCCGACGCCTTCGAACGATTCGTTAAAGAAGGCGGCTACGGAAACCGCTCAGAAGCGTTTCGGGATCTGTTGCGAAATGGATTGGGCGAAGTGCGCCGCCGCCGGCAACCGGAGGGTCCGTGCGTCGCCGCGCTCACCTATCTCTACAACCACCATCAGCGCAAGCTAGCGGCGCGGCTAACCGACGCGCAGCACGCACACCACGAACTGACGATTTCCTCGATGCACGCACACCTGGACCACGACCACTGCATCGAGACAGTACTCTTGCGTGGCCGCACAGACAAAGTGCAAGCGTTCGCGAATTCCGTAACTGCACAACCGGGCGTGAGACACGGAAATCTGCACCTTGTGCCCGTCGCATTGCACCATGCACATGGCCACGACCATTTGTCCCCGTCGACCAAACAGCGCCGAGGAGCCGCGAGGGCACGGCATTGAACCTGATGCGCCTGGCATTGTTGCGTGCTAACGCCTGACTCTGCGTGCGTTTGCATTGATCTGCGCATAACCGCTAAGGCGACGACTCGGCTGCGGCCGGCGCGAAAAGACGAGCGCCGGGATCTGCACCTCCAAAGCGTCGCGTTCCCAGCCTAGCGCTGGTGAAACATGACACTGCCTGAAAAATTCGCTGTCCGAACAGTGGAACAACTGCAAAGCACGAAATGTGTATGATGAATTTAAAAATCGTCATACCAAAACGGAAGGGACCATGGCCGCAGACGCGCTACGCATCGCATGGCCCTGGAATGAAACTTTTCGCCGTACCCGCTTGGCGTCGCGGTCGACGGATCCTGTCGCGTATATCGGGTTTCACCGATTGCTGGCCCTCCGATTCGGGGTTCTTGCCATTGCGATGTGTGCAAATACCACCGTCGCTCAGGAAATCGATCAATCTGCAACAACGACCGAGGCCGTCGCGCCGCAAGGCGAGCTCGAGTCAATCCTCATCGAGGATCACTACGACACGTCGATCGGCAATTCGGATGCGGCCTCACAGGGTACGGTAAATGGCGTCCTTCTGCGGGTGATGCCATTGCTGCGTCCTGGCGAGGCGCTTGAAACTGTGCCCGGCCTGGTAGTGACGCAGCACTCGGGTGACGGCAAGGCCAACCAGTATTTTTTGCGCGGCTACAACCTCGATCACGGCACCGACTTCGCGACTAGCGTTGACGGTGTGCCGGTAAACATGCCGACGAATGCCCACGGGCAAGGCTATTCCGACTTGAACTTCCTTATCCCCGAATTGGTCGAGCGCATCGACTATTACAAGGGGCCCTACTTTGCGCAATTCGGCAACTTCTCCGCTGCCGGCGCGGCGGATATCTGGTATCGAAAGAGCCTTGAGCACAGTTTCGCCGACTTGACCGTCGGAGCCTTCGAGTATCGCCGGGCTCTGCTCGCCGGATCCACCTCGCTTTCGCGCCTGAGTTTTTCTCCCGGCGACGAGGCCCCGTCACCACGGCCGAACTCTGATCTGACCGTGCTCGGTTCCGTCGAACTGGAGCAATACGACGGCCCTTGGACGGTTCCCGAGAATCTTCGCAAGATAAACAGTCTTCTTTGCGTGAGTGAAGGCGACTCCGCCAGGGGCTGGTCCACGGGTGCAACCTACTACGATGCCGGTTGGAACTCTACGGATCAAGTGCCGCTCTCGCTCATCGAATCTGGCAGGCTCGGGCGCTTTTCCGCACTCGATCCAACAGACGGAGGCGGTACCGGACGTGACATTCTCTCGGGCGAATGGCATAACCGCGATACACAGGGCTACACGAAAGTCTTGGCCTACTTGCAGCGATATCGCCTGGATCTGTTTTCGAACTTCAGTTATTTCGAGCTAAGGCCTGCCACGGGAGACCAGTTTGAGCAATGGGAGAAGCGAGATATCTTTGGCGGTCAAATCGTCGAAGGAAGAAGTCACAGTGTCTTTGGTCACGAATCAACCACCGAAATCGGTACGCAGTTTCGTCACGACAACATCGGTGTCGGACTCAACGACACGCAGTCCCGCATTCCCTTTGCCACCGTAACGGATGACGAGGTAAGCGAAACCACAACGGCCATCTACATACAAAACAGCACGGCCTGGACCGGATGGTTTCGAAGTCTGGTTGGCCTGCGCGAGCAGGTCATAACGATGAGTGTCATGTCCTTGGTAATCCCAGAAAACACAGGTTCGGCTTCGGGCAGCAAGGGATTGCCCAAGCTCTCACTGATTTTCGGACCATGGTTCCAGACGCAGCTTTTTCTTAACTGGGGCAAGGGTTTTCACAGCAACGATGCGCGCGGGGTCATTGAGAGAATCGATCCGACCACGCTGCTGCCCGTCGCGCCCGTGCCCACACTTGTCGGAGCCACGGGCAAGGAGTTCGGTGTGCGCACCGAAGCCATACAGGGACTGCAGAGCTCTCTTGCACTCTGGAGCCTGAACAGTAACTCGGAACTCGTCTATAACGCCGATTCCGATATCGGCAGTACAAGCCCCAACGGCGCCAGCACGCGCTACGGCGTGGAGTGGAACAACCATTTCATGGCGGGTGGTCACTTGTTTTTGGACGCTGACCTGGCTTGGACTCATGCCAGGTACACGGTCAACAACGACAACGGACAATCTGGTGATTTCATTCCCAATGCTGTCGCCAAGGTCGGCTTGCTACGGGCCTCGCTTGAGCATCTGGGACCGTGGTCCGTCGACATAGAAGCAAGATTCATCGGCGCCTATCCCCTTTCGCAAGACGGTACGCTGACAACACCGTCCTCGACTGTGGTCAACATGCGCATCCAGCGGGAGTTCTCACCGCATTTCGATGTTGCGCTTGACGTGCTTAACGTTCTGGACCGTCAATACTTCGACATTGCTTACGAGCAAGACTATCGAATCTCCCCGACAAGTCTGATCGTCCCTGACGGGGTGACTGTGCACCCGGGCGAGCCACGGGAATTACGCTTGACGCTGAAGATCAAGTTTTAAGGTTCTTCGGCGATTCGGGCTCGGACCACGGTCATTAGGGATCGCGATCGCCCTGCATCTGGGAACCGTGTCCGCGATCGGTCGAATTCCTCAACGACCCCAACCCGCCGCCACTGGCATGAGCGGTCAGTCGAATTGGCTGCCATTGTTAGCGCTGCGGTCGTTTGTTTGCCAGGAACTGGACGACACCAGATGTTGCTGTCGACCATGAGCGGAACTCCGACTTCGGAATCAAACCGCGTGGATAGCCGGCGTTCGCGAGCGGCAGCACCGAACGCCGAGCGGCGCATGGAGTTTAGGCGCTGCGGCTGCCAGCAGCCCGGGGGCACCAGGTCAATCGACTTGGCGGTCACCGCCCCGCCGGCCGGCCCTCGCGTCCAGCGCAGCAAAGCCGTCGCACCGGCAAACCCGAGCCTGGCTCGGAGGCATCAACGAGGGCGGAAAACGATCAATGCGCCGGGTCTACGACTCTTCCCGCCTCATGGTTTCAGCCCATTTCAGCGTCGATTCGCGAAGAAAGCGAGGCGGCGTCGCGGAGGCGATCGGAGGAATGTCGCCTCATCGCCCACGGCAGTCAATTGATGAAAGGAGCGTCAGGCGCGCGCCGCGAGTCCTTCATGCATCTCGGCGTCCGCGAAGAATTGTTCGACATCGACTTCCTCGCCGGCCACATTGGCTGTGTCCCACGCCTCGCTGACCAGCAATGTATGGATGGTCTCCCCCTTAAGCTGATCGAGCCGCGCCCGCAGTTTGGCGTCGTCTGGCATGCCGCCGATCCGAGCTGCGACTCGTGACCGGATCTGCCGCATCCGGTCCATCAGCGCAGCGGTGTCTTGCTCCTTGTTGAAGCCCCCCCTTTTCACCCTCGGCGATCCCATGCGCGATTAGATCCTTGATTGCCACGACATTTCCGTTGGCGTCGATGGTCACCATTTGTCGCCATGCGCGGCTCTTGTGCCGATATTGCAACATCGACATCACCGCTTCGTGGCGCAAGAAATCGGCGTCGCGCATCTGGCCGCCGTGCCAGACCTCTTTGAGGCAGCGTGCCAGCGAGATCGCCGCGGCCACGCCGCTGTTCAGACCGCGCCCCGGCCAGAAGTGGATCGCGTTCGCGGCGTCACCGATCAGAAACCCGTACGTTCCCGGGTTTGTCGGCGTCTTGGTGAACAATTGCGCCGTAAATCGCGGCCGCTGCACCATATCGAGCCGAAAAGCGGTCACCGCGGTCAGATTTTCCTCGGGAACCCCAAACAAGCGCAGCCCTTCCTGGACGCGCCGCCACAACGCCGATCCCTTCAGCAGAGCCGGCAGGAAAATCGTCTGGTGGGTGGGGCAGAAGAAGTCGCCCCCTGCATTCTTCTCCATCAGGCAGGGTCGCGACTGAATGCATTCCTCAAATACCTGGCGGATCGGATCGATGCCCACCACCTCCTTCGCCTCCTCGTCGGTGAGGCGCATGTTAAGGAAACCGTCGCCGCGAAGCGAATTCAACAGGAAGCGGTTCTGCGACACGGTGAGCAAGACGGCCATCGGATCGGGAAGTTCGGATTTCACCCGCAAGCCCAGCACCACGTCGAGGACCTGCACGCCCTCGAGCGAATAAACCGAGGCGTCGGACGCGCCGAATTTCGCGGCGAAAAATTCGCGCGTGCGCGACCGGCTGCCGTCACAAATGGCGAGCACGTGCTGGCCGGCGAGGCTGGTCTGCGCCGTCGTGGCGTCGAACAGCGCGGGAACCAGCTGGATGCGGGCCTTCTTTTCGTTCACCAGGGCGAGCAGCTTGTCCTCGATTGTGACGATGCGGATATTGCGCGGTCCCTTGCCGAGGATCGAATCCCGACCGGAGGGCCACATTTCCGAAAAGGCGTCCGGCGTAAACAGGATTTCCTGAGCTTCGGGCGGAAGCTTGAGATATTGGCGGCTTTGGATCGTCACAACCTGCTGACGGCGGGTATTGCCCTCGGCCCGCGTCTTCCAGACGAGCTGGTCGCCGTCCCATTTCCAGCGGCTCTCGTAAATCTGGATGGCGACCCGCTGCCCCATGAGATGATCGAGCAGCAAGGCGAGGGTCAAGCCGACCGGCCCGCCGCCGGCGATCGTGACGCGCAGGACCGGCGAATCCGGAATCTGCACGATCGTTTCGTCGCCCGACAAAACCGGCTGCGCTTCGACGGTCTCGAAGCGGAAGGTTTCGTCGCCAATGATGATCTGGTCTCCGGCCTGGAGCTTGTGAATTGCGATCGGATTGCCGTTGACCCTAGTGCCGTTGCGGCTACCGAGATCGTGAAGAACGTAACCGCCATCCTCAGCACGCACTTCGGCATGGTTACGAGACGCGATCTTGCTGGTGAGCACCACCACATTGTCTTCATCGCGTCCGAAAGTCAGAGGGGTCTTCCCGATAGGAAAACGCTTACCCATCAAAGGACCCTGCAGTCCGACAAGCACTGGCGACGTCATGCGGGCACCTTTCGCTTGTTCCGACGATGAAAAGTTACTTCCGCCGAACGGTCAAATCCAAAACTGAACCCATGCGAGGCTGTCGAACGAACGGCGCGCCATGCGCGAAACGAACCACCGGCGCCCTGGGGCGAGGATCCTATGTCATTTCGTCCTCCCCGCTCGCGCCATTTGCGCTCATTTCAGCGGACATAAGCTCATTGGCGACAATAACCCACTTTGCCCCGATAACCCAGTACCAAACTTGGCCGACGGCGTAGATATAGTGCCTTTCCGCCTTCGTGGACGTCAACCTCCTTCAGGGTTTCGATTGCGGCGACAGTCTCTTTGCTTTGAGACAGCAATCGGCGCGTTCGCGCCTTTATGCTTGAGAGCCGCTCTGGGTCCAGACCGCGTAAAAACTCATCTCTTCGCTCGTGAGAGGCATTAATCTGCCGCGAACGCGAGGAGACATTGAATGCCGTGATTGGTTGAAGGGCAAGAGAGGTTGCAAAGTGTGCTCTTCCCTAAGCGGCTCGATGACTGGATCGCCGAAGACAATCCCCTGCGCTGCGCGTCGGCGGCGTGTTTGTCGACGAACTGGATTTGAAGGCACCGAGGTTTAAGCGGGCCACGGTCGCGCAGACGGGAAGGCCCGGTTACCATTCCGGGACGTGGCTGAAGAGCTATGTTTACGGGTACTTGAACCGGATTGCTTCAAATGCGCTATTACGCGAATTTGCGAACGGCGACTTTCCCCCCAACCCCATGGCCTTCAAATGAGGGCGACCAGAAAAGGCGCGGTGCAATGGCCCCAAAGGGAGCATCCGCCTCGATGCGGTGAGTTACATTTTTTCCTTGAGCATCAAAAAGAGGCTGACCGGTAGAGAGTTCGATCCCGCTCTTCCCCACCAAGCTTCCTTAGAACGGGGTGTCGGCGCGATCGAAGAAGGACTGCACAAGGTCGCGCGAGAGTTAACTGCTGCGTGACGTTGTCCAAAGGAAATTAGGGGAAATGACGCTTTCCGTCTTGCTCGGGCTTTTTGTCGCTATCGCTCCAACACTGGCATTTGCGCAGCGCGATACCGAAAAGGTGCGCTTTCTCGAATTTTCGTTCGACTCGGATGTGGAGGTTTTCGACCTCGATACAGTCGAAACACTTCATCCCGACAAGTTCGCAATTAAAGCGGTTACGCACGACGTCCCTGAAGTGATGCAATTCAGATTGCAAGCAATTGAAGCACTAAGGACCTATTGCGCGCAGCCGGCCGGTCAATATTTGTTCTCGAGCGAAATGCTTCACCAAGCGGGTCCGGTTACGACATCTGGGGTGATTGAGGTAATCGACAATGGGGAAGATGCAGACAAATTACTGACATGGGACTTCCGATACCGGAACTCCAGACGTACAGAGTTACTTTTCTGTCGCGGTGTGATCGAAGAGGGAAAACCGTTAACAGCGGACGAATGGTACTTTTGGGCGCGCGACCGAATTGCGAAGGGAGTGCCTCACGTTGAGATATTCGACTGCGCGCACTATGAGATCGGTCGGCAGCTGTCATTCAATGTCTCAAAGACGTTTATGCATGAAGTGAGGCGGGAGTCTTATGGTGAGGAAGTGTACTTACGCGTGTGTCTTGCGATAACCGGCAAGCAGCCGTATGTGCCTTCGAAGTCGCAAAACCCTGTGCCGATTTCGCCCTAACGACAATTGGGACGATTCAGTCGTGTCGGGCGACGCGCTGGATGCCCGAACCTGACGATGGCAGGCTGCGTCGAGCCGCCTAATCCCCCTTGTACTTCCCGACACTCAGGTCGCATTCCGACTACGACCAGCTCGCAAATGGGCCAAGGGCAGATCAAGCTCGACTCAGTCGCGTGTAACGCGCGCCGCGATGCGCCTCCACCGCCTTTTTGCAACCAAACGCGCCCTTGGCCCGCCATCGTATTGAGCGTGCGCGACCAGTTCGATTTTGCGCGTCCGGTCAAACACGCAAGCTCATCAAGCGAGTCAGACACCTTATCCGCAATGATCTGCAAAAGCTCCCGGTTGCCCGCGCACAGCGCCTTTGCAAAGAACTGCGGCGACGTGAACCAAACTTTGGGTCCATTGGCCGAGGGGCGCTGTTGGCCACGCGCAACTTTAAGCGTGCCAGCTTACATGTCTTTGTAATCTGCAATTCCGACCTTTAGCGTCGTCATGATCGGAACCTGGGCAAATCATTTTTTCGACGTCGCTGTCCCAAGCACGCGCTGGTACATCAACCCACCAAAATAGAAGATGAAGCCCAGTGCCAGAAGACTCACAATTCGGGCGACCGGAGACGCACCGCTTAAGTCTAATAACAAAACTTTGGCACCCGTAACGCCAAACAGCACCAGCGAAGATTGCCTAAGCGGGGTGTCCTTTAAAACCAGTGAAAAGCCCAAGCCAGCAATCGCCAGCAACCCCCATATCGTCGACTCAATGATCGGTTCGTGAAGAATGTGCACTGCTGCCGCCATTGCGCAGATGTGTCCCATGTAGAGCAGCAGAACACGTGCTCCCGCAAGTGCTTGCCTCCCGCGCAAAAGCCAGTAGCTCGCGTATAGCAACAATGCATAACAAACTGCGAGCACATGCCTCGCTGGAACGTGCTCTGAATCCGCAGCACGAAGAATGCGCGCATAGTTCGCGGTGAAGACCAACGCAATTGCAAGCCAAATCGGCCACCTGGGACCGATCTGCGTCGTTCCATGCATTGCCAAAAGCGCGATAACTGGCACCGCAAAGAACGCAACCCAAGGCTGCCACTCTGTTGGCACCGATTCAATGTAACCTGCGTGGACAAGCACGATCGCTGCGTAAGCCCACAGCAGCATTTCACCGCCGGGCAACTCCCTCCCGATGCTCACCCGTGCTAATCCGTATAGTGCTGCGACGGCGGCCAAACTCCCAAACGCAATCCACGGTGCCGATGCGGCCATGTGCTGTTGAAGCAGTCCGTACTGCAGCACGTAAAAGAGCAACAATGGTGGCAAGTGCGCGAGTGCTTTCGACGGGTCAAGTGGGTCATGTCGTCGCATCGAATACAAAGCGGTCGTCGCCCCAAAGATCGCAAATTGCACCGTCTGAAAGATAAGCGCTGTCCCCCAGTCCCCGGAATGCTGACTGCGCCATATGACGTCAAAACCAATCAGCGAAAGATAGAGCGCCCACAAATAGACGGCGCGCCTGCCTTGCAAGATCGAGAAAACGCAAAAAACAACACTCCAGGCTGAAAAATAGATAACCAGATCGATCAATGAAGCCTGTGCTCCAGCCAGAAGGAACGGCGCAGAGTAGGAACCGATCACAGCAAAGAATGCGTACAGATCGCTTCGAAAAACTCTGCAGAGCCATAGGGAACCCGCGCAAACAGCAATGACCGCAAGGCCGGCCTCCCTTTGCTCAAGAATTCGGTAATACAGATGGCCACCGTATATCGCCAGAAATAGGATGGCGACACCGACGGCGGGCAGCAGCCCGGCGTACCGTAATGCACGAGTGCGCAAAACAAACCCGGCCCCAATCAATATGAAGGCAAGGATGGCTGCAAGGCCAACTTGTCGCTCCGGTGTAAGCCAGCCGTAGTCAATGCCCAA
>DASPWJ010000068.1:0-17429 GCA_035621895.1 Burkholderiaceae bacterium | reverse complement strand
CTACGCACGTGCCGAAGGCGAGGATGACGCCGTAGCTACGGCGATCGAGGAGCACTACCGGCCGCGCTTTTCGGGCGATGCAATACCGTCGACAATCGTCGGTTCCTGCGTGGCGCTGGCCGATAAGATGGAGACGCTTGCGGGTCTGTTCGGGGTTGGCGAGCGTCCCAGCGGAGATCGCGATCCCTATGCACTGCGGCGCAATGCGCTTGGCGCGTTGCGAATTTTGGAGGAAAAGGCCCTGCCCTTGACGCTGCAGCGGCTTATCGCGCTTGCGCTCGATGCCTTTGCTCCGAAGGATTTCCCCAAAGGCTTTCAACCAAGCCCCGAGCAAATCGAACAATTCCTGTATGAGCGCCTGCGCGGCATGCTGTTGGAGCAGGGATACAGCGTGCGCGAAGTCGACGCGGTGTTATCGCTGCGGCCGGGGAGGCTCGATCGCATTCGTGCGCGCATGACCGCCGTGCGGGCCTTTATGCAATTGCCGCAGGCCGAGAACCTCGCCGCGGCCAACAAGCGCATCGGCAACATATTAAAGAAGGCTCAGTTGATGAGTGGTGCGGCAACCCTCGATGGAAAACTGCTGATCGAACCGGCGGAGCGAGAACTGGTCGCGGCCTACGAAGCCGTCAGACCTCAGGTTGACGCGGCGCTTGCTGCCGGCGACGATACGAGTGTGCTGCGATCGCTCGTTCCCCTTAAACCGCCCGTTGACCGTTTTTTTGACGAGGTAATGGTTATGGTCGATGAGCCGCAACTGCGCGACAACCGGCTTGCGCTGCTCGGGCAACTGCACGCGCTGATGAATCGCATCGCCGACATCTCGCTGTTGGCCGCGGGATGAGACGTTCTGTCGAGACGCTAGGCATAGCCCTGCGGTCGGCGCTGTACTTCACCGTGCTCCTCATTACGGTAGCGCCTTACTCGATCGGCACGTTGCTGTGGGCCTGGTTGCCCGCGGAGCGCCGCTACTGGATGGCGACCGGGTGGACGCGCTTTGCTATCTTTTGCGCCAAGGCGATTTGTGGGATCCGCTACGAGGTCCTGGGCCGGGAGAATTTACCCCATGCCCCGGCAATCGTTCAGCCCAAACACCAGTCAGCGTGGGAGACTTTGTGGCTAACAACTGCAATGCCGCGCCCGCTGACTTTTGTATACAAACGCGAGCTCAATTACGTACCGTTCCTCGGTTGGGGCATGGCAACGCTTGGGATGATCAACATCGACCGCTCTCACGGCAGCGACGCTTTCGAGCACGTTGTTCGGAGTGGCACGCAGCATCTTGCGCGCGGCTGGTGGATCGTGATCTTTCCGGAGGGCACGCGCACCGCCCCTGGCGCCCCGCCGCGCTACAAGTCCGGCGGAGCACGGTTGGCGGTGCGCACGGGAGCCAAAGTAATCCCCATCGCGCTCAATTCTGGCGAACTGTGGCCGCGACGTGCATTTCTCAAGACTCCGGGTACGATTACCGTTTCGATTGGCCCAGCCATTGATCCGACAGGACGCACCGCTGAGGAGGTGGCGCGGCTAGTGGAAAGTTGGATTGAGACCGAAATGCATCGACTCGCTCCGCATCGCTATTCCGACGCAGCTGATCAAGAGCCCGCGAGCGTCGCGCGCCGCGCTGCCTCACATGGCTAAGTCAAACGCAGCGCGCCGTGGCGCCGGTCACTCGACCGGCCGTTCCGCAGCCCCGCAAGCCTTGCACAGTACGCAGTTGAGTTTTGCATTTGACGCACCGACGGCGATCGTGACGTCCTCACCGCGGACACGCGGCGGGCCGGATCGGCGCATCCTTCTCTCGGGCGATTCTTGCGAGTATCGGCTGCGACGTGCGCGCCGACGCACGATCGGCTTTCAGATCGACGACCGAGGATTGACGGTAAGTGCCCCGCGCTGGGTCTCTTTGCGCGACATCGAGGCGGCCATCCTCGAAAAAGAGCGTTGGATACGCTCGCGGCTGGAGCAGTGGCGCCAGTGGCGCGCCAAGCGCCGCTTGGCGCAAGTGCACTTTGCAGACGGCGGCAAGTTGCCGTTTCTTGGCAGCGAGATCACATTGCGTCTTCGCGCCGACTTGCGCTCTTCGGTGCTAACCAAGGGCCCGCAAGGTGACGAGCTGTGTCTTGCCTTGCCGCCGCAGGCGGCAGAGGCTCAAGTGCGCGATGCGGTCCAGACCTGGCTCAAAGAGCAGGCGCAGCAAGTGCTCGAAGAGCGATTACGCGAACTGAGCGCACGCAATGGCGTTCGTTATTCATCCTGGGCACTCTCTTCTGCGCGCTCTCAGTGGGGATCGTGTTGCGCCGATGGCCGCATCCGGTTGAACTGGCGCCTCGTGCACTTTGCGCTGCCGGTCATCGACTACGTCGTCGCCCATGAATTGGCGCACCTAAAGGAACTCAATCACGGGCCCGAATTCTGGCTGCAGGTCGGACGCCTGCTGCCGGGTTTCGAAACAGCCCGCGACCATATCCGCAACGAAGATCTGTCAACGCTGCCACTTTAGGAAGCCAAAAGCTGCTGTTGCACGCTAGCCAACGCTTCGCATACGCGCTCGGCCGCTAAGAAAGAACAGTGCGCCTGCCGGCCGCATTGGCCTGCTGCGCGCTCGCATGCGTCACCGCTGAGGGCTCCGGCCCGATTCGTGCCCGTTATCGACCGGTGCCAAAGCCTATTGAATCGGCCGGGACGATGGGCGGTCTATCTACGCAGTTTGCGAGTCGCACAAATGCTGCAACATCGAGTGTCTCTGCACGGGCGCCGGGGTCCACCTGCGCATGCTCGATTTGCGCGTCACTAAGCAGCCGGGCGAGCGAATTTCGCAAAGTCTTCCGACGCTGGGAAAACGCGGCGGTCACGACCGCCGCAAACACAGGCATGGCGACCGAGGCGAGCTCTTGCTTGGCAATCGGTGTCATACGAACGACGCTGGACTGCACTTTCGGCGCAGGCCGAAACGAGCCGGAAGCCACACTAAAAAGACGCTCGATGCGATAGCGAAACTGCAGCATCACAGACAGCCGGCCATAGTCCTTTCCGCCAGGCGCGGCCGCCATGCGATCGACGACCTCCCGCTGCAGCATGAAGTGCTGATCCTTCACTTGGTCGGCGATCGGGAGCAGACAAAACAGCAGTGGTGTCGAAACGTGATAGGGCAGATTTCCGACGATGCGCAGCGCGCCACCCAACCGGCGTGCGAGTTGCGACCAGTCGAGCTGCAGCGCGTCGGCATTGATCAGCTCGAGCGCCTCCGGCCCAAAGCGTTCGCGCAGGTGCGCCGCAAGGTCACGATCGATTTCGATCGCACTGAGATGGCCAACCCGCGCGATGAGCTGCGCGGTCAGGGCGCCCGTGCCGGGCCCGATTTCGACAACGTGCTGCCCGAAACGCGGGTCGATTGCGGCAACGATGCGTTCAATAACGCCCAAGTCGTGAAGAAAATTTTGGCTAAAGCGCTTGCGCGCCCTATGGCCCTCCATGGATTTTTCCTCACGGCTTCCCGGCCGCCGCGGAGCGCTGCGCCAATTCGGCGGCCAGTAAAAGCGCTTCTTTCATGCTGCCAGCGTCCGCCTTCGCCTTGCCAGCGATGTCAAGCGCGGTACCGTGATCGGCGGACGTACGTACCAGCGGCAACCCTAAAGTTACATTCACACCCTTGCCGAAGCTGGCGTATTTGAGCGTTGCCAGTCCCTGATCGTGATACATCACCAAGATCACGTCAGCACGCATGGCATTACGCGCCACGAAGATCGTATCGGCCGGCCACGGACCCGATGCTTCGATACCACGCTGACGTGCCGCAATGATCGCCGGTGCAATGACCTCGATTTCTTCGCGGCCCAGGTGGCCACCTTCGCCAGCGTGGGGATTCAGACCTACGACGGCTATGCGCGGTGCCGGGATTGCAAAGCGTCGCGCGAGGTCGTGCTGCAAAATGTCCAGGCAAGCATCGAGCCGCTCGCGCGTAATCGCGCGCGGCACCGCGGCCAATGGCAGGTGCGTCGTTGCCAGCGCGACTCGCAGTCCCCCGCCGACAAGGAGCATCACCACCTCCTTGGTGCCGGTCGCGGCCGCCAGATATTCGGTGTGGCCGCGAAAGTTGATGCCGGCATCGTTGATGACGGCCTTGTGGACTGGCGCTGTGCACAGTGCCGCATACTGGCCAGCGCGCCAGCCCTCCAAAGCACGATCGAGCAGGCGCAACACGTAGCGCGCATTGCGTACGTCGAGTTCTCCGGCTCGCACCGGCACCAGCAATGGCTCGTGGACAACGCGCACATGCGTCGAAAGTGGCCAAGCCAATCCCAGGCTGCGAGCGGTGGCCTGCAGGAGTTGCGCATCCCCCAGCAACTCGCACGGCAGACTCACCTCGGCCGCGGCACGCAGCGCGACCTCCGGCCCGATTCCCGCCGGCTCGCCCGTCGTGATAGCAATCGGCAAAGCGCTCACGAAGATTGGGCAGCCGCGGTTCGGTCGCCGCTACCGGTTGTCATCGAGACGATATTCGACATAAGTGCGATCACGCAGTTGACGCAGCCATTCTTGCAGCGCCTCCTCCGACTTGCGCTCCTTTAGCGCCTGGCGCGCCTCCAAGCGTTTGCGCTCGATTGATGATTCTTCGGTGCGCCGCTCCAGTACCTGGATCAGGTGCCAGCCAAATGGGGACTGCACGGGTTCGCTAACCTCGTTGACCTTCAGCGCGTTCATTGCGGCCTCAAATGCCGGCACCGTATCGTTGGGATAAAGCCATCCCAAATCGCCGCCGCGCGTACTACTCGGATCAACGGAGTACAGGCGAGCGAGCTGACCAAAATCCTGTCCGCCCTTGACGATGCGCTCACGCAAATCTTGTAGCCGATGCCGCACTTCGGCCTCGGGCAATGCGTCCGTCACGCGCAGCAAAATGTGGCGCGCGTGGGTTTGCGCCACCGGCTGGTTGGAGATGCGTGCATTAGTCGCATCGCGCCGCCCAACGAGCTTCAGAATGTGAAAACCGACCGGACTGCGTACCACCGCCATCTCGCCCGGTTTGATATTGCGGATTGCATCGGCGAACAAGGTTGGCAAGCGATCGATGCTACGCCAGCCCAGGTCCCCGCCTTGCAGCGCCTCGGGTGCTGCCGAATAGCCGGCAGCCAGCCGCGCGAAGTCGGCCCCTGCGCGTAGCTGCCCATACAAATCCTCGGTCCGGCGGCGAGCGCGCTCAACGAATTCCGGACTGGCGATTTCGGGCACACCAATAAGGATTTGTGCCACGTCATACTCGACGGTGGTCGCGGCAATCGAGCTTTGTTCCTGAAGAAAGTTGTCGATCTCGCCTTCGGAAATTTGGATTTTCGCGTCGACCTCGCGGTCGCGCACCCGCATCATGGTGATCTCATCGCGCATGTCTTCGCGAAATTGACTAAAGGGAACGCCGTCGGACTCCACCTTGGCGCGCATGGCCTGGATGTTCATGCCGTTTTGCTCGGCCATTCGTCCCACGGCGGCATTCACCGTGCCGTCGTCAACGCGCACACCGGTCTCCTTGGCCAGCTGCAGCTGCGCCCGATCGAGAATCAGCCGCTCAAGAATTTGCTTGCGTAACACATCGGCTGGCGGCATGGCAATGCGCTGGCGGGCTAATTGCGTTTCGGCAAGATGGATGCGGTACTCGAGTTCCCCATTGGTGATCACTTCATCGTTGACGACGGCGACGATGCGATCAAGCAGCCGGGACGGCGGAGTTGCGGAGCCCGCCGACGCTGTTGGGGAAGGCGCAAGTGCCGCCGCGGGTGCGCCCGTTGCCGGCGAAGCAGGTGCTGGCTGATTTACAGTTGGGGCCGCAGCCGCGGGCGCGACAGGTGGTGCGGAAGAGGCGCTTGCATCACCAGCCGGCGCCAGCGGCGACGTAGGCGCCGGCGGGCTCGCTGTTGGGGCCACAGTCGCCGGCGCGACGACTGGTGCGGGGGCGCCGGTTGCGTCGCTTGACGGCGTTGGTGGCAAAGCAGGCACCGGCTGGCTGACAGCAGGGGCCTCAGGAACTGGCGTGGCGGAGGAGGACGACGCGTCGTTTGCTCGCGGGGCAACCGGCTGGGGAGTATCGGGCGATCGCACCGGCGCAGTTGCGGTGCCTTGTGCTGGGGCGGAGGCATCCTGGCCTGTTGCCGTCGGCGCCAGGCCTAGCGAAAGGGCCGCGGCCAGCAGTACCGCGCTCGTAGATGCCCCCAGGCGATTGAGGAACAGCCTTGCTTGTAGACGAAACATGAAGTTACTCGTAGTGATCAAACGGACCAACTGGACTGGCGAGGGGATTAATACGCTGAAAGCCCGTGATACTACGCTGCAATTGATCCAGCGGATTTGTGCCGACACTGGTCAGGCCGTTGAGCTCGATCTGCATAAACCATGTGGTCGTATAGGCGCCACTATAGGACACGGAACTCGGCAGGGTCACTGCATAGCGCGAAAGCACAAAGCGTCCAACCCAGCAATTGGCCTTGTACTCAAATCCGGCTACGCTCTGGACCCAAGCACCCTGCGCGACGGAGTAGTCGAGCGCGCCCACGCCATACCAGCGGGCGCTCAGCGGCCACTGCCCGGAGACCCGAAAATCGTCGATTAACACTCCCTCCAAAGCGGCGGTCTCATAGCGGTAGCTGAAATTAAATACCGAAGCCGGTCGTGGCTGCCAGTGAAAGCCAAACGTCGCCAGGACGAGTTCGCTTGCGAAAGTCGAATAATCCAATCCGACATCAACTGCCCACTTCTTGCCAAGGGACGCAGTGGCCACAAAAAGCGTATCGGAGGCCTTGCTCGTGCGCGGTATGTCCCCCGGCAAGATGACCGGTTGCGGGCTGAAATAAAACCGCTGGCCCAGCGCCATGCGCAGCCGCTCGGCGCCGCTCTCATCATTGATGGTGCGCGTCACGACGGCGGCCGTGAGTTGGTTGTCCTGCGAAATTCGATCGCTGCCGGTGAAGCTGTTCTCGGTAAACAACTGCGCGAAATTAAAGTCCGAATCGGCGCTGTCAAAATTTGGCAGCTGATTTTGATTGCGATAGGGCACAAACGCGTAATACAGCCGGGGCTCCAGCGTTTGCTTGGAGCTTTCTCCCAGCCAAGAAACCGGACGCTCGAAGACCAGGCCCGAATCAAGCGACAGTAGGGGCAAACTGCGAAACGCGGAGCTACTGCCAGAATTGTAAGTGGGGTCGAGCTCATAGGCGGTGTAGTGCCACTGCGCCTTGGGCACCACAAACCAACCCGGCGCCAGCAACGGGTAGCTCACACTCGGATTGACAACCAAGCGCGATCCGTCCTGCGTATACCAGAGCGGGAAAGTTGTCGGCGGGGGTGAATACGCCGTCACAGTGGGAACGAACAGCGGATTAATCGCCGGGTGCTGGAAACGTGTGGCGTCGACAGTGCTCGCTAGATCGAAACCATGCCAGTCCGCGCGCGTGAAATTGAACGTCAAATCCGGTACCCGCTCATACGGCCCGGGGTCGGTGGTGGCAAGAAGCGACACCAAGGTCTGGCTCTTGTCCACGCGCAAGGCCGCGCTGTAATACGGCTTCGAGTACGTGAGGCTGACCTCCTGCGGCAGTTCCTCGGGAGCGGAATTGACGATATTGTGGGTAAAGTCAATTAGGTAGTTATCATCGGAGACGCGGTTGTAATCCACGTTCACTCGCAATCCATTGAAATTCGCGTACTGACCTTGCACCAGAATGTGGTCCCGCATCGTGCCCGTCGTGCGGTCATAGGGCATGATGTCAAAGTCGACCTGGCCCTTGACTTCGGGCTCTAGAAACCGGAATTCGTTACCCAGCGACAAGCCACGGCGCGGCATCACATCGGGCGTTATCGTGTAGTCGCGATTCGGCGCAATGTTCCAATACACCGGGACGATGAATTCCTGACCCAGGCGGCTGTCCTGGTAAAAACCCGGTGTCAGAACGCCGCTGCGGCGCTGCTCGCCCAGCGGTAGATCGAAGTACGGCGAGGCAAAGATCGGGACGCCTTCGAAGTACAAGGTCGACCCATGGGCGACGGCTTCCTCGTCGACGCGATTGATGTCAATGGTTTCGGCGCGGATCCACCAGGACTTATCGTCCGGCCGGCAGGTCGTGTACGTTGCATCGTGCATCCGAATGTCGTCATCGCTCAAAAACTCGATGAGCCGCGATTCGCCGCGGCCTCCCTTGGCGGCGTAGGAGTAACTGGCTTCCGGCATCTGACCAGTGTGCGCTTCGAGCTTGAAATCAAGCGCCGGGCCATCAAAGCTCGTACCGCGATCGAAAAGATGCACTTTGCCGCGAACCTTCAGTTCGTCATCTTCAAACTGGTACACCGCGCGCTCCCCGCGCAGCACCAGTCCGTCGCGGCGAACTTCAACCGCGCCTTCAAAGATCGCCTTCTCGTCGGACTCACCCTCAGCGTGGTCGGAACGCGCGTAAATCGGACCTGCCGCCCCGATGATGCCGCGTCCGCCGCCTAGCATGCGCTCCATCCGCAACGTCAAGGGCCGCGGTGCTGCGACCGCGGCGGCTGGCGCCGGCGAAGAAGATGGTGCTGCGCTTGGCTTTGAGGCAGCAGGCACGGGCTCCGACACGTTGGGGGCTACCGGTGGCGCGGCAGCAGGCGCCACGGGAGTCGCTGGCGCCTGCCCAAATACCGACTGCGCACATACCAGATGCAATACCAGCGCGCAGGCACTTGGCAGCGCAATTCGCCGGCCGGCGCCCCAAAAAGGCAAATGCGGGTGCGCCTGCACCGGGTCGGCGACACAGGACCTTCCTCGCAAATGAATCGCTTCCACCGAAACGGCCTTCACCTCGTTGGCATGCCCCGACCGCCGGAAGCCGGCGGCGCGCCATTATGATGGATAGTTGGATACCGCCGGCGCCGGCGCATGGCTGCGGGGCGGATTACTGCAATCGCGTCAAGGCCGGCGTTTGCGCCCGCCAAGCACAATTGCACTACTAGTGAAGGAGAAACGTGACGCGCGATTGTCCCATCGACGAGCGCCTAGAACTGTTGCGATCGTGGCTACAGCCGCTTTCGGCGACCTACGGACTGCAGCTCGAGACGCTGCGACCGGCGTCCAGCGATGCCAGTTTTCGGCGTTACTTTCGCGTCGATGCCGGCGCCGCGCAGCAAAGCCAGAGGCATGCGGCTTCGTATGTCGTAATGGACGCACCGCCGACACACGAAGACTGTCGTCCATTTGTTCACATTGCCCAGCTGCTGGCACGGCAAGGCGTAAGTACCCCCGAGATCATCGCCGGTGACATCGAGAGGGGATTTTTGCTGCTTTCGGATTTCGGCACTACGACCTACGCCGACGCACTGATGCAGCCGGGCGTCGATATTGCCGCACTCTATGGCGACGCTTTAACGGCCTTGGTGCGCCTACAGCAGGCACAACCCGGCGCGACGCTGCCGCCCTACGACGAGCAGCGGCTGCTCTCGGAGATGCGGCTGTTTCCCGACTGGTACCTTGCCCGCCACTTGGGCAAAGAGCCCACGGCAAACGAGCGCCGCGTGCTTGAGTCAAGTTTTGCACAGCTCATCGAGGCCGCGACCTCACAACCCCAAGTGCTCGTGCATCGCGACTACCACTGCCGCAACCTGATGGTGCTGCCGCCCCCACAGCACAACCCCGGCGTGCTCGATTTCCAAGATGCCGTAGTAGGTCCGATAACGTACGATCTTGTCTCGCTGTTGCGCGATGCCTACGTCGAGTGGCCCGAAGCGCAACAACTCGACTGGGCGGCGCGCTACTGGGAGATTGCCCGCGGCGTCGGTCTGCCGGTGCCGGAACGCTTCGACACGTTCTGGCGTGACCTCGAGTGGATGGGATTGCAACGCAGTCTGAAAGTCCTGGGGATCTTTGCGCGACTGTGCTACCGCGATGGTAAAACCCGCTATCTGGCGGATCTGCCGCTTGTTCTTCGGCACACGCTACGAGTGGTCGAACGCTATAGCGCCTTCTCGGGGTTGGCACGGCTGCTCGATCGCGTGCACGAGCGCACTGCGCAAACCGGATTTACGTTTTGAACTCCGCTTTAATTCTGGCCGCTGGCCGCGGCGAGCGCATGCGGCCATTGAGCGACACCATGGCCAAACCGCTACTGCCGGCGGGAGGGCGCCGACTCATCGAGTGGCAGATCGAGTCACTTGTGCACGCGGGTATCGTTGAGCTGGTCATCAACACGGCGCACCTGGCGGTGCAGATCGAGGCAGCGTTGGGCGATGGCAGCCGCTACGGCGCGCGAATTCGTTACTCCCGGGAAGGCACAACAGCGCAGGACGCTCTGGAAACCCTTGGTGGCATCGTCAAGGCGCTCCCGATGCTTGGTCCACATCCGTTCTTGGTCACGAGCAGCGACATTGTGACCGACTTCGATTTCCGAGATTTGGCCTCGGCGGCCGATCGCATTGCGCGCGGCGAGTTTGACGCTCATCTGGTGCTCGTACAAAATCCAAGCTACCACCCCAAGGGCGACATGGGGCTCATCCCAGGTGCCGACGGATGGATCGCGACACGCAAGGCTCCCCTCTACACTTACGCCAACATTGGAATCCTCGCCCCGCGCCTTTTTGCCGGGCTTGCCCCGGTTCGGGCGCCGCTGTTTCCCTGGCTCTTTGACACGGTCGAGCGCGGACGCGCAAGCGCGCAGCTGTGGGGCGGCCGCTGGTGGAACGTAGGTACGCCGCAGGATCTGGCGATCGTCGATAAAATCTGCCGATGACGGCTCTTAGTGCACCACCGGCAGCGGCCTCCTCGACGGCGATACGTCCCGCTTCGCTTGCACGCGTCGATGCGCGTGCCGGCGCGACGCCGACCCAGATCGCCCCCGTCGTCATTCTCGGCGGTGGTCCCATTGGCCTGGTTTGTGCCTTGCTTTTGGCACGGCAAGGATTTAGCAGCCAGCTTGTTGATGCGCGCTCGCTCGAAGCGCTGCAGCGCGACCGACGTTTGTTGGCGCTATCGCGCGGAACCTTGCAGGTGCTCGAGTCTTTGCTGGGTCCGACATTTGTTCCCATGGCGCCCATTGAACGCGTCCACGTGAGCTCATGCGGTGATTGGGGAGCGACACATCTGGGAGCGGCCGATTTTGGCGGCGTCGCGCTTGGCGCCACTGTGTGGTACGCGGACCTGATCGCCGCGCTGTCTCGTGCAGTGGCGCTGCAAGCAGGCATCTTCGTCCAACGTCCGCGGCGTGCGTTGGATGTTCGCCAGGGCATCGATCACGTTCGAGTTGCACTGGATGATGGCAGCACGTTGCAGGCAAGCTTAGCCATCGACGCCGAAGGCAGCCCAACGCAGGTACGCCAAGCGCGCCACCACGCGCTGCTCGCAGATTTGGACTTTGCTCAAGGCCATCCCGTGGGCGATGCCATGGAGCGGTTCACGCGAGAAGGGCCACTGGCCCTATTGCCGTTGCCGGCGCAAGCATCGGCGCCGAGCCAGTTGGGCCAGCGCAGTCCGGCAAACACCCGCATGTCCATGATTTGGTGTCTGCCGACATCGCTTGCGCAAACACGAAAAGACATGGCGCAAAGCGAGCTGCTCAAATGTATCGCGCAAGCGTTGGGCCCGCGCATCGGCGCGCCGATCGCAATTGGCGAACGCAGCATGTTTGCGCTGCACACGCATCGGCTTCGCCGCATCTGTGAGCACCGACTTGTTCATTTGGGCAACGCCGCGCAGAGCTTGCATCCGGTCGCCGGGCAGGGATTTAATCTTGGGATCCGAGATTGCGTGGGTTTGGTCGAGTCGTTGGTCGACACCCGAGCGCTAGAGGGGGGCGATATGCTGGCAGCACTGGGAGTATATGCCGCCCGCCGGCGCCTTGACCGGGCGGTTGTTCCGTCGCTCACCAGTGCGTTGCCGCGAGTATTTTCATCGACTGCCGCGCCAGTTGTCCTGGCCCGCTCGACAGTTTTGGTCGCGCTGGATCTAGTGCCAGGCTTGCGCCGCGAATTCACGCGCCTTCTGATGTTTGGTGCGCCTCGCTGATCGTGAGAATTGGCACTTACGTACTGGCAAATCGCGTCTTGGCGGCGCCGATGGCCGGCATTGCCGACCGCCCCTTTCGCCGCCTGTGCCGTGCGTTCGGCGCGGGGTATGCCGTTGGAGAAATGGCAAGCGCCGATCCGCGCCTTCGCACCTCCCGCAAGACCTCGCAACGCTTGTGCGCTGAGGGTGAGGATGCCCTTATTGCAATTCAAATTGCCGGTGCCGATCCCCAGATGTTGGCCGACGCGGCCCGTTACGCGACCGACCGAGGCGCTCAGATCGTTGACATTAATATGGGATGCCCGGTCAAGAAGGTCTGCAACGCGGCAGCCGGGTCGGCATTGCTGCGCGATGAAGCATTAGTTGGCCGCATCATTGAATCCGTCGTTCAGGCTGTCACTGTCCCGGTTACCCTGAAACTGCGAACTGGCTGGTCTCCACAGAACCGTAACGCGCTTCGCGTTTGTCGCATGGCAGAATCAGCGGGGATCCAACTCTTAGTGCTTCACGGTCGCACGCGCGCCTGCGGCTTTGCTGGCGCAGCCGAGTACGACACCATTGCGCAAGTTAAGAGCTGCGTGCGCATCCCCGTCGTGGCCAACGGCGACATTGACACGCCCGAGAAAGCCGAATACGTCCTGTCATACACGGGCGCGGACGCGGTAATGATCGGGCGGGCGGCGCAATCTCGGCCATGGATTTTCCGCGAAATCGATCATTTCCTGCGCAACGGCACCAAACTGGCGCCAATCCGTATTACTGATGCGCGTCCGCTGCTTTTGCGTTATCTAGATGAGCATCATTTGCACCATGGCGAGCTTGCTGGCGTGCGCAGCGCGCGCAAGCGCATCCACTTTCTTGTGCGCGGCCTGCGAGGGGGGCGCCAGCTATGCGAACGCATCAATCGGGCGGAAAATTGCGCAGAGCAGCGTCGTGCTCTAAATGATTTTTTGCTGGAATCGGCTGCACGTCATCCGTTTTTTGAGTACATTGGTGCAGCCGAGGCTTTGGCCTCGCAAGAGTCTCCGCGGGCGGCATTACGCGAGCAAGCAGCAATCGAAAACCAAATCTTCCATTTGCCGTCGCACCAATGTTGACGGGACGACGAGCGATGGAGCAATTCTCTGGGGGAGTTCAGCGTGACCCGCTTGGCTACACGCAAGGAGACCGCATCGGCAGGCAAATCGTCAACGGCGGCGGCGAGCAGCGCCCACCTCGGGGCATCCACCGCGCGCAGCGCACCGAGCCCGCTGCGGGCAGTAACGCAGAGCCCTGCACAATCGGACGGCGAGTCCCTGGAGCAATGCGTCTTTCGCAGCCTCGACCAGTACTTTGCTGACCTGGGTGGGGCCAAGCCGCACGCCCTGCATCAGATGGTTCTAGGCGCCATTGAAAAGCCGTTGCTCATGTTCGCCCTGCAGCGCTGCGACGGCAACCAATCGGCCGCTGCCGAACTGCTGGGCATCAACCGCAATACCTTGCGGCGCAAGTTGCAGGACTACGGTTTGCATTAAGGTGCGAGGCAATGAATAAACCAATTCGAACCGCCTTGCTTAGCCTCTCGGACAAGTCTGGCGCGGTGGAATTTGCGCGAGCTCTGGCGCAGTTAGGCTTTAGCCTACTTTCCACAGGTGGTACGGCCAAGATTCTTTCGGAAGCCGGTTTGACGGTAACCGAGGTCTCGCAAGTCACGGGTTTTCCAGAGATGCTCGATGGTCGCGTAAAGACCCTGCACCCTAAGATTCACGCGGGCTTGCTTGCACGGCGCGACGACCCGGCGCACATGGCGACACTGTCGGCCCACGCGATCGCACCCATCGACATCGTTGCGATCAACCTGTATCCGTTTTCGGCAACGGTCGCGCGGCCTGATTGCACGCGGGAGCAGGCGATTGAAAACATCGACATCGGTGGGCCCGCTATGCTTCGATCAGCGGCAAAGAACCACGCAGCCGTGACTGTGCTGGTCGATCCGCGCGACTACGCCATTGTGCTCGAGCAGTTGCGCGCAGACGGCAGCGTCACGGAGCGCACCCGATTTGAACTTGCCACGAAAGCATTCGCCCACACGGCCGCCTACGATGGGACGATCAGTGGGTATCTCTCGAGTCTGAACACCGACGGGACGCGCAGCCGGTTCCCGCGAATTCTCACACGACAGTGGCACCAGCTGCAGGACATGCGCTATGGCGAAAATCCCCATCAGCATGCCGCCTTCTATCGCGACGCGGTTGTCGGCCCGGGACTGCTGGCCGCGTATCATCAGATCCAGGGCAAGGAGCTGTCTTTTAACAACGTAGTGGATGCCGATGCGGCATGGGAGTGCGTACGCGCCTTTTCCGTTCCGACCTGTGTGATCGTCAAGCACGCCAATCCTTGCGGGATTGCAACCGGACGCACCACCGAGGAGGCCTATCGACGTGCGTTTGCAACCGATCCCACCTCGGCCTTCGGCGGCATCATTGCTTTTAACCGCACGCTGGATTTGGCAACCGCACAGGCTGTAAACGGGCAATTCGCCGAAGTTGTGATCGCGCCCGGCCTTGCCGATGATGCGAAAAAAGCCTTTGCCGGCAAAGCAAATCTGCGGGTGCTGGAGCTCGCCCCGGGTGATGCGCAAAACGATCTGGACTTAAAGCGCGTCGGCGGCGGCCTGCTGGCGCAGACGCCCGATGTGGCATCTTTGCCGCGTTCGGAACTCAAGATCGTCACTCGCAATGCCCCCTCGGAAGAGCAGATGGAAGATCTGTTGTTCGCGTGGAAAGTCGTGCGTTTTGTCAAGTCCAATGCAATCGTGTTTGCCGCCCAAGGTGCAACCCTCGGTGTGGGCGCCGGCCAAATGAGTCGGCTCGACTCGGCACGTATCGCTGCAATCAAAGCCAAAGCGGCGGGCCTGTCGCTTAGCGGCTCGTGTGCGGCGTCTGATGCCTTCTTCCCGTTTCGCGACGGTCTGGATGCGATCGTCGATGCGGGCGCCCGCTGCGTCATCCAGCCCGGCGGCAGCGTACGCGACGCGGAGGTCATTGCTGCTGCCAACGAAAGAGGCGTGGCGATGGTATTCACCGGCATGCGCCACTTTCGGCACTGATTGGCGCCTTGACAAGACTGCGTCGCATACTGGGCATCGACCCCGGATTGAACCGGACCGGATACGGTGTCATCGAAGTTGGCTCCGGTGCGCTGCGCTGCGTTGATTGTGGCGTGATTCGCGTGCCGGCTGGGGAACTGCCCCAGCGGCTGCAGACGATTTTGCGTGAACTCGCTCAGGTAATTCGCCGCAATGCTCCGCAGGAAGCGTCGGTGGAAAAAGTGTTCGTCAACGTCAACCCACAGTCAACACTTCTGTTGGGCCAAGCGCGTGGCGCCGCGATCTGCGCGGTCGTAGATGCCGGCTTAAGTGTGCACGAGTACACGGCGCTACAGGTCAAGCTGGCCACTGCGGGCTACGGGCGGGCCGACAAAATGCAGATGCAAAAAATGGTGCAACGGCTGCTGGGCCTCGAGCGCGCCCCGCCCACCGATGCGGCCGACGCGCTTGCATGCGCCATTTGCCACGCGCACGCCTCTGGCCGTCCCCGCAGCGTTCTCGCACAGCTAAACGCCGCAGCAAGCGAGGTTGGCTCCCCTCGTAGGCGCAACAGCGGCCGTCGCAGCCAAAGACGCAGCCGTATTGCCTGGCGCGCCTACACCTCCGGCCAATGAGAGCGAAGACCAGTCTACCTGCCGCGAGAGTGCTTGCGCGATGATCGGGCGGCTTGTTGGCACGCTCGTCGAAAAACGCCCTCCGTCGCTGCTGCTTGACGTGGGCGGCGTGGGCTATGAGCTGGACGCCCCGATGAGCACGTTTTATTCCCTGCCCGCGATCGGCGAGCGCGTGACGTTGCTCACGCACCTTGTCGTACGCGAGGATGCCCAACAGCTCTTTGGTTTTGCGACTACCGCCGAGCGCAATGCCTTTCGCGCCTTGATCCGCATTTCGGGAGTTGGGGCACGCACTGCCCTGTCGGTGCTCTCGGGTTTGAGCGTGGAGGAACTTGCCCAGGCCGTGACATTGCAACAAGCGGCCGCGCTCACCCGGATTCCGGGCATCGGAACCAAGACCGCGCAGCGATTGCTGCTCGAGCTCAAAGGAAAGCTCGGCGCCGCGCTCGAAGCCCCCAGCGGGGTGTTAGCGAGTGGCGGCGAGACAATCAGTGACATTTTGCGTGCGCTCACGGCGCTGGGCTACTCCGAGCGCGAGGCCGCCGCAGCGGCCAAGCTGCTGCCCGCGGGAGTTGGCGTTTCCGATGGTATCCGCCTGGCCTTAAAATCCCTAGCCAAGGCTTGACCATGTGCAAATTTGTGTGCACCAATTGGTTCGCGGCCGCTTGGTTCGTGTTGGCCACTAATTTGATTGAGGCTTCCGCTTGCAAGACACCCGTCTTATAACCGCGAGCAGCGTATCGCCCAACGAGGAGGCGCTGGAGCGCGCACTGCGGCCGCAGCGCCTGGCCGATTATGTCGGTCAATCAAAGATCCGCGAGCAGCTCGAGATCTTCATCACCGCAGCGCGCAATCGCGGCGAGGCGCTCGACCATTTGTTGCTCTTTGGTCCTCCCGGCCTGGGCAAGACTACGCTGGCACACATTGTCGCCCACGAAATGGGAGTCAACCTGCGCCAAACGAGCGGGCCGGTGCTCGAGCGTCCTGGTGATCTGGCCGCCCTGCTGACGAACCTCGAGCGCCACGACGTTTTGTTCATCGATGAGATCCATCGATTAAGTCCAGTCGTCGAAGAGATCCTGTACCCCGCGCTCGAAGACTTTAAGATCGACATCATGATCGGCGAAGGCCCAGCCGCCCGATCGATCAAGATCGATCTGCCGCCCTTTACCCTGGTCGGTGCGACTACGCGCGCGGGCATGCTCACCAACCCGCTGCGCGATCGCTTCGGGATCGTTTCCCGGCTGGAGTTTTATACGCAGGACGAACTTGCCGCCATCGTCACGCGCTCGGGCCGTTTGCTGCAAGCGCAGTTAGATGCCGCGGGTGCCGAGGAAATCGCGCGTCGTGCTCGGGGTACACCGCGCATCGCCAACCGGCTGTTGCGGCGAGTGCGCGATTTTGCGGAAGTGCGCGAGCAGGGGCACATCTCGCAGGGTGTAGCCGATCGTGCCTTGGGGATGCTGGAAGTCGATTCGCTGGGGCTCGATATCATGGACCGCAAGTTACTTCAAGCGGTCATCGAGCGTTTTGCGGGTGGCCCCGTCGGAATCGAGAACTTGGCCGCGGCTATCGGCGAGGAGCGCGATACATTAGAAGACGTTGTGGAGCCTTTTCTTATTCAGCAGGGGCTGCTGCAGCGAACGCCACGCGGGCGCATCGCTTCGGCAGAGGCGTACCGGCATTTTGGCGTCGTTGGCCCCGCACCCGGACGTCACGC
>DASPWJ010000067.1:0-25120 GCA_035621895.1 Burkholderiaceae bacterium | reverse complement strand
ATGACGCTAGTAGCGTCCCGCTTCGGCGTAGTGGTGACGCAAAAAGTCGCGGCGCAAGCTGTGCCGGTGATCGGTGCACTGGGCGGCGCTGCCGTGAACTATGCGTTCATCCAGCATTTTCAGGAGGTGGCCAGGGGACATTTCACCGTTCGCCAGCTCGAACGAGTCTACGGCAAAAACGTTGTACGAACAGAATATGAGCGCCTGGCTCAGAACCACTAAAGCTTCGACAGTTCTAATGGGAAAATGACGCACGTATCTCCACATCGAAACTCCCGGCTGACTGTCATTCTCTTTGCGACTGCGCTGATAATCCTATGGGGAAATGCTGCCATGGCGATGAGCTTAAATTCATCCGCGTTCCAACAGAACGGTCACATTCCCTCAAAGTACACTTGTGAGGGGGAAGATGTCTCGCCGCCACTTGCGTGGGAGGGTGTCCCCAACGGAGCTAAAAGTCTCGTCCTGATTATCGACGATCCTGACGCGCCTGATCCGAAGGCACCCAGGATGGTCTGGGTACATTGGATTGTCTACAACATGCCGCCCGATACCAAGAGCTTGCCCGAGAACGCAGGCAAGGCGCGGTTGCCGCAAGGCGGCTTACTTGGCCTCAACGATTTCAAGAAGACGGGGTATGGCGGCCCCTGTCCGCCGATCGGTAGGCACCGCTACTTCCACAGGCTATACGCGTTGGATATCACGCTCGACCTAAGAGATGCGACGAAATTGCAGATCGAGAGAGCGATGCAGGGCCACGTGCTCGCCAATGCAGAGCTCATCGGCACGTATCAAAAGGGTGACCGGTAGCCTTCGAACGCCCTGACTGGCAGCGGCGCCTTGCCTGCTGCGCGCGTGCAAGGGGACGGCTTGCCCGCAGAACCTCGGAACTTGTCGCAAACGGGTCAGGCGCGTCGGCTTGCCATTTTTTCGCATGTCCGGTTGTCCACTGGTCGCGTCGAGAATAGCGACCGCAAGAAAATTTCGCGTAGGACGGAATCCCCAGCGATGTCGGCTATAGTTCAACTTCGAACAATCTGAGTCGTGCGTGGAAATACGCGCAGTGCCAGGAGCGGACTCACGTCAGCTCGCTGCGTACAGGTCCCATCGACCCGGAAGACCCTTCAGTTCGAACGACCCACGTTCGATAAATCTCAGTCCTGCGCCTGCGACAAGGTCGGTCACAACGCGGGATACCAATACCTCATTGGATCCAGATTCTCCCATTACTCGGGCGGCCGCATGAACCGCGATACCGCCTATGTCCTGGCCGCGAAGCTCAATCTCACCGGTATGAAGACCGGCGCGTACGGGCAGGCCGATGTTGTGGGCTCCGCCACAAAGCGCGAGAGCGCACCGAACGGCTCGAGCGGGCCCATCGAAAGTCGCCAGGACCCCGTCACCTGTGCTTTTGACCAGAAGGCCGCGGTGCTTCTCAATTGCCTGGCGCGCAAGATGATCGTGATCGTCGAGAAGGCCGCGCCAGCGCAAGTCACCCATCTCCACAGCCCTCCGGGTCGAATCGACGATATCCGTAAACATCACTGTTGAAAGAATGCGCTCGAAGTCGACGGCGGCATCGCGGCGTTGACCGGTAACAAACTCCTCCATATCGCCCACCACCGTCTCCGAATTGCCAGTCCAGACGGCATGATCACCATCTGGATATTCCACATATTTGGCCCGCGGGATTTGCGTCGCCAGACTGTGACCCAATGCCACTGGCACGACTGCATCGGTTTTCCGGTGTAGCACCAGGGTAGGCACCTGCACCGTATGCAGGATCGAGCTCACGTCGATTTGCCTGTTCAAAAGTTGAATGGTCCTGAGTGAACCCGGACTGTTCGCCAGCCGCTCAAACTTCGCAAATAAGGCAAGCGTGTTTGCATCCTCCGCCTGGCTTGGCGCCACACGCTTCATCACGTCGCCCTTTCCCCAGCTCTGGACCGTGAGCGCTAACCGAGCGTCCAATGCCTCTGTCGTCATCCCCTGCGGCCGAAGATCGGCCGCGCGAGCAAAGCCGCCGAACAATACCAAATGCGATACGCGTTCCGGATAGGTCGCCGCAAATAGGATGCTCATCGGACAACCTTCTGAGAACCCAAGCAATACCGAGCGCTTGGAGCCGATGTCGTCCATGATGGCCCGCACATCGTCCATTCGCTGCTCGAGCGTCGGAGCGCCCGAAATCCGATCAGATAGCCCCTGTCCTCTCTTGTCGAACGTCACGACCCGAACAAATTTTGAAAGACGACGCAGGAAAGCGGTGTAACCCGGCAATTCGTGTAAAAACTCGATATGCGAGGTGAGGCCCGGAACTACAATCAAGTCGGTCGGCCCGTCGCCCATCACCTGATAGGCGATACTGACATCACCGCTGAGCACATAGCGGGTTTCAGGTAACACAAATTCCGCCATTCGGAATCCCTCACGGCAATAGTCTTACGTGACGTTGACTAGGTCAACCCGCAGGTCTGTCGCTCTCAGTGTCGGCTCGGGGTCATGAGCGCCGTCACCGGAGCCCATCCGCCCATGTCGGCGACGCCTCCAATATCGATCATTTTCCGGGGCATCCTGACCCGACGAAGAGTGCCACTTTGAGACCTGAGCATGTGCAGCAATGAGCGCGGGGACCGCAGTCCCTCAATCAGCTCGTCGGCCGCCGCTGCAGATGCAAAGGACATCGAGACCAAGCACCCTGGCGACGGCGACTAAGGCTGTTGCTCGCAGATAATCGTTTGCTGCAGGGCCTTGTTGTCGGGCAATCCCCATCGGCGTTGCAATTTGCACGGTGCTGGAGATTTAGAACGCAAAAACTAAGGGTGCTTGGGCAACTTTCTTTTAGCCCGCGTGAGCAGGCGCGATGCCTGAGATTCGGCACGCGTCACCGCGAAATTCCAAGCAGTCGCGGCATGGTCGCTGAAGCGGCGCAAGATGCGAACACCACAAAGGTCGGGGCAGCGATCCGGGACATTGCCAAGCTGCTGTACTTTTTAGGACGGTCACGGTCTCAAAATTAAGTCCTGCATAACGATTTTGCAGTCATCCCCTAACCATTTTAACGAAAAGCCTTTGTCGAGTGGTCGCATGATAGTGATTGTTTGCATTGTTATTGTCTCATGGATCGCCCGACGAAACGAATGGTTCGGTTGAAGGTCAAGCCGGAAAGCATTCAGTCTTCGGGCAAACTGGGGACCAAACTAGAACAGGGAACTGGGGACACCATGATGATCCAGATGAATACCTTCTCAATGGCGTTATTTGCGTTGCTCGCTAACAGCGCCGCTCTACTCTCACTCCCAATGTAATCCGCAAGGATGCGACCTCCGCCTCATCTTCGTAACTGATGGCTCAACCATCGGTACAACGGCGGGCTTTCTCGCCCCGGCAACGACCTTGCCGGGGCGTTTTGTTTAAGGCCGCCCAGTTGATGTACCCGTCGGCTCTGCGGCTGTGGTGGCGAATGCCCTGACGCAAGACGGAGTTCCAAGATCAACGAAAGTGAGTGCTGCGACCAAGCCGGACAATCGACTTGCTACAGGGGTGCTGATCGTCGGGGCGAACAGCAACGGCATTTGCCAAAGGCGTCGAGGCACAATACCGCGAAACTTCGGGCAGGCCCGTCAATTGCTGCCGCCAAATTTTTTCGATTTCTGAATGTTCACTATTCGCCGAAGACAGTCAGCCAGCCGATCTTGCCATGTCGCTGGGTGCCAGCCGCGTCCCATCGGCAAGGCAGCAATCCTGCGATGTCACACTGCGATGCGGGTTGTCTCTATGTGGTTTAGTAGTTTGGCCGTGATCAAAATCAACGGCATGCGTCGTCCCGTTTCCGATCGCAGCGTTAGGCCGCTCGGGTGAACGATACAACTGACCCATAAATTGCTACTCGATTACGACCCTTTTGCTTGGCGCAATAAAGCGCAGTATCAGCATCACCAATAAGCTCGGAGACTGCGCAGGTCTGACTTCGTGTTGCTACACCGATGGTGACGGTCACATCCGCCGACTTACCATCGTGTTCGACCGGCATTCCCGCGCAAGATTTCCAAATACCCTCCGCGATTTCAACAGCTTTGGTGCCGGAGATTCCGGGGAGGAAGGCGATAAACTCGTCGCCGCCCTGTCTGCCAACAATGAATTGCTCTTTCCGTCCAGTCTCGCGGAGAATCGCAGCGACCCGGACCAGCGCTGCATCGCCAAAATCATGGCCAAAGTTATCATTCAATTTTTTGAAAAAGTCGATGTCGATCATCAGTACAGACATGGTCGGATCATCGAGATGACTGGTAGCCTCGACCGCCGCATCGAAGCCGCGACGATTGTGCAGGCCGGTCAACTGATCAGTATTAGCAATCCGGCGGAGCTCCGCATAGGCACAGTCGCGCTCGCGAATGGCGCGGGTAATCTTGGAGGAGGTGATTGGGCGGATCAACGCCGGCGCTACGGCCGCTATCACGATACCAAATTTAAACACCTGCGAAACTTTGATCGTCGCATCCGGATCAATACCGAAAATCCACACCATCGCTAAGATCGTCATTGCGACCGACATCACCATCGCTAAGATCGTCATTGCGACCGACATTACGATCGAAAATGCTGTGACGGTCGTCTTGCTCAACTCATCCATCGCCCTGTTTGATCCCCTAGGAACCATCCATTTGTCGTTCTAGAGCGAAGTGACATTTTTGCCGTTAATAGGGCCGCTAAAATATGAACGATTAACCAATCAGCAACACGCGGCCGGTCTTGGTACGGGCTGGTGCTTTCAAATCGGGAAATGCAGCCGGTAAACGGAAGACAGCTTTTTTGGAGATATGCCAACAAACCTCGCCGACATTGTGAATCCGGCCGGCAATGCGAAAATCCTTCGGCACTCATGTCGGCTACGGGTCATCTTCTACCGAATTGGCATGTCCGCAGGAGGTCCGTTCATCCCCCGCTCTCGGACATGACGGCCAACGGCACAAACGTCGATATGTGCCAACAACGGACATCGCCGCAGGCAGGCTGGAACTGCATTGCAGTTCTATCATCTGGTCGTCCAGCAAGCGGTCAAACACGCCCCATGTAAAGGCACCGTGCGATCCTCCGCCTCGCAACGCCAAAGCCACTTTGCGTCGTTGCGGCTGAGTAACCTGCTCAGGCATGTCGCTACTCAGCGGCGGCGGTCCTTACACGCCGGCGGCTGCGACGCTGCACGAGTGCGCCGACCACGGCGACGAGCGCGACAACGACGCCGACCGCGATGAAAATCAACCACTCCTTGAGGAAAGCGAGCCAGCCCCAGAATTCGAGATGATGCTCACGCGCGTACGCTGCCGCTGAGATTGTCCTTACGCCGCCGTCGCGCGCCGTCGCGAGCATCTGGATCGGCGCCGCGTCGGCGGTCTGCCGCGGCCAGAGCGGTAAGCCCGGCCCATTCGGGTCTCCCGAAGCAGCGAAGTTGCCCCAGTAACGCCCGAGAACCTTGGCCAGGCTCAACTGATCCTCGGTCAATTTCGGGACCTCTCCCGAGAAATCTTCCCACTGGAACAGTAAGGGAAGGTCTGAATCGTGCGCGCAGCCCAGTTTCGATCGCAGGGGCTGGACATGGCTTGGCGGAGCGTCAGCGTCACAAGTCTCGTAGCCGTAGACCGGCGTCTGCGCCGCCAGCGCAGCGCGGTCCCGCGTCAATCCTTCTGCGAACAGCGCGTCGGTTATCACATGCCCCATCCGATCACCTGGCGAAGCGAACGCCGCTTCCGGATATATCGACATGACGACTGGGGACAGAGGGCCAAAGAAAGACTTGAAGCGGTCCTCAACGTACGAAGACGTCGCGGGCGCGCCCGCGGCATTCTCTCGAATGGCGACGAACAGGCCTCCCTCATATCCGGTGTGGCCGATCATCACCGGTACCTTGTTGATTTTGCCCTGCTGGAACAACGACAGCCATTGATCGGGCAGCACGACGCCGTCGATCACCGGCGTCCAACCCAGACCGCCTTTGTCGATCAGGTCCCAACTGATGTGCGCGGCGTCCAGGATTTTCTGGGCAGGCAGGCTGCGCAAACAACCCGGCTGGCTCGAAGCATCCGTGCAACCGAGTTCATCGAGAAATGCCCCGCGCTTGGCCGCCGCCGCGTCGATCGTTGGCATGGGCAGCGACGCCGGCGCGCTCATGGAGATTGCTCGCTGAAAGAGACCAGCGGCGACAGGCGAGGCGACTAGCGCTAGCGTCTGCTCTCCGCCAGCCGATTGGCCGAACAGGGTCACGCGCTGCGGGTCGCCGCCGAGAGTGGCGATGTTGCGCTGAACCCAGCCCAGGGCGGCAATGCTGTCGCGCAAGCCGTAGTCGCCCGCCGAGTGATCCGGAGCTTCGGCCGCCAAGGATGGCAAAGCGAGCCAGCCGAACGGGCCAAGCCGATAGTTCACCGTCACCACAATTGCGTTTGCGGTTTTGGCAAGCCGCTCGCCGTCGAAAACATTTCCCGACCCGTTCACGAAGCCGCCGCCATGCAACCAAACCATGACGGGAAGGCGCGCGGTCGCTTCAGCGATCGTCTCTCGCGGCACGTAGACGTTCAGGTAGAGACAGTCCTCGGCACCTTCCTGCGCTTTGGCGTATTCGCTTTTTGCTTGCAGACAACTCGATGCGAAACGAGCGGCGTCACGCACGCCCTGCCAGCCGAGCGCCGCCGCCGGCGGTCGCCATCGTAGCGCGCCGATCGGCGGAGCGGCGTAGGGTACGCCGAGACATTTGAGCGATCCGGCCGCCGACACACAGCGAAGCACCCCCTGTTCCACCTGGACGTTGACGTTTCCTTCTGCGGACGACTGGGCCAACGCACCGGAATGCGCCATGAGGCAGAAGGCGACGCAACCTGCCCCAATGGTAGCAAGCAGCGTAAAGCTATAGGAATTAGCCTTCACCGAAAGAGCCATGCGAAAACCTAGACGCGATGAGGCGACGCCTTGCATGCTTTCCGCCCTTCGCGCGCGACGAAAATTTCCAGCGTCTTTTTAGTTGCGCTCCTTTGGCTGGCATTGAGCTACGTCAATTCATGCACCGCCCCACTTCGCCGCGATGCACGAAATGGGTCAGGATCAACCGATTCAGGTCGAGGATTGCACGTCGGCTGTACCCCGATAGCGTCGATTGGGACTACCATCCGTCGCGTCGAGGCGTGCCAATATCGACCGAACCGCAAACATCCGACTAGGTCGGCGGCCTGCCAGGAATGACGAGGGCCGCAGTAACGATCATTTCGACTTTCTCCCGGCGACGGCGACGGCGACGGCCCAGGCGTTCCGCATTCCGGCGAGCAGCAGCAGCGCCGAAACGGCACGGAGAATTGAATACGCTTGCTTCGGCGAAGTCACGCCAAGCCAGGCGGCCGCGATAATTCCCGCAGAGCAGACGATGGGGATGCCGCCATGGAAGAGCCAGGCGTCCCACGTCTCGTGGTTGCGCGCGAGCTTCAGCATAATGTTCAGGACATAGACGCCGCCGGCGATGCCGATCAGCCCGAAAGGCCGGATCAGACCGTCGCGTTCCGGCGACAACGCGAGAAGGGCAATCAGGAATACGATGCCGAAGTGAACGAGCGTGGGCGTAAGGTAAGTCCGCAACAGCCGGTGGTCACCGTGTTGCACTCGTTCGGCACCGAGCGTGATGACGACGAACAAAAGACCGATCAGCGTGACGGCGCTGGTGCCCGTGAGCTCCCAATAGTGCTCCCACTCGCTCATCGCTGGCGTCCTTCTTTGCGACGCACTGGCACGATATCACTGATCCCGCAGGCGGCGATAGCAGCGATCGCCTATCGAACCTACCGGCGAGCGGAAATCGACCGAGGTGCGCTCGGGTTAGACCTAGCAACCGCGGCCTGGCGCCAGTCGCGCTGCGGCAGAATGTTTTGGCTTGCTAACGCCACGCTGAAATCGGATCGTGGCATTGCTGCCGCCTCATGACTTCGATTTGCGCGCAAGCCCGGCAGTTGCAAAATACAGAGGCTTTGCTCATGACCCGCGCTGCATTTGCCTGCGTAATCCTTGTGCTGGCCGCTACAGCCGGTGTTGCCGCCCGCGGCGAGGACACGTCGCCGCCGAAGGTCATCGTCGCGGCGCCGGTTGAGCAAACGGTGACTAGGTATTTCGAGGCGGCCGGGGCCGCGGCAGCGGTCAACTCGGTCGACCTCGTTGCGCGCGTGCAAGGTTTCGTCCAGGAAATCACCTATGTCGACGGGGCATTCGTCAAGAAGGGGACGCCGCTCTTCACCATCGAGCCGGAGCCTTACAGTCTCAAGCTTGAGGCGGCGAAGTTATCGGTCGCGCGCGCCCGAGCCGCGCTGACGTTGGCGGAGACGGAGTTCAAGCGGCAGGCTGAGCTCATGGCCAAGCAGAGTACCTCGGGCTCCGCGTACGACAGGGCGCTCGCCCAACTGGATGACGCGCGATCTGACTTGCAGTCGGCGCAAGCGGACGAAAAGGCGGCCGAGATCAACCTCGGCTACACTAAGGTAAATGCGCCGTTCGACGGCATCGTGACCGACCGGCAAGTCTCGCTGGGCCAACTCGTCGGTGCAGACAACCAACATCCGACGGTGTTGGCCATCATCGTGCAGCTCGACCCTATCTACGTGACTTTCACCGTCAGCGAGCTGGAGGTGCTACAAATTCGCGCGTACCTCGCGAGGCGCGGTCAAGACCCGCGTGCCAGCCTTGTGGGTCTTCCCGTTGACGTCGGGCTGCTGTCCGAAACCGACAACCCGCACAAGGGAACGCTCGACTACACGGCGCCGTTCCTCAATCCGACGACGAAAACGCTCGCAGCGCGTGCAAGCTTGGCAAACGGCGACCGCGCCCTCCTGCCCGGTTATTCCGTGCGCGTACGCATTCCCCAGTGGGAGGAGCAAGCGCTGCTCGTGCCGGATGTTGCGCTCGGTAGCGACCAGAATGGGCGCTATGTGCTCGTCATCAACAAGGACAGTGTGGTGGAGCAGCGCAGGGTCGAGCAGGGACAGCTCATCGGGAATCTGCGCGTGATCGAGAAGGGTCTGAGAAAGGAAGACCGTGTGATCGTGGGTGGCATGCACGCGATCCCAGGCCAGAAAGTCGATGCCGAGCTTCGCTCCGCACCAGCAGCAAACTAGCCTTTTCCGACTGGTGCGATGCACATCCCACTGTTGAAATGGGTCATTTTCTACCTTCTCCGCCCCACCCGGCCATGTCCGTTCATAGGCCCCATTTCCGACATCACGTTGCAGCGCTGCAAATGACGCGCTGTGCCAATCGGCGACGTGGGCGACGGTGGGGATCAATATCGCGGCGGCCAGCAGCCGGCCCGCAGGCATCCGTTCTCCCGTCACCGCATCCAGTCACGCAACGTGCCCAAGCTATACGAGGACCGGTCCCGACAGTCGAGCGCCGACCACTGCTCCTGGTGTCCGCAAAGGCCATGCGGGGTAGCCAGCCATAGCTTGTGGCCTTTACGCCACACATGGCAAGAAAAGGGCAAATCCACTGTCTTGCTGACATCGTTCATTTGCTGCGCCGCAGGCGAACCGGGTAGCTTAGCGGCAAGTTCAGCTTGGAGCCGATCATGGGGGCGGTCTCGGCTCAACGGGGGTGCATTTTTTTCGCCGCGCGCTCTCTGCAATTGCGGCTTCCCGGCGCAGTTGACGCTGGGCACATCATGCGGCGTTGGTGGGCGCTGGCGCTGCGTGGGCTCGTTGTCCTGGCGGCAGCAGTGCTGCTCGCACCCGGCCGGGCCGATGCAGCAAGCACCACTTCTACGCTTTCAACGACCACCTCGGGGACCACCACGGTGGTCGTGCCGGGCAATAGTCCGTTGGCGAACGCGCTTTCAGCAGCGCTTGCCGGGCCGAACGGCAGCCTGGTCGCAAACGCGCTCACCCAGGCGTTCGGCCCCGGCGCGGCCAGCCAGACCGTAAATACTTTCGTCACGACGACCGAGTTCGTCGGTCCGCAAACGATCCCGATCGGCAACGGACCGGGTACTTTTGCGAACGGCGTTCGCGTCGGACCGATCAATTGTAATGGCCCGCCCACGACATGGCCGGCGCCGAACTGCAATTTGGCCGGCTACCAGCAATTCGTCATCACTGCTGGTAGCGTCGACTTTAACACCAACGTCGACTACGACATCGCCACCAACGTCACGCTCGCCGGCGGCGGCGCCGGCATGATTGCCGGCGACCTCTACACTACCATCCAGACCACCATCCTCGACAACGAATTCATCTTCATTGACAGCCTGTTCGCCCGCGCCCGCTCTGCAGCATCGTCGTCAATGCCGACGCCATACGCCGTGATGCGCTTTGCCGACGACGGCACGCGCCTCGACGGCGACGATGGACCGGCAGCGATGCTCGGCTATGCGCCGCGCTCGCTCAGCGCGACGCCGCCGTTCGTCAAGGCGCCGCCGCCCGACACCGGCATCTGGAGCATCTGGGCCAAGGGCGAAGGTGCCATCGCTAATTTCAGCGGCACCGCGACGAATTTCGGCTTCGGCTACCGCTCCGCCGGCAGCGCGTTCGGCGTCGATTATCTCAAGCATGATTGGCTTGCCGGCATCGCGGTGGCCTATGACAACGCCATGGTGACCCAGGACGTGAGCGGCGACAACGGCAGCATCGGCTCGTTGCGGTTGGGCGGCTATGCGAGCTACCAGCCTGGGCCATGGTCGTTCACTGGAGTGCTCGGTGGCGGCTTCCATTCGGTGTCAGCGGACCGGCTGATGGTGCTGCCGACGCCGGCGACGGCGAGCTATGACGCCAACACCATTGACGCCGGCTTCGAGGCGGCACGGCGCTACGCCTTCGGGAGCGGCACGATCCAGCCGATGGCGGGGCTGGTCTATACCGGCTTGCACACCGACGCCTTCACGGAGTCCGGCGGCTCGTCCCTCGGCATCACCAGCAGCAGCGCGGACATCGATTCGCTTAAAGGCTATGTCGGGGCGCGGGCGTGGACCACCTATGAAGTCATGCCCGGCTTCATGGTGATGCCGGAACTGCGGGCGCGGCTGCTCTACGACTTCCTCAACGATCCGCGGGCGTTTACGGCGGCGTTCCTGTCCGACCCGACGATGACGCCGTTCACGGTCACCGGGATTACGCCGGATCGCACCGCGGCGCTGCTCGGGGCCTCGCTGGGGGCGCGCCTCGACCAGCGCTGGATCGCGTTCGTCAATTACGATGCGGAAATCCGCGGCAGCAGTCTGGCCAATTTCATCTCCGGCGGCCTCAAGGCGAGCTGGTAATACAGCCCGCTTCGGGTCAAAATGCGAAGTCGCACCGGCCGCATTGGATGTCGGCTTCCCCTCAATTTCCGACATCACGCGGCGGCACGGCGACCGACGTGACGTGCCGCCAATCACTTCAATACGGCACCGCAGCAAATGCTAGCCTATTTAGTGCCTCGGCTGCCTCCCAATGGCAACGGGCAATTAAATTCTAAGCCCGGTCACTAATTGATTCAGGTCAATGCACTCAGTCTATTAACGCGTCAGTGTTGTTGTTCAGGCAAACAGACAGAAATTTGAACGTCGAGGATTCATGCAACCCTCAGCATCTCGGACCACCTCACCCAACCATCCGCCGGATTGCCTGATCGCTATATTGGATCTCGGCCTAGGCACGATCGAGAGTTGTGACCGCGGCGTGATCGAAAAAATCAGACAGCGCTGCGCCGCTTGTAATTCCCGGAAATACTGCGAATTGGCCTTAAGGCGTGCGCGCCTCGGTCTTGCCTTGTCAGGCCTAACTTAGTCGATCTTGGTCGCCGCTGCATCAACCAAGATGCCCTTCTCGTCGAGTAACGCCTTCGCCTCCTTCAGATCGAGCGTGTCGAAGCCTTCGGTGCACGATGGGCTTGAGCACGTATTGTGCAACACGGCAAAGCCACGCTGGCGATGTCGCCTTCGGGTCAGCATCGACCGAATTGGCATGTCGGCAGCATGTCCGCTTCACCCCCAGGAACGGACCTCAGGGGCACGGCCAAATTCCTGTCGCTCACCACATATATTTCAGCGTTCCGGAACCGGCATACGTTCGCGAGGTGGGAGGCGAACTCGCCATCGAATTTACCGAAGCGTCGAGTTGGTGTTTAGGCTTGAGGTCAGCGGCGGCCAGCCGTCGCGGGACTAGCCAAGCGGGCAATTCTGCCGATTCCGGCAAAGGGAACGCGAAGTTAGAACACGGTCAGCGCTGCCTGCGCCCTGCCGGCGATTGCAGTTTATGGACCGAATTTGTAGCTGAATCCAAAGCGGACTTCGTTCTCGGTCACCTTGTCAACCGAAGTACCAGGCGGCGCCAAAAAGACGTTCAAATTATTCGTATAGCTATTCCAGCCGATGTACCGGTATTCCACACGCGCTGAGAAATGATTGGCGAAGGCGTACTCGATGCCGGCGCCAGCGGTCCATCCGTTCCGAATGCTCGAGACGGTTTGCACATATATCGGAGCATTAGCTACTCCATTGTAATAGTCTGTAAAGTTGCCAAAGGCCCCAACCGCCGGTGCCGTAGAACAGCGCATTTCCGGCGGCAATGCCTAAACGACCCCGCAACGAACCTTCCCAGTTCAACTTTTCAGTACCGAATGTGCCCGGCGTGAAAGGTGGGGGGATTGCATATGTGTCGCCAATTGAGGTGGCAGCGATATCGGCTTCAATTTTATAAACGAACTGACCTGTCTGGAAATTGTAACCAGCGTGGCCGCCGCCGATAATTCCGTTGCCGTTGTTAGGGACTGTCAGTGCGAAGGTAGGACTCGACATAGCCTGCGAGTCAGAGATGCCTCCCCAGCCAACATCCAGTCCCGCATAGAAGCCAGTCCAACTCCAGGCTGGCGCTGGAGGCGGAGGCGGAGCTTTGAGCGGCATGTCGGCCGCCCAAGCGGATGTTCCAATCAGCCACCCTCATATGCTGCATGCCACTGAGCGGATCGACGGCAGGGTCTTGTGGGCGAATCTCTTCCTTTTGTTCTGGCTTTTCGCTGATTCCATTCGTCATCCGCTGGATTGACGAGGCCGGATTTAGGCCGTTGCCGGTCGCCGCTTATGGTGTCGTGCTGGCGATGGCGGCGATTGGCTATACGGTGCTGCAGGCCGCAATCATAGCTCGCAATGGCCGAACGTCCGCTTTAGCGACGGCCATCGGCAGCGACCTGAAAGGGAGGTTGTCCTTGGCCATGTACATCGCCGCTATACCGCTTGCTTTCGTCAAAGAATGGGTTGCAATCGTCATCTACGTTGCGGTCGCCCTCCTGTGGCTCGTGCCCGATCGGCGCATTGAATTGATCTCGAAATGACAGGCCGACATCTCCGCAAAGCTCCTAGGCCCCGCCTCATGTCATCTTTGCACCCGAACGCCGGATTGGGTCGGCACGGACATGATCGCTTTAACGCTGACGGCGCTTGAGAAATGGGTAGAGCACGGCGTGGCGCCGGACAGCCTGCTCGGCACCAAGACGGACAAGGAGGGCAACGTGTTGTGGACACGGCCTTTGTGTCCGTATCCCAAGCAAGCCCGCTACAAAGGCACCGGCGACCAGAAAGACGCCGCGAGCTACGCCTGCGAGTAGCAATGAAGCAGCGCCATTATTGAGATGAGCGCTATTTCACGCCCACCGGAATGCCTGATCTACAAGCTGGAGAAATGGACGAAGGATGGCAAGAAAATTGCGTCTCACCAGCCGAAACAAACTGGGTGAACGCGGCAATGTTCAAGGTCGTGGCGGTGCTCACGACGCTGACCGGCCAGCAAGTCGGCGAATATTCTGTGCGTGCAGAACCGACCGCAACTTTGATGGAATGCCAGCGAAAGATCGCGACGGGAGAGGTTACGGATCAAGTTGCGCGGCTTGAGCGCGATGCGAACTTAATGGTGGATTTTAGCGAGCCGCACGTGATCGGCAGGGCAGAGTGTAAGCCATGACAATTCCGAGCCGCGAAAGGGAGCGGTGGACCCAAACCGGCGCTCGCGCACCGTCAATTACCGCATTGCGAAAAGGCTCACTCCCCCTTTGAATGCCGGTATAGCGGAGGACGTCCGATCAATTCTTCAGCGCTGCGATTTGTTGATCGAACCACGAGAGGTCCTGCTTCCATTCTGCCCAGTCCGGAAATTGTGTCACGAGCCGAGCGATAATAGCGCGGCCGGCAGCAAGCGCCTCGCCCGCCTTCGCCGGTTGCTCTGCCTTCAGATAGACACCGGCGAGCTTCGCATACGACACCGACAGGTCGCGTTGCCAGCCGGCATTGCCGGGATCGGACTTCGCCAGCCGGTCGGTGATGGCGAGGCTCGCCTGAAAGGAGGCCAGCGCCGCCGGCAGATTGCCCTGCGCCACCTGCACGTCGCCGACGTTGTTGTACGACACCGACAGGTCGCGTTGCCAGCCGGCATTGCCAGGATCGGACTTCGCCAGCCGGTCTCTGATCGCGAGGCTCGCCTGATAGGAGGCCAGCGCCGCCTGAAGATTGCCCTGCGCCACCTGCGCGTCGCCGATCTTGTTGTACGACACCGATAGGTCGCGTTGCCAGCCGGCATTGCCGGGATCGGACTTCGCCAGTCGGTCGAAGATGGCGAGGCTCGCCTGATAGGAAGCCAGCGCCGCCGGCAGATTGCCCTGCGCAACTTGAACGTCGCCGACCTTGCTGCACGACACCGATAGGTCGCGTTGCCAGCCGGCATTGCCGGGATCGGACTTCGCCAGCCGGTCGGCGACGGCGAGGCTCGCCTGATAGGAGGCCAGCGCCGCCTGAAGATTGCCCTGCGCCACCTGCACGTCACCGACCTTGTTGTACGACACGGACAGGTCGCGTTGCCAGCCGGCATTGCCAGGATCAGACTTCGCCAGCCGGTCGGTGATGGCGAGGCTCGCCTGATAGGAGGCCAGCGCCGCCGGCAGATTGCCCTGCGCCACCTGCACGTCGCCGATCTTGTCGTACGACACCGACAGGTCGTCTTGCCGGCCGGCATTGCCGGGATCGGACTTCGCCAGCCGGTCGAAGATGGCGAGGGTCGCCTGATAGGAGGCCAGCGCCGCCTGAAGATTGCCTTGCGCAACTTGAACGTCGCCGACCCTGCTGTACGACACCGACAGGTCGCGTTGCCAGCCGGCATTGCCGGGATCGGACTTCGCCAGCCGGTCGGCGATGGCGAGGCTCGCCTGATAGGAGGCCAGCGCCGCCTGAAGATTGCCCTGCGCGACCTGCACGTCGCCGACCTTGTTGTACGACACCGACAGGTCGCGCTGCCAGCCGGCATTGCCGGCATCGGATTTCGCCAGCCGGTCGGCGATGGCGAGGCTCGCCTGATAGGAGGCCAGCGCCGCCGGCAGATTGCCCTGCGCCATCTGCACGTCGCCGATCTCGTTGTAGGCGACCGACAGGTCACGCTGATAGGTGGTGTCATTGGGCTTCTTGGCTGCGAGCCCGGCCAACAGGCGGTAGGCTTCGGTGGCGTGCGCGCGCTCTTTGTCGGTATCGCCCAACACCGCGTAATTACGGGCGAATTCGATCAACATCCACGCCTTGCGATAGCGCAGCTCGGGGGTCGCCCGGCCGAACTGAGCCATGTCGTCGAACAGGGCTTCCGCCTTGGTGAGAAGCTCAAGCGTCGCCGTGCGCGGCACGTTGTACTTATCGGCCTGGGCCACGGCCGTGTTGACGATCTCGGTCGCGGTCTTGAGCGTCGCGTTGAGGAAGGCCTCGTTGGTCTTGAGCTGCTGCCAGGCATAGACCGCGCTGCCGGTTGCAGCGACGGCGAGAAACAAAAATACGCCTGCGAGCCCCGCCCAAAATCGGTCGCGCCGCCGCCGCGTCCGCTCGGCGCGGCGGTACACATCGTCGGGAGCCAGGCCGGTGAGGCCGGCGACCGTCTTGGCGAGGCCGAGATTTTTGCCGTCGGCGCTCTCGCGCAGGTTGGGGCCGAGGATGGTGACAGCGCGGTCGGTGATCGTGCCGTCGGCAGCGAGTTCGTAGCGCAACGCCGGTGGAAAATTATCCGGCCATGTGCCGTCGATGATAACGGGGATCACCGGCCGATCGGGGTGGCGCGACCGGAACAGCCGCACCTCCTCGTTGACTGCGGGCCGTTCAGCCGAGACGGTCGAGCAGAGCACGATCAGGGCCGCTGACCCATCGAGCGCCGTGACGGTGGCGTCGGTGAGCGTCTGCCCGCCGGAAAAATCCTCGCGGTCGCGAAAGATCGGCCGCAATGTTTTCGGCACCGGCCCGACCGGCGTCGCTCGCCCGATCAGGTCCTTGTCGATGCGAAACCCCTCAAGCCGAGCATGCAGCCACTTGGCCCAGGCGGTATCCCGGTGGCTGTAGCTCAGGAAGGCCCGGTACTTAAACGGAACCGTATCCGCCACCTGTCCCTCCGCGCGCAGGACCAAAGCCGGTCTACGCGATAGGCCCGCAGACTATCAGGTTGTGTCCACCGTGAAAGGCGCAGCAGCAGTGGAGCAAATGCGTGCTGTTGTTCTGCGGTGCGAAGTGACGCAAATGGATCGAAGGCCAAGCGGAAATGTTGCTGCGCATACCTGGGAAGAAGGATAAGAAGATTGAAGCCGGCAGCGAGACCGAGCGCGCAGCAGACAAGGCCAGTTAGCGCGCAAAGCCGTTATTGTGCACAGATTTCAATCATGCCTTGGTTGCCCCATATGCTACAGGGATAAGTGACAATGCTGTATTGCCCGGTCTGAGGCAGAATAACGTCCAACTGACCATCACCGCCGCTATTCGCAGAAAACCCTTGAGGACCGGTAACGGCGAGTTGCCAAGGACCAGCTGTAATCGCGGTTCGATTGTTTGCATCAGCCTCATAGAACTCCCCGACTGCACCGGCAGTGACACGCTGATGTGCTCCAAATTGGCCCTTGAATGTTGTACCGACGCCGACATGCCGCCAGCACACTGCACCCTGCTGAAAATTTATGGGAACAACGATCTCCTGCATGCAGGCAGTGGCGCGAGTGCCCGTTGAGATGGAACAGCAGACGAGAGCTGTTACGACAGGCAAAAGTGCTCCGTTCGCTATGTGCATGATCCTTTCCCTCAATCTCCAAGCCCGCTACAACATCTGACCGACTACGGCGATTGACGCCGTTTATCGAGTGCGGCGGCAAGCGCGAGCTGGTGATGACGATGCAGTGGGGGTGATCCTTCCTGCCGAGCGCGCCTTGCCTTCGACTCTTCGCTCTGGTCTGTGCAAGGCATGTCCATCTTATCATCAACAGCATGCTGCCGGCCGCACTGGTCTCTCGCTAGAACAGCTTCTGCACCGCCTTCGATAGCGAAAAACCATGTCCCTTCGCGTTTGTGCACGTCAGTCCGGTCGTTTCCGACCCGCACGAGTAGCCGCCTTGGTGCCACTGCGTCCCGTAGGCTAATACCATCAGCTCATCGTTTTTTACCGTGTCGCCATGGCATACTCTGATGGCGAGATTGCCATCTTGGGTGATTGCGAATGCATCGCCCCACGATAACGGACAATTTTTCGGCGCCGGCGGAGCCTTGGACGTCATCTGCATTATGTCGCAGCGCAGATCGCTCACCGAATGGTTGTCGACCGGCGGCTCGATGACGCAGTAAATGTTGCCAGACGGCGTCTTGAATCCCGTTTCAGCGGACTGGGCGTTCGCAAGGCCGGTTGACACGGCCAGAATAACCGACGCGCGAAGTACAAATTCTGCCGCCTGAAGAAGCCTGATCATCGGATGAACTCCATAAGTTCCGACGTGTAGCCGCACCGGAGCTGTCGCTGGGTGTTGCAGGGAGGAGTCAATCTCGATCAGCGGCGCCTCGGTCTTGCGCTAAACAAAATTCCTCTTTTCCTTCGGCTCAATTGATCTAGATCAATTGATTTTGTTAATGGCCAAGTGATTTTCGCATATTATGGCCGCGATCCAATCGAAAGAAGCGCAAGCACGCCGAACGTGAACAAACCCGCGAGGTTCCACTCCACTGGATAGTCGAGGTAGTGAATGCTCTTTGCTCGTCGAGCACTTGTTCTATTTTCCATGGCCGCGGTACCGGTCTTCGATGAGGCGGCAGCACAATCGTGGCAGACGTATGTCAACCCGCGCTACGGTTTCTCGATCGATTACCCGCCGCAGTTCCGGGCAGCACCGCCGCCCGCCAACGGCGATGGCAGGGACTTTGCGGCCACCGATGAAGCGCATTTCTCCGTCTACGGCGAACTCAACAACCCTGGCGGCAAAGAAAGGACGATACCGGAGTTCGAGGAATATATCCGGGACTCAAGCGGGTCCGATTATTCTCACGTCACCTATCGCTTCGCCGACGCGGGGATCTTGGTTCTCTCCGGCGTGCGTGGCGACCGGGTATTTTATGAGAAATATATCCTCTCGCAGCACGGTCAGATCGTCAACGCATTTGTCATGACTTATCCGACGGGCGCGAAAGCTTTATATGATGCTATCGCGGCGCGGATGTCCAAGTCCCTTCACCCGGGATAACGTTGGCGCGCTCGCCGTGGGCCTGTTGCAACAATCAGTGGGGCACGATGCGGGCCTCCCGCTGGCATCTGCCTGCCGTCAAACATCTTGGACCTGCATTACCGTTAGCTAGCTGTAGGTGCTGCCGAGAACCAAAAGTCGATGGGTAACGACATATGACGTGACCTCAATTCGCGTCATGAGAGCATCGAGCCATGAGACATCGCGTCCTGAAGTTGGCGCTGATCGCCACCGTTCTCTTCGTGGCCGGAGCAGTCTATGCCCCGGCGCAGAGCCCCAATGAAGACGCTAAGGCCAAGTCGGGCTGCGGGTTCGACAAGCCATGCCCCAAGCCGCCAGCTGTGCAGGCGCATCCGGCCGCGAAACCCAGCATGGTGGGTAAGCCAGCAACCGACTGGCATCCGCCGCCCAAGATCAGCAAGCCATTGGACAAGAGTAACGTGCCGCCGCCGGCCGTGTCGCGCTCAAATACGGCCACGAGTAATTGTGTTGCAACGGCGCGGGAGTTCGAAGCGCGGGTCGGAGCGTTTAATCGCCGATGCACGGGCGTGGGTTCGGTTTCTCAAGCTGCCCTTTATCGCCAGTGCGCCGAGGAGAAGGCAGCGCTTGCCTCCGAACAAGCGCAAATTTGCGCACGCTGTCCCGGTTGTCAGTGAAAGTCGCGGGCAACTTTGACCGCCCGCTAAGCCGAGTCAAACCAAACCGCTACCATTGTGAGGCTGCCAACAGTGGCCCCATCATGCGATCGCCGCAGGCGATGATACCGTCGCCAATGCATTCCCTTCGGTTTTGGCGGAAAAGCATGGCAACGGCTCACGCGATGACAAGAGGGCTGTCTTTGGGCTCTCTGGCCGCATTCACACTAAAGAACATGACCCAAGGCGTGGTCTTGTGGGACAACGCCGGGCGCCTGGTCATTTGCAACGATCGATATCTGGCGATGTACGGAATCTCGCCGGAGCGCGCTAAACCCGGTACTACGTTTATCGATATCCTCCGACATCGGTTTGCGACAGGCAGCCTTCGTCGTGAACCCGCGGAATATTACGCCGAGCTCGAACAAGCCCTGGCCACCGGGAAGATCATGCGTCACGTCGCTGAAATGTCAGACGGGCGCTCCATCTCCGTTGAAAATCGAGCGATACCGGGGAGCAACTATTGGATCGGTACTCATGACGACATTTCTGAGCGGTGTTCTGCAGAGCGCAAGAATGCCGAACTCGCTGAGCGGGAGGCACAGCGCCGCGCTCGCATTGACGAGGCGAAAGATTGGTTTCGCCGGAGCGTCGATGGCGTTTTACAGACCGTCACACAGAGTGTTGGGAAGATGAGATCAACCGCGACGGCGCTGTCGGCATCCTCGAAGGAGACTACCGAGCTTACTGTGGACGCCGTTAGAGCCTCCAATACGTCTGTTGAAAGTGTTGACGTGGCAACAGCCGCGGCAGATGAACTATCAAGCTCCATCGTCGAGATCAATCGCCAGCTTATTCAAGCGTCTCAGGTAGTGAAAGTCGCCGCAACCGAGGCGCAATCCGCCAATGAGGACATTGGTGGACTTGCGGTAGCCGCGCAAAAGATCGGCGATGTGGTCAAGCTCATTCAAGCGGTAGCCGAGCAGACCAATTTGCTGGCTCTCAACGCCACCATCGAAGCAGCTCTTGCTGGCACATCAGGCAAAGGCTTTGCGGTTGTCGCGGCCGAAGTTAAAGCGCTTGCGGTGCAAACAGCGAAAGCGATGGATGACATTGCCGCCCAGATTGCAGCGGTACAGTCGTCATCGCAAAACGCCGTCGGCGCTATCGCCAGCATTGCCGGTCGCATGCAGGAAATTCGCGATTTTACCGCGGCTATCACGACAGCGGTTGAACAGCAGAGCGCTGCGACGCGGGAGATTTCAAGTAACGTTGCAACGGCCGCCACAGGGGCAAAATCAGTAGCATCAGCACTCGAAAGCGCCGCTGGCGCAATTGCCGATATGCATAAGTCGGCGGATACGGTTCTAAGCGCCTCACTGACCGTCGAGACAGCTGCGGACAGTCTACGCAACAGCGTCGACGGCTTTCTTAGCAAAGTCGCGTCATAATTTCGGTTTGCATTGGCGACTTGCAGGTGTGCATCGGTAGATTGAAGTCCTATGTCGGCTTTTCCGCCGCTCTTGGGGTGCAAGCGGGCGTGACGCAGACATTGCCGCCAGACTGTCTTTGTGGAAGAGGCTTCGATATCGCCGTGGCACATCACCGACATGGCAAAATCGGCGCGCTGCCTGCCGCTTCCAGGGCATAGCGGACATTAGCAGGAACCCTGCCGCATCCCTTCTACCGTTGCCGAGCCGCGCGCCGCATGGCCGTTCATGTGCCGCTTCAAATTTAGGCGGAACGACGATGTTTCTATCCACTCGAGGTGCGTGCCCAAGAATCACACACGGCTGGTCCGATATTACAGCTTGGGTGCTACTATCCGGCGAAACGCCTGGGTGGTATTCTCCACGGCCTAGATCATGAGTTGCGATGCGGAAAAGGAACTTCCGCATCCAAAATTGGGCGAATTGGAGCGGCACTGTGGACGCGGTGACGGACCAGCAGGCAGTCGGCTTCGGATTTCTCGCAATGATTGCGGAAGATATGTACGCCGGCCCCAACCTGAGTTCGCGCTGTCCGCCGGTGGACGCGCGGATCGCGGCGGCAGGCTGGACCGTCGTCGCCTATCTCACCGCCGAGGACGTGCTGTTTCCCGCAAAAGGCGCCGCGAGCCAGCGCCTTAGCCGCGACCCTTCGAAGCGCGTGTTCTTCGGATTTTTGGCGCGGAGCAGCACGGACCCCGACTCCTACGCCGCCGTCGTGAGGGGAACGGAGGGCATCGTCGAATGGGTGATCGACGCCGAGTTCTTGCTCATTCCGCATCCGCACCATCCCGGTGTTCGGGTCGAGGAGGGTTTCTGGGACATCTACCAAACCATGAGTCTGGCCGATGTGGCGACTGGCCAAACCACGCACCAAAACGCGGCGGAAGGCGTGGCCGAACTCGTCGAACCGGGAACCGTAACGGTTGTGGGGCACAGCCTCGGCAGCGCGTTGGCCACTTACTTGACGAGCGACATCGCCGAAAGGTTGGGGCCAAAAGTATCGGCGTGCCTTTTCGCATCGCCGCGCACTGGCGATCAGGCCTGGGTCAACCTTTTTGCGGCGACGGTAGGTCAGTATCGGCTGTTCAATTATATCCTCGATGTCGTCCCTCACGTTCCGACCATTGGCTACGTCGCGCTTCCGGGCGCTACGGTGATCCAGCCGGCGACGGCGCAAGCGAGTATCCAACTCGATCTATTATGCGATCATCACGCGATCTGCTATTGCGCGATGATCGACTACGCGGTCCCGCCACCCGTAACGCGCCAAGACGCCTCGTCCAAAGCCTGCATCTCTCCTCCGCCGATGCCGAAGGCGGCGATCATACTCGCTGCCATTATCAACAGGTTCACCCCCGGTCGGGGATGGGGGCACGCGACACTTAAACTGCTCCACCGGCTTCGGCGGATCTAAAGGGTCGGCTGACGTTTGGACCCTGAGACAGAGACGGCATCCATCCCCGCTTTTCTCCCGGAAGCGGACCCGCGTCTGACATCGTGCGATGTCGACAATGTGCCAGGAATAAACGAACAGATAGCACTGCCGCACCGCAACTGACAAACCCGGCAACCAATGTCTCGTCAATCCGAAACCATTTGCCGAGAGCCGCCTGATCGAACCTAAGTCGCCTGCGCCGGTCGGAGTAACCGCGTCAAGATCAGGAAGGCAATGCCCTAATGTCAACATCTGTTGACATTCCGACACTCCATGCGGCCCGCACGGCTTAGTCTCTCATCATTATTTCGCGTGCCGACGCTGCCGAAGGCTAGCAAGCCAGCGGCTTCAATCCGTTACGGCAAATTTCCGAAATATCTCTTCCGGGCCAACTGAATTAAGAGATGCGGATCGCGAGCCAGAACGCAATGCTTAGGATCAATCCGACGAACGTTTCGGCGGTTCGTAGGCGTTTCCGGAGTCTCTTTTGAGCGGCCATAGCGTGACCTTGCTGCCCAACTTCCTGCACTCCGTTGTCATGCGTGGTCAATGCGAGGCAGCAAACGTGGCGCAGAAGGAGAACCGTCGCGAGCAGTTTTCGGTTCCGATCGACCGCGACTCTCTGGCTTCTGCTGGAGACCGGTGCGCTGCAACAGGATCGGCAGATCGACTTCGGAAGTGGGTCAAGACCGACCGATTGGGCTCGATGCTTGCAAGTCCGCTTTAGCCCCAATAGCGTCAGTTTGTGAGCGTCATCCGCCGCGTCGCGAGGTGCCAATCGCCGACATCATTTCGGTCCTGTGCGCTTCAGTTGGCAGCTTTAGGGGCGAGCACGTTGTACGCCGCCAGAGGACGCCGGATGCCTTTGAGCGCAAACTCCCCAATTGATTCGACTGTGACAGCATCTTCGACCGCCATCAGGACACGCGGGCTGATGAGGATTTGACTGGGTTTGGCCTCATCGCAAAGCCGAGATGCGACATTGGATACGGTTCCGATGGCGGCATAGTCGAAACGGCCTTCAAACCCGATGGTGCCAAGAGTGGCAAATCCGTGGGCGATGCCGATGCCGAAGCCAATATCGTGCCCCAGCCGACGCCACTTCTCGGTCAGCGCGCCGATAACGTCACGCATTTCCAGCGCCATCAGCACCGCCTGGAGCGCCGGCTTCTCGACTGGCACCGGATCGTTGAACACTACCATCACCCCATCGCCAGCGTAGCGTTCAAGCGTGCCGCTATACTTGATGATGATTTCGCCGATGGCTGCATGGTAGTCGCGCAGCAACGCCATCACATCTTCTGGATCGGCGCTTTCGGAGAAACCCGTAAAGCCCCGCAGATCGCAGAAGAGTGCCGTAATCTCTCGACGGTGGCTCTCAAGCTGCTTCTCTGCACCTGAAGCGACGATCAGATCAGCCACCTGTGGAGGCAGGAACCGCCGCAGCCTCCCCATACGCTCGATTTCACCTACTTGGTCGGCGACACGTTGTTCGAGTTCCCGGTTAAGCTTAGCAAGGTCCTGGGATTGCGCTGCTAGCTGGTCGGTCTTTTCGCGAAGTTCGTTCAAAAGTCGAGTGTTCTCGATAGCAATAACGGCCTGATTCGCAAAATTCGTGATTAGTGCGATCTGCTTATCGGTAAAAGGGCGCACTTCCTGGCGGTACAAGGCGAAAGCGCCGATTAATAAGCCTTCCTTCAGGAGAGGAACGACAAGAACGGTCCGCATGCCCGCCAACTCGACGGACGCAACTACAGCCGGATTGCGGTCAATATACGCTTGATCCGACAAACAATCGGTGACATGGACCACGGTTTTGGTCGCGGCCGCACGACTGAGAGGTCCGGGGTTCTTCGGATCTGGGCGCAGATGTGCGCGCGCGCGGTATTCAAGGTACGCAGGCGGCACATTATGCGCCGCGAGTAGACGGAAGCCGTCACCGTCCCAGCGGGAGAGAATTCCAAAGCTCGCACTGCAGACGCGCACCCCCTTTTCGAGCACGCTCGCAAACACCGGCTGCAGATCGCCGGGCGAACTAGCGATGACCTGCAGCACTTCGGAGGTTGCCGTCTGCTGCTCAAGCGCCTCGGTGAGGTCAATGGTGCGCTGGCGCAGTTCGTTGAGCAGCCGCGTGTTCTCGATGGCGATGACCGCCTGGTCGGCGAAGGTTTGCAGCAATTGCAGCTCAACCGGGTCGAACGGCCGTAGCACGTTGCGAAAAACCAAGAGCGCGCCTATGGCGCGGCCTTGGCTGCGGAGCGGCGTGCCGACCATGGTGCGAATGCCATTGGCGCGCGCAACCTTGAGGCCCGGCCAGTCGGCTTTGTCGGCATCGACATCGTCGAGGTTGGGAACATGGATTTGCAGATTTTCGCTGACTACCGTGCTCGGCAGATTACGGCCACCGACTATCTGGCGCATCGTCGGATCGAGATGGGTGGCGATCTGCTCCGCGCCCTGGCCGACGCCGACCGACCATTTAAATTCGTTACCCTCCGCGATGCGGAAGGAGGCACCAGCGGCGCCGAACAGCCGCGCCGTGGTCGTGGCGATCTTGCGCAGCGTACCATCGGCGTCGCCGGGTGCGGCAGTGATGGCGCGAAGGATGTCCGACGTCGCGCTTTGCCATTCCAACGCCTCGTCCCGCTCGTAGTTAAGCCGAGCGGCTTCCGCTTCCTCGCGGCTGGGTGTCGATTCGGAAGGAAGAGCGGCCTTCGGCGGATTACGGCGGTTCAGTTTCGCCGCCCGCGGGCGTCGTGCCTTGGTGCCCGCGTCGCTGACCTTGGAACGCCTCTTCATTTAGCCTCCCCTGTGCCCGGTGGGGGCATCCTAACCCCAGATGAGCGGATCGGAAGTGGTGATATTTCTTACCGGGTGAGGGAGCACCGCACGAAGACGCTGCGGGGCGCGATGACCGCTGTGGGTCACGTGTGGACGGCGCCCTGGCAAGGACTTTCTGACGTTGCTGCAGCATTGGTCGGGTGCGGTCACGTGTCCGGCCTGTTGATGCGGCGCGGGTGGCCGCTGGCCCTAATGCTGTCCGCGGGTCAGGTCCCAATCGG
>DASPWJ010000066.1:0-2971 GCA_035621895.1 Burkholderiaceae bacterium | reverse complement strand
TAAGAAGCTTGGGGCGCATCGCCATGACGTCGATGTTCCAGCTCGACTGCTCACCGGTTCGCGATGCACCAAGCATCTACCAGACGATATCGGGCCCCATGCAAAGGCAACCGGCCTCGTCAGGCGCGGGAAACTGCGGGGCGCCCTCGTGGTGATGGGAGATTTCGGTGCGTACACGCCGCTAGCGTGCGATAGCCCCGGTGGAGACGGCCCCTTGGCGGTGATAAGCCTTTTGTTCTTAAGCGCGCTTGCGCGTTGGCGGCAGGTCCGTGCACACGCCTTCTGCGACCTCGGCCGCCATGCCGACCGATTCGCTTAAGGTTGGGTGCGGGTGGATGGTCTTGCCGATATCCACCGCATCGGCGCCCATCTCAATGGCCAGGGCCACTTCGCTGATCAAGTCCCCGGCATTGGTGCCGACAATTCCTCCGCCGACGAGGCGGTGCGTGGAGGCATCAAAAAGCAGTTTCGTGAAGCCTTCGTCGCGTCCGTTTGCAATGGCCCGGCCCGATGCGGCCCATGGAAAAAGTCCCTTTGTGACCGCAGTTCCCTGTTTTTTTGCGTCGTCCTCGGTCAGACCAACCCAGGCGATCTCCGGATCCGTATAGGCGACAGATGGGATGACGTGCGCGTCAAAGCTCGACTTTTGTCCTGCGGCGGCTTCGGCTGCGACGTGTCCTTCGTGCACCGCTTTATGGGCCAGCATGGGGGAGCAGGCGATATCACCGATGGCAAAAATGTGCGCAACATTCGTGCGCATCTGCCGGTCCGTCGCAATGAAACCTCGTTCATCGACTGTTACGCCGGCGTTTTCCGCTGCGATCTGCTTGCCGTTGGGCCGCCGACCCACGGACACCAGAACGATGTCGTACTCCTGCGGAGCCGCAGGCGCCTGTTCGCCTTCGAACAGCACCCGCAGACCTTGGGGCTGTGGCTCAACGCCCACCGTGCGCGTGCGCACCATGACCTGCCCAAAGCGCGATTCGTTGCGCTTTTGCCAGACTTTGACCAGATCGCGGTCCGTTCCCGGCATCAGGCCTTCGGTCATTTCGACTACATCGACCCGGCTGCCCAAGGCCGCGTACACCGTGGCCATCTCCAGGCCGATGATGCCCCCGCCGACCACCAGCATGCGCTTTGGAATCGAAGCAAGCTCCAGGGCGCCCGTGGAATCGACGATGCGCGGATCGTCGGGAAGAAATGGCAGACGAATTGCCTGCGAGCCGGCAGCAATGATCGCTTGGCGAAAGCCTACGCGCCGCTGCTGTGTCGTCGGCGCGGATAGCTCCGATGCCAGACCAATGTGGTTGGCGTCAAGAAATTTTGCATGCCCGCGCAGCACATCGACCTTGCGGGCCTTGGCCATCGCAGCAAGTCCCGATGTCAGCCGGCCCACGACCTTGGACTTGTGTTCGCGCAATTTTGCAAGGTCGATTTGCGGCGCCCCAAAGCGCACACCGATATCGGCAAAGTGCGCCGCCTCCTGCATAACTGCAGCCACATGCAGCAATGCCTTGGACGGGATGCAGCCGACATTCAGGCAGACTCCGCCCAGGGTCGGATAGCGCTCCACCAAGGCAACGCGCATCCCCAGATCCGCAGCGCGAAACGCCGCTGAATACCCGCCAGGGCCCGCGCCCAAAACGAGCACGTCATACGGTTCGGTATCGGCAGCGGCTGCACTCATGATCGCTCCTGGCCAAAGAACACACGGTTGGAAATTGGGAAAAACGCTATGAGCCAGTGGAGGCAGCTCGTTTGGCTGTCGGCCGCACATACGACGGGGCCATGAGAGCCATCAGCAATTCATCTTCGGAGCCAGCATCCAGCCGCACGGCATCGCGCCGGCACCCTTCCAGTACAAAGCCCACCTTCTCGTACAAATGAATCGCGGCGGTGTTGGGAGCGCGAACCCAAAGCTCGATTCGCGTCAGACCCCGCCGCCAGGCATCGGCAATGGCTGCATCGATGAGGCGTCTACCGATGCCCATGCGTCGATAGCCGGCTCGCACGCCGATGCCCAGTGCGGCGCTGTGCTCGCGCCCCGGCAGCGACTCGCGGCGGATTTCGCACCAGCCGATTACGCGCTCACCGTCCAAAGCAACATACAACGGGTTGCCCAGTGCCCGATTGACCGCAACCCATTGCGCGTTTTGCTCCGGCGCAAAGCCTTCGACGATCGCCAAAAAGCGCCGCTCACGCGCCACCTCGCCCACGCAGTCGCCAAAGCTCTCGATGTGCCGCAACTCGATCGGCACCACCGGGTAGGTCATACCAGCACGCGCCGGAAATCTGCCAGCAGTTGCGCCAGGTAGCTGTTAAACCGTGCGGCTCCCGCACCATCGACCACGCGATGGTCCCACGAAAGGGAAAGCGGAAGAATCAGTCGCGGTACAAACGCCTTTCCATCCCACGTTGGTCGCGTCGCGGCGCGGCACACACCCAAAATGGCGACCTCGGGCGCGTTGATGATCGGGGTGAAGTACGTGCCGCCGATTCCGCCCAGCGACGAGATGGAAAACGTTCCGCCCTGCATCTCCGTGGGGCTGAGCTTGCCTTCGCGCGCCTTGGCGGCAAGACCAGCGGTCTCGCGCGCAAGCTCAAGTACGCCCTTGCGGTCGGCGTCGCGAACCACCGGCACGACCAGACCGTTAGGCGTGTCGGCGGCAAAGCCGATGTGGTAGTACTTTTTCAGAAATACCGCATCGCCACTGGCCGGATCAATCGAGCTATTAAATTCCGGAAAGCGCTGCAGCGCCGCGACGCAGGCCTTGATGAGAAACGCAAGCATCGTGATTCTGACGCCGGCCTTTTCATTTTCCCGATTGAGTTGCACCCGAAACTCTTCTAGCGCGGTGATGTCGGCATCCTCGTGATTGGTCACGTGGGGGATCGTCACCCAGTTGCGATGCAGGTTGGGCCCGGAAAGTTTGCGGATGCGCGACATGTCGACGCGCTCGATGGGGCCAAA
>DASPWJ010000065.1:0-2554 GCA_035621895.1 Burkholderiaceae bacterium | reverse complement strand
ACACGGCAGGGTGTCTCAACCGCCCTCCTTGGGTGGGGAAAAGTTGGGTAGCGAAACCCGAGCGGAGGTGTAACGGCGTCTTGAGTGCCTAGAAATGCTCGCACCTCCTCCTTTTGTGGGCGCGAATTATCGCCAAGGACTAGCTCAACCGAGGGTTTTGTGCGGCCTGCTGAAAGGAAGCTGCGACCGAACTGTCAAGCGACATCCGGAACTGATCCCTTGGCGACATTGAAATCTGACCCCCTGGTTAGGTTGCGTTGATTGCGGTTTGTATTGGCCGTAGTAGTCCCGATTTGCGTTTTTCCCGTAGCCGATAGCTATCGCCGCGGATTGTTACGACGTGGCTGTGGTGAAGCAGCCGATCGAGGATTGCGGTGGCCACCACCGGATCGCCGAAGATGTTGCCCCACTCGCTGGTGGTCAAGTTGCTGGTCATGAGGATGCTGCCGCGCTCATAGCGGCGGCTCACGAGCTGAAACATGAGGTGAGCGGCATCGGGTTCGAGCGGCAGGTAGCCGAGCTCATCGACGATCAGCAGTTTGGGCTTGGTGAACTGCAGCAGCTTGTCCTCGAGGCGGTTCTCGTGCTGCGCCTTGGCAAGCTGCGCCAGCAACGAAGCGGCGGTGGCAAAGAGCACGCTGTAGCCGCGCTGGATGATCTCGCGCCCCAAGGCGATAGCCAGGTGCGTCTTACCGACGCCCGGAGGCCCCAAAAGCAGCAGCGCATCCCCATTGGCAACCCATCGTCCACTGGCCAACTCCCGAATCTGCCGCGGGTCCACCGAAGGCTGAGCGTCAAAGTCAAAGGTGTCGAGTGTGCGCACGCAGGGGAACTTGGCAATCGACAGTCCCATCTGGATGCGCCGATCGTCTTTGCGGGCGATCTCGGCCTCGCACAAAAACTGGAGCGTGTCGAGCAGCGTGAGCTGGCGGCGAGCGGCCTCATCGAGCAGATTCGTGAGCTGATCGCGGATTGCGGTGAGTTTGAGGCGCGTGAGCATCCTGGGTAGCGTCTCCTCGGGGATCACGATGCGCCTCCCGCCAGAGCGTATTGCGACAGCGGGCGCAGCAGCGCCCGCACGGGAGCTGGCCGCGGTGCGACCCCCACGATGCCCAGCAGGTGCTGGCGGTCAATGATTCGCTGACGCCGTCCGAGCGTGTACGGATGGCGGGCAACCTCGCCACCGGCGTAGAACACCCGCACACAATCGGCCGTCACTTCGACGCGCACGACCTCACCGATCAGGCGCCAGGGCACGCTGTAGGCGTTGGTGTCGACCTCCACGCAGGCATCGGACTGCACCCGCCGCGTGAGCTCGCGCACCGCGATAAAGGACAGTCGCCCGCCGATCGGTCGCAGGGCGGCAGCCTCCTGGCGCGCAAAGCGCTCGATCGGCCGCTCACCCGTCGTGCCGTGCACCCGCCGGTCGGCGATCTCCCGCTGCCATCTGGCCAAGTGCGCTTGCAGGCCATGCCAGGACGCAAATGCGTGGCCGGCGATGGCATTGTGCTTGACGTACCCCACGCCGTTCTCGTCTTTGCCTTTGGTACGCGCTCGATAGGGGGCGCAGGCCTTGGGTCGAAATCCCCAGTGCCGCGCAAAGGCCAGGAACTTGGGGTTGAACGTTACGGTGCGCGTTTGCGCGTCGTGGCGCGACACCAGCGCCTTGGGGTTATCGAGCAACACTTCCTCGGGAATGCCGCCAAAGTGCCGAAACGCCTCCTCCAGACCCACAATCCAACTCATCTGGCGCTCGTGCAAAAAGGCCGTCACGTAGAGCCGGCGTGAGAACCCGAGTGTGGCCACAAATAAGTACACCTTGGGTCGCTCTTCGCCAATGGCAATGCGCGTCTCGCCAAAATCGATCTGCAACTGCCGGCCCGGCGGCGTCTCAAAGCGAACTGTCGCACGCGCCAGCGCTGCCAACTCGCGCCGGTGCCCCTTAACCGCCCGTTCAACCGTTCGCAGACTCACCCGCACCCCGTGCTCACGGATCAAATCTTGGCGCACGACGTCGGCATTGCCGCGGTGCTGCAAAAAACGCTCACGGACCCAATCTTGCAGCCCGAGCAACCTTCCTGTGGGCGGCCGCGATCGATACGGAACCCATCCTCCTTGGCGCAAGTAGCGCTTCACCGTCCCCCGGCTGCAACCCAGTTCCCGGGCGATTCGCTTACTTCCCCACCCGAGTGCATTGAGTCGCAACATTGCCGCGACAGCTTCCGGTGCTTGCATGGCCTCGGCTCCCAAGACTTGCCCGAAAGCCTTAGCGTGCATCTTCTCCATCTGATTCCCTCCCGACTCCGCAGGAGGCTAGATTTGCGTGTCGTCAGGGGGTCAGTTTTGCATGTCGCCCGACAGGTCGGGTAAAAGGTCAACCGCCGCGGGATTTGGGCGACAAGGCACCGAAGGCGGCGGCAAAGAAGCCGGGGCTGCGTCGCGTAGCCGCTGGCCTTTATCTGCGTGTACGGCCCTCTGGAGGCGCGTTCTGGTGCTTGCGGTACAACCCCGCGCAGGTAAGGCCACGGAGATGGGCCTAGGGGCGCTGGATAGC
>DASPWJ010000064.1:0-52269 GCA_035621895.1 Burkholderiaceae bacterium | reverse complement strand
TGCAACACTCCTCACGCCACTTAGGCATACAGTGTGTTGCATCCACCGATTGAATCCGCACCCACGGAACCGTCATCGCCGAAAGCGCGCGAAAGCCGACTGCAACCCGCAGATTCGACCCTCAACGGACATTGGGGTACGTCTGCTTTCCGGCGACCTTGCTTGCCGCCCGAGACCACGCGATTCGACACACCCTGGACCCGGAGCAGACGCTATGGATTGCCCGTCTGGCGGCTGTCCAAACAACTGATGAAGGGGCACTTCATGGAATCGTCGGTTACCGAGGCGTTTGAAGCGTCGCAGCCATCCGTTCGTGCACCACATTGATTGCTTTCAGCGGACGAACCATCACCTTAAATTCCACGATGCGCCCCGCATCGTTCCACCGGACAATATCCACCCCATTGACGACGATTCCGTCGATCTCTGTCTCAAATTCAAGCATGGCGTCGTTACTGCCAATAATCTCGCGCACGTAGCGAAAGGATGGGTTGAAGAACACTTGGAATGCCGCCGCCAGATAGGCGGCCACAATCCTCCGTCCGCGCTGCGGCGTATGAACGATCGGCGAAACAAAGATCGCCTGCTCGTCCAGCAAGGCGTCCAACGCTTCAAGATCCTGCGTCTCGACGACCTGATGCCATTTGGCAATCGTATGCGATGACATGGAAGACCCCTCGGTACCAGGACCAATCGCGCGATGTCTGATCGTGCGCCCTCAAGGGGGACGCACCCTTCACCAGTCCCAGAATGGAACATTCGACCCACTCCGGAACTTGCACAGCGTCGGCTTTTGGGCGGTCCAATACGGCGCCCAAAGAACAGTACGTCCAAGATGTTGGATTTCACGCAGCCATGGGCGCTGCGCCCGATTCGGAGGCCTTCGCGTCTGAAATACGTTCTTCACGTATTTTCTTGATCTGTTCGAGCAAAAGCCCCAGCCACGTCGGGATCGTTTCCCGGGACTTGTCCTCGGCGAAGTCAATTGCCAGCGCGAGAATCATTGGAATGGACCGGAGCGGCTTTTCGCCACGTGCCTCAACCCGCGCCAATGCGCCGAACACATTGGCCGCCAATGCCACGGGGACGATTTTCTTGGAGGGGGGGTTGGCGCAATGAGCGGGCGCCGAGGTCACCAGGTACTGGCGACAGACCAGAGGCCGCACCGGGTGAATGGAACACGACTCCTCCTCGAGGAAAGGGCAGGCGATCCCTAGCTGGAAGTACTCGGCCGCGACTTCGACGCGCTGCGTTCCGGACATGGAGGACAGCTCCTCCAATCGCCCCCAAAGACCGCTATCGCGGATCTTCGGCATTGCTTCCAGGAACCTTGCCCGCACCCGAGTCTGATGTGATTCCTCGAGGCCCGCGATCAGTTCCGATAGTTGCCGCGCTTCGGTGACGGTAAGCGGCACCAATTGCCGGCAGCACGCGCCGCAACCGGCCTTGCAGGATATCTCCCTACCAGCCGCCTGCTCCCGTTCGACCGCGGCCTCGGCGACCGTGCAGGTCAGGGATCGCAAAGCCGGCAGCAGTTCAGTCAGCGGAATAGGCGAGGTTCGATCAGAGCACGAAAGCGTCAACCTGGGTGCATCGGAACCACCGACAAGGCGTACGTCGACTTCAATCGGCAATCGGTCGTCGGACTGCATCGAGGTCACGCTCCCACAGAAAAACGCCAATCACCGTTTGACCGTCGCGTGTGCATTGACCCGCGACGGTGTGACCCGCGATAGTCACGAGACCCGCACGAAATCTAACTTGTTCCTGATTATTCCGCCCGCGATGTAGCTCAGTTCGTCGAGCGTCAATTCCAGAACCTCGCGAGAGTCCGCATTCTCGCCCTTCGGTTCGATGTCACGGCAATCGGCATTGGTGGTGTTTTGCATGGCAATCTCCTTGATCTTGGTGGATAACGGCACAGTTGGAATGACTCCAAAGGTTGCCTTTCCGATCCGACCCCCGTAACAGAACCGTCGTCGGTAGAAGCCGTCTCCCAAGTAAAGACACAATTTTTGAATGAATTCCGACATTCAAATTTTTTTTGCCGAACTCCCTGAGTCTCACCACCGGGATCGTCCGTGTTTGCCCAGGTCCGGCGGCGCGCTGCTGCCCGCGAAGCACGCTTCAGCGAACCAGCCGGCGTTTGCCAACCGCAACACGTCGCCTCCTAACATCTGGATTTCAAAGAACAACAACGCGGTCCAGGGCAACCGCAGCCATATGTCGGCTCTATGGCATCGTATTAGTGATCCCCGATGTATCTTTCTGGCCGTCCAGAAACGATAGCAACCTGCCCGGAAGCGGACAAGATCCCCGAAGCGGACCTACTGGTCGGCAGAAGCGGACAATTCCATTGCCCCAAACCTCTGTCTACGTGTAATCCCAAGCCACACCGCATTCGAAGCCACCGGCCTCGTAGAAGCTCCGAACAGCCAAAAGCGGCTGTTCGAGGCTTACGACGAAAGTTGCGGGGAACTCGCCTAATTGCCCGCCTACAGAAAGCTGAACCATCGTCTGATCCGTTGCAACATCGTTGCGCAATACAGGATTGCGACCGCGAGCATCGGTTCCGCAGACGACATAATGCCCCGCGTGACCACCGACACCGAGAAAGACCTCAGCGGGCGCACCTAAGGGCTTAAGGTAAACATCGCTACCACTGCCATTGTCTAGTTGGCGCACGGCTGAGTCGACGTCCTGCCAGGAGGGATTCTTGGTTACCTCGTCGTCTCGCAAATCGGACCAGTGGCACACGGTTAGTGTCTCAACTGCCATCCCCAACCTCTGCGAAGTTCTCCCCGAAATCCTCCTGTCAGCGGTCCCCAAATTTCTGCTTACCTCTAGGCCCGAGAACGACCCAAGCCGGAAATCCGCAGCCCAGAAAAGCCGACATCTCCCTCCACTTCGAGTTCTCGCGCGAGTAACGCCCCAGGGTCAGATTCAAAACCACCTCAGCCGTTTCCCCTGCAATTTGCGGCATGCCTTCCGCGTTCGCCCGTCTCGCGACCCGCGCGCCGCCTGGAGAGCGTCTTGCAGGCCACCGTTGCGCGCAACTTGCGATACTGCAATTCAATCATTCGAACACCGGTGCCGCTGCCCCGACCGACGGGGAAGAGATCTAGACCGTGCCCCAATCGGGTATCACGATCTGGAAGCTGCGCGGCCGCTGCGGCGAGCTTGACCTGGTCGTACCAATTTAAACGGTTCCACTACTTGCCGTCTGCGCGGCACGCCAGCCACGCGCTCGGAAGCTTGCTTTTTGAGCGCTGGCGGAAGTGCGCAATGGCTGCCTTGGACAGCGGTATGTCTAGGTCTGCAGCGCGCCGCACGCCGTGGATGGCATCGCGATCGCCGACGTGGCACCGGATCAGCTCGCCCACGCGCGGGGACAATAGGCATACAGCAAGTGGGTATATACGGACCCGGAATCAAAAGACGCCGGCTAGGTCTCCTGAGTGGGAATCCTGTAGCTTCATGGACTTATCAAACTCAAATCGTCTAATAAATAGGGTCACAATGCAGGCGGGGCCAAAGGTTCGAACTCTATACCAACCACCAACGCAAGCCACCATTTCAAGCGTTGCCGGCAGTACGCCGATGCTTGCTGCGCGTTCTCGGCTGGCCAGACAATGCTCGGACGATTCTGACATTCTCCAATTGCGACTGCGACCGTCTGGTAGTCCTATGGGCAAAAACCCTTGACGCGATCAAAGCCCGGTAATACTTTCGGCGACGTACAGGCGCTCAGACGCCGGCTGGGGAGAAAAAAGATGTCTGCATCACCATTCCGAAAAGTGCAATGCCTCGTACTCCCGGGTTTGCTGATCGCCGCTGCTCTATCCGAGCGCGCTTCGGCGCAGAGTTTCCTGGATCAACTCAAGCAGCAAGCCCAGAAGACCGTAGAGCAGGCCGTTCAAAAGCAGCAAACACCTGCTGCGCCGCCGCGGGGACAGGGCTCTCCCTCGTCGCCTCAGGCTGCGCCGGCGTCCGCATCGCCGGCCTCTTCGTCTGCTCCAGGCGCAACGGTTGCCGCGCCGGCCAGCGCCGAACCGTGGAGCCCAGACGCGGCAGCGACAGCCCCCGGCAAATCGGGCGCCGCCTCGGCCTTGCCTTCTTCCGGGCCGCCCGATTTCGCCAGACTGCCGGACATCGGCGGCACCGTGAGGCCGGGACTGGCGCACGAGGAGATGAAAGAGGCGATGCTGAAGATGCACCCGGGCTTCAAGGTTGTTCCCGGCATTCCGTTCGGCACGTTCCTGCCGCTGAACCGCGACAACAGGACGCCCCCTTTCTGGGGATTGAGGGGAAATTTCGGTCCGGCCGACGGCAAGCACGAGGACACGATGCTTGCGTACTACACGCTGCCGCCGGCCAAGCAGCAGACCTACGCGGTCAGTCGCACCTACAACTATCCGCCGCCCGGGATCGAACGGCTCAAGCTGATCGCCGCGCTGCGCGAAAAGTACGGTCCCGAGGCCAAACACGTCTACTACGACACGGCACATCAGAGCGACGACAACATCGTCCAGATGTACTGGCTGTTCGATGAACGCGGCCATCCGGCTGCTTCCGACAATGGCGCGAGCGGGCCGAGCGGTGCTCCCTTCAATTGCCAGTCGGAATACGGCGTGAACGCCTTCAGCGATACGGTCAACAGGTACGTGGCTGGCTCGCTGGCTTCGCCGGGCATCTGCGACACCCTGGTGGTGGTGTTGGTCAACCTGGGCGCGTCGCCCGATGACCGAAAGCTGGTCACCAAGACCCTGGTCGAAATCGCCGACAATGCCCTGTTGCGCCGCGACGCGCTGATCGTCGGCGACGCGCAGAAGGCGGGCGCCCGCAAGGAGCAACAGCAACAGATCGATCAGTCCAAGCAGGCCAAGCCGACGCTCTGACCGTGGCTGCAATCGCTGATCGCAACTATCGAGCATCCAGGACGTGAAAATATGAGAAGCACCTGCCTGCCATTGGCAACCGCCTTCTTCGTCGCGTCGGTGGCCGCACCGACCGTGGGTTTTGCCGATGCGTCTGGCGATTCGGCCAACCTGCCGGACATCGTTGGCGTGCATTTGGGCATGTCGCTCGAGCAGGCTCGCACGGCATTCCAGAAGGCCTATGGCTCGTTCTCGCATATTGATCAGCTCGACATGCGGTTCGGCCCTGGCGGCGCGATGAAGGCGGCCTACCTGCTGCGCACGTCGAACACCGATGCCGGCCACGCGAACGGCACGATGGAGGTGGATGTGACGCTGCCACCCAATGCGCAGCAGGTCTGGCACATGACGCGCCAGGTGAAGCAGCCGAACGTGAATCGCGCCAACTTCCTGGCTGCGCTGCGCCAGAAGTACGGCAAGGAATCGGTCGCCATCAGCGACGCCACGCGCGGCCCCACCAAAGACGACAACGCGATCTACCAGATGTACTGGGTCTTCGACGAGCAGGGTCGACCGGCGTCCGGCGAGCCACCATTCATCAATCAGACGCCATTCGGCTGTCCGTTGGGAACCAGCCAGCCGAAGATTCCGCAAGGTCTGCCGGAATACTGCGCGGAGCACTACGTCGGAATCTTCGTCGAGATGAACAACGGGCCCATCATCCAGTTCACGCAATTCGACCTGATCGACTATCCTCTCCTGGTGCGCAACACGAGCGCGACGATCGCGTTCAGCCAGGCGCAGGACCGGCGTATCGAGCAGGACAATCAACAGAAGGCGCAGCAGGCCAAGCCGGCGCTTTGAACCGGAGCGGCAGCACTGTGGCGATGCGAAAGTTCCGATTTGGGGATGCAGCAGTGGTCAAGGTCAGTGTTGTACGCACATGGCTGGTGGCCGCGCTCGTGATATGCGGCTGCGCGGCGCTTTCGATCGGCCGGGCGCAGCCACCAAAACTGCCCGACATTCTCGGCATCACCACCGGAATGGCGCCGCAGGAGGCGTACAAGCTGCTCAAGGAACACGACCCGGGCCATACGGTGGCGCTCCAGCAGTGGACCATCCCTCAGTTGTACGGCGACAAGCCCATCACCTTGATCATGAACGCTGCCAACACCGGCCGCGAAGTGATGTTCCTGCAGCTGACCTTGCCGCCGATGCCGCAGGCGGTCTGGGAGATCCACCGCGACATCCCGCAATTCACGTCCACGACCCAGAACGTGATCAACTCGCTGGTCCAGAAGTATGGCAATCCCTGGACGCCGTACTCTGTGCCGGGCAGTCCGCCGAGCAACCCGGGAGCCATGCAGTGGCTGTTCGACCAGCAGGGCAACCCGGTGCCTTCTCCGACGACGCAGGCCGACTCGCTGGCGATGACCACCTGCATTGGTCAGACGATGCAAATTTGGTACATGGCTTTCGGCAATCTGCCGACGCCGGCCGGAAGCGCCACCAGCAATTCGCTGGTGCCGGGCAATCCGCGCACCTCGACGCAGACGCTACCCCCTCCGTTCGATCCGGGCAAAAACATGCTCTGCAACAACCTAATCCTGGTCAAGGCGCTGATCAACGGCGGAGTCGTTCAGCCGGGCGATCTGCGCTTCACGCTTTCGATTCAGATTGACGACTTCGGTTTGCAGCACCGTACCGGCATTGCCCTGAACGACCAACTGAATGCCATCGTGTCGAAAGGCGCACAGCAGGAGCGTAACAACGCCCAGCAGCAGGCCGTGCCGAAGTTGTAGCCGCCAAGGCTTCGCGCCCGAAGGGATCGCTCCTGCGCGTACCGCGTGCCGAACGGCAAGGCCGAGGTTGTTGGGCGGCTGAGCGAGCGGGCGCCGCGGTAGGACAAGCGATTATCTGCCGCGTAGATCCTCGCGACGCGCCCGGGCTTCAACTGGCTGAAATAGTCTGCTTTGAGGTCAGACTGAACGTGTCGGTCGACAGCCGCTTCTGGCCGAACCCGGTCTCACGATCGCGGCGTACTACGGACATTTCGACGACCGCAATGCGCCTCGTACCGGACGTTAGCGATCGGACTATTCGAGCGGCCAGCCTTCAACGCTATTGACGACGCGAGCCCCTGAATTACCCAGGGCCCGCAACGGACCTTTTGATTATTAGCGCGCCCGGCAGGATTCGAACCGACGACTGCCTTGGTTGGTAACCAAAAATGCGATCGTCAAAGATTTCGCAAAATCAAAAACTTAAACGCTCGACCTTGTGCCACAAACGGCTAACTGCGCCGCTTGTGGCACACCGCTTTCTTTTACCGCGTTCTAACCCATTGAAAAATGGCGCGCCCGGCAGGATTCGAACCCACGACCCCTTGGTTCGTAGCCAAGTACTCTATCCAACTGAGCTACGGGCGCAAGGTGCAGAATTTTACACGAAGGCCGCAATCGGCCGCCCGCGCGCACCAAATCGTTAGCACCAGAACCACGATCGAACCCCTGCACGCTGCCAAGCCTGGGAGTCGAGGCACGAATCCGGACGATTTGACAATTGATGCCTAGGCAACTATATTTTTGCCTAGTCAATAATTGCCCACGCAATCTTATGCCCAAAAGCACCACACCTGCCGCGAACCGACGCTCCTCCACTGCCAAACGGATTGTGGCCAAGTCAGTCAAATCCGCTCCAATGCCCTCCGTGCGTCCGGGCTACTACCGCGGCGACCAGTACCGCACCGAGGACAGTGTCGGTTTTTTGATGAAGCAGGCTGTAGAGTTGATTTCTCGAGCGCTTGACGCGCGCATGGCCGAGCACAGCTTGACCGATGCGCAATGGCGACCGCTGCTGCTGCTTTCGCGGCATCCGGCGGGCACCGCAACGCAAATCGCCCGCTGGGCAGGATGCGACGCGGGCGCTACGACGCGCATGCTCGATCGGCTCGAGGACAAGGGTTTGCTGCGTCGCGTGCGAAGCACCGATGACCGGCGCGTCCTACAACTCGAACTCACGGACGAGGGGCAAAAGGCCGCCGCGATTGTGCCTTACGTGATTGCCGACGTGCTCAATGCCCATTTAGCGGGCCTCACGCGCAAGGAAGTCGACCAGCTGCGCGAGCTCCTGAGGCGTGTAGTCACTACCGGCCGGAGCGTGGCAGCGGCGGCTTCACCGGGTGGGGAGAGCCATTCGTGAGCTGCGCGCGCATGCACGATCCCAAGACATTAACGCGGGGTCAACGTCTCAGCATGCCCGCATGCACGCTATCGCTTGCGCTTGCGGCTGTTGTACTTGGCGGCTGCGCGTCGGATCCGTCGTTGTTGCCTCATGAAAAAATGCCCTCGTCCCAAGAACTTGCAGCCAAGCTTGCGCTGCAGCCACCCGAGCCCGAGGTGGCATCGCAACCATCCACAACCTGGTGGACCGCGTATAACGATCCGGAGTTAACGCGCTGGGTCGAGGCGGGCTTGGCCGGTAGCCCGACGCTGCGCGAAGCCACCGCCCGCTGGCAACAAGCCCAAGCGTTCTTAGCCCTAACGCGGGCGGCGCAGTTACCCAACGTCGCTGCAAGCGCGGATTCCACGGCGCAACGGATTTCGGGCAACGGAATTTTTCCGCCACCACTAGCGGGAATGGTCGGGACAATCAATGATGTCGATTTATCTGCGGCGTTAGAGTTAGATCTTTTCGGACGCCTTTCCGCGCGCACGGACGCGGCACGCTGGAATGCGCAAGCCAGCACTATCGATCGCGAGTTGGCACGCATACGACTGGCCGGGGCAATCGGCCACGCCTATTTTGAGCTTGCCCGCGCGCAACGCGCGCGACGAATTGCCGTGGAGATCGAGACCGCGCGCAAGCAAACGCTGGAGCTTGTGCGCAGGCGAGTGAGTGCCGGATTCGATACCCAGGTGGAACGGCGTCTGGCCGAGGTAACGGTGCCCGAGATACGGGTCGATATCGAGCGTGCCGACGAGGAAATTGCTTTGGCCCGTCATGCCATTGCCGTCTTGGCCGGAAAGGGGCCCGAAGCGGCCAACGCGGTCGACGCGCGCCTTCCCGAAGAGGGTGCCCTCGTTCCGCCAGCGGCACTGCCATTGGATTTGCTGGCGCGGCGTGCGGACGTAGCGGCTGCGCAGCGTCGAGTGTTCGCCGCCCTGAGCAGCGTAGAGGCGGCGCGCGCCGACTTTTATCCCAACATCAACTTGATGGCGCTCGTCGGCCTGAATTCGTTCACAACCCAGTTGCTCTTTGAGTACGGAAGCCGCACCTGGCAAGTCGGGCCGGCAATTCACCTTCCCATCTTCGACGGCGGAGCGCTGCGTGCCCACCTGCGCTCGGCCAGCGCCGAAACCGACGCCGCCATCGATGCCTACAACGAGACGATTTTGCAGGCCGCACGCGAGGTTGCCGACGCGGCTAGCTCGATTGCGGCGGTAAAGCGTCAACGCGAGCAGCAGGCCCTTGCCACCGAGCACGCGCAAGCGGCGTTTGAGCTCGCATCAATCCGCTACGAGGCGGGCTTGGGCAATTACCTCACCGTACTTACCGCGCAAGGCGGCGTGCTGGTGCAGCGCCGCGCGCAGGTCGAACTCGATGCACGCGCCGCGGCGCTGGACGTTTCGCTTGCGCTGGCGTTGGGCGGCGGGTTTCGCGACGAGAAGCCGTCACCTGAGCCACATGCGCAGGCGCGACTGGACGAATATCCCTTAACGAGTGCTGCGGAACACTAAGGTCGAGAGACGCGGCCCCGTCAAGCGGCCACGCAGCTGGAGATTTCTTCTCATGACACAACAAGACACCGATGCGAATTTCGATCGCAGCAACCTAAAAGACGGCACAACGCACAATCGCCTGCGTCAGTTCGGCGCGATCCGACGTCCGGCGCTGATCTTGACGGCGCTGGTGCTGATGGTCGTAGCCGCTGGTGCCGCTTTGTATTGGTTCTTGGTGGCACGCAACTACGAAGATACCGATGACGCCTATGTTGGCGGACGTGTCGTGACGATCACGCCGCAAACGAGCGGCACTGTCATTGCGATCGGCGCCGACGAGACCGACACCGTGGCCCCCGGTCAAATGTTGGTGCGGCTTGATCCGGCAGACGCACACATCGATCTGCTGGGGCGCGAAGCACAACTTGCGCAGGCCGTGCGCGAAACCCGCACGCTTTATGCCAACAACGACGTGCTGCGTGCCAATGTTTCGCTGCGGGAGGCCGAGCTGGAACGTGCCAACGACGACCTGGAACGCCGCCGCGAGGTCCAGAATACCGGCGTAGTCTCCGCAGAAGAAATCCGGCATGCCGAATTAGGTGTGGCCAGCGCCCAAGCGGCACTGGCTAGCGCGCGCGAGCAGCTCACCTCAAACCGCTCCTTGACTGCGGGCACGCGCGTAGCATCGCATCCGAATGTACTTGCGGCCGCGGCCCGGCTGCGCGAAGCCTACTTGGCCTACAAGCGCAGCGAAATCGTTGCGCCCGTGGGGGGACAGATCGCGCGACGCAATGTGCAGGTCGGTCAGCGGGTCTCGCCCGGCACGCCGCTCATGGCTCTGGTGCCGATGGAGAACCTTTGGGTCGATGCGAATTTCAAGGAGGTACAACTGGAGAACATGCGTATTGGTCAGCCGGTACGCTTGATTGCCGACGTTTACGGCAGCCGCGCCGAATATCATGGTCGCATCATTGGCCTTGGAGCCGGCACAGGGGCAGCGTTTGCGCTGCTGCCAGCGCAAAACGCCACGGGCAACTGGATCAAGGTCGTGCAGCGCGTTCCGGTTCGAATCGCGCTCGACTCGAAGGAACTACGCGAGCATCCCTTACGGGTCGGTCTATCGATGCGCACGACCGTGGACGTGCGCGACCGAAGCGGCGCCTTGGTGTCCGCGCATAACGAGGCCTCCCCGGACAACAGCACCGAGGTCTTCGATGGTGGGGAGCGTGAGGCGCAAGCGCTGGTCGATCGCATCATTGCTGGCAACAGCGCGCCGGCCATGAGCGCGGGCGGCCCGCCGGCGGTGGCCGTCCAGCCATAGCAAGAAACGGGCACGCCATGGCGCAAAACGCCACCACCACTGGCCCAGGCGCAGCGCAGGACGTAAACGAGACCCGCGCTGAAGCGCGCGCGGAGGCTGGACCCCGGGCTGCGCAGCCAGCGCCTCTGAGCGGCGGCCGACTGATCGCGGGAACGATTGCTCTGTCGCTGGCGACGTTCATGAATGTGCTCGATACGTCGATCGCCAACGTGTCAATACCGGCCATCTCGGGCGATAACGGCGTAAGTCCAACTCAAGGCACTTGGGTCATCACCTCTTTTGCGGTGGCTAGTGCCATCTCCGTTCCCCTTACAGGTTGGCTGGCGCAGCGCTTCGGGCAGGTGCGAATTTTTCTGACGGCGACCTTGCTGTTTACGTTGGCCTCGTTATTGTGCGGCCTTGCCCCCAACCTGCAGCTGCTGATCGCCTTTCGCGTGATGCAGGGCGCGGTGGCAGGTCCTATGATCCCGCTTTCGCAGGCACTGCTGCTGTCGAGTTATCCGCAAGCACGTGCCGGCACTGCCATGGCGTTGTGGGCCATGACCACGCTGGTGGCTCCCATCATCGGTCCACCCCTGGGGGGGTGGATTTCCGACAATCTCACCTGGCCCTGGATCTTTTACATCAACCTGCCGGTCGGACTGGTTGCGGGTTGGGTTACCTGGAGCGTGTATCACAAACGCGAAACGGCTACCAAGACTTTGCCAGTCGACTTCGTGGGCCTTGGCATTTTGGTGGTATGGGTGGGGGCGCTGCAAATCATGCTCGACAAGGGCCGGGAACTTGACTGGTTCTCGTCCAATGAGATCGTGGCACTGGCCATCATTGCTTTTGTCGGTTTCGTCGTGTTTCTCATCTGGGAACTTACCGAAAAGCACCCTGTCGTCGACCTTTCCTTGTTCCGCAGGCGCAATTTCGCCGTCGGCACTTGCGCCCTTGCGTTGGCATACGGACTTTTTTTCGGCAACGTCGTGCTCATACCGCTGTGGCTGCAACAGTACATGGCATACACGGCGACCGACGCCGGCCTGGTGCTGGCGCCCGTAGGTGTGCTGGCGTTTTTTCTTTCGCCCTGGGTCGGGCGCAATATTGCGCGATTTGACCCGCGCCTACTGGCAAGCACCTCTTTTATCGTCTTCGCCATCGTGCTTTTGATGCGGTCATGGTTCTCAACGGATGCCGATTACTTCACGATCGTCCTGCCGGCCATCTTGCAGGGCGTTGCGGTGGCTTTCATGTTTGTGCCGATGACGACCATCTTGCTCTCCGGATTAGGGCCCGAGCGAATTCCCGCCGCCACGGGGTTGTCGAACTTTTTTCGCATGACGGCGGGAGCTTTCGGAACGTCCCTTACGACGACGCTCTGGGACGATCGCGCGCAGCTTCACCATAGCCAGCTCGCCGAGAGCATTAGCGATTACGGGGGAGTTTCCGCACAGCTCGGTGCGCAAATGCAAGCCCAAGGTTTCACTCAAGAACAGACCCTGGGGCTGATGAACCGCCTGATTGACGTGCAGGCCTACACCCTTGCGGCGGACGAGCTTTTTTACCTTTCCGCTGCGCTGTTCACGCTGCTGATCGGCTTTATTTGGTTCGCGCACCCGCAGCGCGGGCGACCGGGCGCCGCAGTAAGTGACGCCCATTGATCGCGCATTGGGCGCCTCGCAACTCAGGCAACGCAACGTCCGAAATAGCTTGCGAGCCAGATCGCGCAGGCGCCGATCCCTTTGCGCAGGGCCCGTCAGATACGTCCTGTCACAACCGTTACGTAATTGCGCCGCGCAACGCACGCTGGCGGTAGCAAAATGACCTTGTCGCAACGGCCCGGCACTGCGTGGCACGAATGGCGCATCGCGCACAGCCGGGTGTGTTGACAGGGAGGCAAGTCATGAAAACGCATTTGCAAAGCGCAGCAATTCGGATGGGCTCCCGTCTCGGGATCAGCGCCGTGCTGTGCGCAGCGGCCTTTGCTGCGGCACCGGCTGGCGCACGCGAGAGTGGGCACGGTGCGAGTCATGGCGGTGGGCATGCGGTTGGCATGCATCAGGCAACTTGGCATGGCGGTGGCGCACACCCCATGCGCGCGCAATGGCATGGTGGTGGTGGCGGCGCCCGTGGCTGGCATGGCGGTGGTGGAGGCGGCGCCCGTGGCTGGCATGGCGGCGGCGGGCAATGGTTCCATGGCTGGCATGGTGGTGTGTATGGCTGGTGGTGGTTCAATGGCGGCCTATGGTGGCCCTATTACGCGTGGGGCTACCCCTACTGGGGGGGCTATCCTTACCCGTACTATGCCGACCCACCGGCGGACGCGCCTGCGTCATATGGCGCGATGCCCGCCCCGCAGCAATCTTGGTTCTACTGTGAAGCGGCCGGCGGCTATTACCCGCAGGTGCAAACATGTCCCAGTGGCTGGCGTCAGGTGCCTGCTGCGCCACCGCCACAAGCCGGCGGCCCGCCAGGGCCACCTCCCGGTCAGTGACGCGGCCCGGGCGGGCAGACGCGGCCAATTTGCTTGGCCGTTTCTGCCGTCCGATCCGCAGACTTTGCCGTCCTGTTAGGTAAACCTCGCTTTGCTCGCGTGCCAGCGTCGAACGGGCCCGCGCCAAATGCGAAGCTACGGACGGATTGGACCGCTTTGGGCGAGCGTTGGTGGCGCGGGTCAGTGAGAGTCGCGCGCGCTCTGCCCAGATGACCCCTCAATTATCATCTGGTTATTCCATCCCCCGCCCAGCGCCGCAATCAGCGCGACGCTCGCGCTGAGCTCGTTTCCCAAGGTCGTTATCAGGCTCTGCTCGTCGGCAAGTGCGATCGCTTGGACGGTGATAACGCTTGTGTAGGCGACTGTCCCGGCCTCGTATTGGTAAACGGTTAGTCGAACCGCTTCGCGCGCCGAATCCACCGTGCGTTTGAGCACCTCCTCTTGCTGCTCGAGAATACGCAGCGCCGCGAGTTCATCCTCGACCTGCTGAAAGGCGTTCAGAACGGTCTGGCGGTACGTCGCAACCGCAGAGTCGTATGCGTCCCGTGCCGCACCCACTTGAGCTTGGCGCAACCCGCCCTCAAAAAGGGTCTCGGATAACTGGGCGCCCGCAGCCCAGACATAATTGGCGGTCTGCAATAGACCTGCCAGGGCAGTACCCGCGTACCCGACGGAGCCGGTGAGCGTGATGTTTGGATAGTAGGCGCCGATCGCCACACCGATCTGCGCGCTCGCCGCCGCAGCCGCGCGCTCGGCCGCGGCGATGTCGGGCCGTCGCTCAAGTAATGCGGAGGGCATACCCGCCGGTACTACCGGAATGTTGCGCGTGAACGCGATGGGCTCGATCGATAATTGATCGGGCGTCTTGCCAACAAGCGCGGCAATCGCGTGCTCCAATTGTGCGCGCTGCACGCCAACGCTGATAAGCTGCGCTTGCTCACCTAGGAGCTGGGTCTCGGCCGTGATCACGTCCGTCTCCGCCGCAGTGCCGGCCTCAAACTGGTTGCGTGTGATCTCGAGGGTTTCTTGGTAGGCCTTTGCCGTCGCCTCATACAGGCGCTTGAGTTCATCGTCGATCCGCAGCAAAAAGTAATCGGTCGCAAGCGTGCTTTGTAGGGACAGCCGCGCCGCGGCGAGATCGGCAGCGCTGGCCTGCGCACTGGCTGCGCTGCTTTCCACCGCGCGGCGGATCTTGCCCCAGATATCCGGTGCCCAGCTCGCTGCAAGTGTGGGACTGAATTGGTTGTATACGGCATGGCTGCCAGGCGGTGAGGACTCTACGCGTGCGCGCTGCGCCGACGCATTGACGCTGACGGTCGGCCAATATCCCGCGCGGGCCTCCGCAACGAGTTCGAGCGCCTGGCGATAGTTAGCCTCGCTGGCCTTTAGCGATTCGTTAGACACCGCCACCTGGCGCTCGAGCTCATCGAGTTTGGGGTCGTTGTAGATTGACCACCAAGCCAGATCGCTTGCCGCCGCCTTGGGCTCGATCGGCTTCCAATCGTCGAGTTCCCTGTATCGCTGCGGTGTTGGAGCAGTTGGTCGCTGGTAGTCGGGCCCAATGGACACGCACGCCGTCAGGCTGACCGCTGCTGCAAGTATCAAGACGCGGATGCTGCACGCGAGGTTCATGGCAATGGTCTCATCAGCAGGTTCATGGGATTGCATGCGCGCCGGACGCCTTACGCCGCAGTGGCGCTATCCGTCACGGCGACGCTGCCGCCAGTACCACGCCGTAATTTGCGGCTGATCCAGCCGCGCAATCGATCCAAGACCAGATACGTGACCGGTGTGGTGTACAGCGTGAGCAACTGGCTGAGCATCAATCCGCCGATGATCGTGATGCCGAGGGGACGGCGCAGTTCAGCGCCCTCCCCCGCACCCAGTGCCAGTGGCAGTGCACCGAACATCGCCGCGACGGTGGTCATCATGATGGGGCGAAAACGCAGCACACACGCCCGGATGATCGCATCGTGCGCAGACAGACCTTCGTGGCGCTGCGCAGCGAGCGCAAAATCGATCATCATGATGGCGTTTTTCTTCACGATACCGATTAACAGGAAGACACCGATCAGCGAAAAAATGTCAAATTCCAGGCCGCAAATCAGCAAAGCGAGAATCGCGCCGACCCCCGCAGAAGGCAGCGTTGACATGATCGTGATGGGATGAATCGTGCTCTCGTACAAGATGCCCAGCACGATGTAGATAGCGGCCAGCGCGGCAGCGATCAGGACCGGTTCATTGGCCAATGACTCTTGAAACGCGCGAGCCGTGCCCTGAAAAGAGGCACGCAATGTGGGCGGCACACCAAGCTTTTCCATCTCTTTGTGGATCAATGCGACGGCCTGGCTTAGCGAAGCACCTGGGACGAGATTAAACGAGACGGTGCTCGCGACAAAGATTCCCTGGTGATTGACCGCGAGCGGCGTTTTGCCTGGCTCGAAGTGCGCGACGGCCGCAAGCGGCACCATGGTCTCCGAAAAGGCACTCACCGCCGAGCCGGTCGAGGCGGTCGAACGCCCGCTCGCAGTGATCTGATTGGTGGCCAAGTTGCGCAGCGTGTCTTGCGCAATTGCCGAGGCCGAACTGGCTTGGTTGGTTCCAACAACGGTTCCGGCCACAGCATTCGTGGACTGTGTGCCGCCAACAGCGCCGCCGGCGGTGCTGATGAACACGTCCTTAAGCGTTGTCGGGTCCTGCCAGTATTTGGGCGCAACCTCCATGACGACGTGATATTGGTTTAGCGCGTTGTAGATCGTAGACACCTGTCGCTGGCCAAAAGCGTCGTACAGCGTATTGTCGATTTGACTGACGGTCAGGCCCAGACGACCTGCGGAGGCGCGATCAATCGTCAGGTCGGCCTCCAGGCCGCCCTGCTGCTGATCCGAATTCACCTGCGTGAGTTGCGGGATGCGCCGCATCGCCTGCAGAATCTTCGGTCCCCATTGGTAGAGTTCTTCCAGGTCCGTGTCCTGCAGCGTGAATTGATATTGCGCGTTGCTCTGGCGCCCGCCCATGCGAATGTCCTGTCCCGATTGCAAAAACAGGTTCGCTCCCGGTATTAGGGCGAGGTCCTTGCTCAAGCGCGCAATGACGCGGTCCGAAGAATCCGTACGTTGGCTGCGCGGCTTTAAGGCCGCGAACATGTAACCCGAATTCGTCTGACCGCCTCCCGTGAACCCGACGACGTGGTCGATCATCGGCTCTTTTTCCAATATCGCACTGTACTGATGCAACTTCTTGCTCATCAGTTGATACGAAATGCTTTGGTCGGCCTGCATGCCACCCATGATCTGGCCGGTGTCCTCCTGGGGAACAAAACCTTTGGGCACGATCGCAAAGAGCACTCCGCCAATTGCAAGCACCGCAATCTGGGAGCAAACCACCAGCACCGGATGTGCAACAACGCGAGTGAGCGAACGGGTGTACGCGTCGTGTACCACGTCAAACCAGCGCTCGCAAACACGATGAAAACGCGACAGCGGCCGGTCCTTGGGCGGATGACGCAAATAGGCACAGATCATCGGCGTCGTGGTAAGCGAAAACACCATCGAAACGAAAATCGCGAACGACAGTGTCAGCGCGAATTCGCGAAACAACCGTCCGATGATTCCGCCCATCAGCAGTATCGGCGTGAAAACCGCCACCAGCGATAGGCTCATCGACACCACAGTGAACGAGACCTCGCGCGCGCCGAGCAAAGCCGCCTGCATCCTTGGCATGCCCTGCTCGACGTGGCGCGTGATGTTCTCCATCACCACAATTGCGTCGTCGACAACAAAGCCGGTTGCGATCGTCAGTGCCATCAGCGACAGATTGTCCAAGCTGTAATTGCACAGATACATGACGCCGAAAGTGCCGATCAGCGATGACGGCACGACTACCGCCGGCACTAGGGTCGCGGAGGGAGTGCGCAGAAAGACGTACACAACCGCGATCACCAAGGTGATTGCCAGCAGCACCGAAGCCTCGATGTCGCGCAGCGAGGCACGGATAGTGGTCGACCGATCCACGGCGACCTGCAGATCGATGGCACCTGCGATCGAGGCACGCAAAAACGGCAACGCCGCCTTGACGCGGTCGACAGTTTCGATGATGTTCGCACCCGGCTGTCGGTACAGGATTACCAGCACCGCAGGCTTGCCATCGGCGATGCCGTCATTACGGATGTTCTCGACCGAGTCGATAATGTCGGAGACGTCCATAAGGCGCACCGGTGCGCCGTTGCGCCATCCGACGATCAGTGGTGCGTAATCGTTGGCGTGATTGGCCTGATCGTTGTCGTAGATCTGGAAATGCACGCCATTGCCCTCGACTGCACCCTTGGGCGCGTGCGCATTGGCCGAGGCTAGCGCCGCACGCACGTCCTCCAGACCAATGCTGTATTTGTTTAGCGCGGTCGGATTGAGTTCGATGCGCACCGCCGGCAGCGCAGAGCCGCCCAGCGTAACTTGCCCGACTCCGCTGATTTGCGAAAATTTTTGCTGCAGCACCGAGGAGGCGGCATCAAAGATCTGCCCGCGACTTAACGTCGGCGAGGTCATCGACAGGATCATGATGGGCGAGTCGGCGGGATTGACCTTGCGATAGGTAGGGTTGCTGCGCAAGTTCGCTGGTAGATCCACGCGCGCCGCATTGATGGCCGCTTGCACATCGCGTGCCGCACCGTCGATGTCGCGATCTAATCCAAACTGCAGCGTGATACGAGTCTGCCCGACGGTGCTGGAGGACGTCATCTCGGTGACGTCGGCAATGATTCCCAAGTGGCGCTCGAGCGGTGTCGCGACGCTGTTGGAGACCACTTCAGGGCTCGCTCCCGGCAGCGTCGCAAACACGGTGATCGTGGGAAAGTCGACTTGCGGAAGCGGCGCAACCGGAAGCAGCACAAATCCGATCGCACTTGCCAAAACAACACCCGCAGTCAGCAGCGTCGTGGCGATCGGGCGCCGGATGCACACTTCCGCGATGCTCATCGCGCCGAGTCCACTTCCAGTTGCCCCGCGCCTTGGCCCGCGAGGCGGGCGCGCACCGCGCGACCGAGCCAATCAAACCCCAGATAAATGACGGGGGTGGTGTACAGCGTCAGCAGCTGGCTCAAAATCAGGCCACCGACGATCGTCAAACCAAGAGGATGGCGCAACTCCGAACCAACTCCGGTGCCCAGCATAAGCGGCAATGCGCCAAAGATCGCCGCCATGGTCGTCATGAGGATCGGCCGCAGCCGCAGCAAGCAGGCCTGGCGTATTGCGTCAACCGGCGCCATGCCCTGCTCGCGTTCGGCCTCCAAGGCAAAGTCAATCATCATGATCGCGTTTTTCTTGACGATGCCAATAAGTAGGACGATACCGATGATGCCGATGATGCCCAGGTCGTCGCCCGCGAGCATTAGGGCAAGCAGCGCCCCGATACCCGCCGAGGGCAATGTCGAGAGAATTGTTAATGGATGCACATAGCTTTCATAAAGTACCCCCAGCACGATGTACACCGTGACAATCGCTGCCAGAAGCAGGAAAACCTCGTTGCTCAGCGCCTGCTGAAAGGCGAGCGCTGCCCCCTGGAAGACGACAAACATGCTGGCGGGCTGGCCAACTTCTTGCATTGCTTGCCCGATACGGTCGACGGCCTCGCCAAGAGAGACACCCGGTGCCAGGTTAAAAGACACCCCGGCAGAGGGAAACTGGCCCAGGTGATTGATCTGTAGCGGCAACTTCGTTTCGGTAATCGAGGTGATCGACGAGAGGGGAACTTGTCCCGTCCCCGTGGACGAGGTCGAGGAAGGCAGGTACACCTCGAAGATGTCTGAAGGCGACTGTTGGGATTGAGGATCGGCCTCGAGAATCACGCGGTACTGATTGGTCTGGGTGAAGATCGTCGATATGATGCGCTGGCCGTAGGCGTCATAAAGCGCGTTGTCGACGGTGGCCGGTGTGATCCCAAAACGCGCCGCCGTTGCCCGATCGATGGTCACGTATGCGGCCAGGCCGCGTTGCTGCAAGTCGCTGGCAACATCCTCAATTTGCGGCAATTCGTTGAGGCGCTCAATTAGTTTGGGTGTCCAAGATTCGATTTCGTCCGGATTTGCGTCCTCCAGAACGAAGTTGTACTGAGTGCGACTCACCGTTGTGTCAATCGTCAAGTCCTGTACCGGCTGCATGTACAGGCGGATGCCCGAGACATGGGCTGTTGCGGCATTTAGTCGGCGAATCACGTCGCTTGCGCTGGAGTGGCGCTGCGCGTGCGGTTTTAGTCCGATCAAAAAGCGCCCGCTGTTGAGTGTTATGTTGGTGCCGTCGACACCAATGAACGAGGACAGGGTGTCGACATCGGGATCGCGCAAAATCACCGATCCCAAGGCCTGTTGGCGAGCCGCCATTTCCGAAAACGAGATCGATGCGGGCGCCTGCGAGATGCCCTGGATCAGACCGGTGTCTTGCACCGGGAACAGCCCCTTGGGGATGAGCACGTATAGCAGCACCGTGAGCACGAGCGTGCCGGCGGCGACGATTAACACGAGCGCATGGTGCCCAAGTACCCAATCGAGCGTTTGCGCGTAGCCGCGCAATACTGCGGCATACCAGCCGGTCGCATGAACGCCGTGCTCGGGTGGCGGCTCACCCGGCTCGTGGCGGTGCGAGCGCAGGATCTTGGCGCACATCATCGGCACCAGCGTGAGAGAAACGACCGCTGAGATCAAGATCGTGACCGCCAGCGTGATGGCGAATTCGCGAAATAGCCGCCCGACCACGTCCTTCATGAACAGCAAGGGTATGAGCACCGCGATCAGTGACACGGTTAGCGAAACAATCGTGAAACCGATTTGTTTGGCGCCCTTTAGCGCGGCCTCCCGCGGCGAATCGCCGACCTCCAGGAAACGGGCAATGTTCTCGATCATCACAATGGCATCGTCGACCACGAATCCCGTGGCAATCGTCAGCGCCATCAACGTCAGGTTGTTGATGCTGAATCCCACCAGGTACATCACACCGAACGTGCCGACCAGGGAAAGGGGCACCGATAGAGCTGGAATGATCGTCGCCGGCAGATTGCGCAAAAACAGGAAGATGACGAGAACCACAAGGCCTACGGCCGTTGCCAATTCGAGCTCAACGTCCTGTACCGATGCGCGGATGGTTGTGGTGCGATCGCTTAGCACCGCCACATCGATTGCCGGTGGCAGTGAGGCCTTCAATTGCGGCAGAAGCGACTTGATGCCATCGACAACCGCGATCACGTTGGCGCCAGGCTGGCGCTGAATGTTCATGATCACCGCGGGCGTATCACCGCTCCATGCCGCCAACTTGTCGTTTTGCGCCCCGTCGATTACCTTTGCCACGCTCGACAGCAGAACCGGTGAGCCGTTGCGGTAAGCAACGACCAGATTTCGATAATCGTCGGCACTTTGCAGCTGATCGTTGGCATTGACCGTGTACGAGCGCATCGGGCCATCGAAGTTGCCCTTAGGCGTATCGACGTTGGCGTTGCCGATCGTGGTACGCAAATCGTCGATATTTAGGCCGTAGGCAGCAAGTTTGCGCAGGTCAGCTGCGATACGCACGGCGGGGCGTTGGCCGCCACTGAGGCTTACCAGCCCCACCCCGGGCAGCTGAGAGATCTTCTGGGCAAGCCGCGTGTCAGCCAAATCTTCGACCTGCGTGAGCGGCATGGTCTTGGAAGTTAGCGCCAGGGTAAGAATGGGCGCGTCGGCCGGATTAACCTTTGCGTAAATGGGCGGAGCCGGTAAATCGGAGGGCAGCAAGTTGCCCGCCGCGTTGATCGCCGCCTGCACCTCCTGCTCTGCAATGTCGATATTTAGGGCCAGGCTGAACTGCAGCGTGATGACCGATGCGCCTGCTGAGCTCGACGAGGACATCTGCGTAAGGCCAGGCATCTGTCCAAGCTGCACTTCCAAGGGGGCTGTGACCGACGTGCTCATGACGTCGGGGCTGGCACCCGGGTAAAACGTCTGGATTTGGATCGTCGGGTAGTCAACCTCGGGTAGCGCCGACAGCGGCAGGAAGCGAAATGCCAAGATCCCGGAGAGCAGGATCGCAACCATCAGCAGCGAAGTCGCTACCGGCCGCTCGATGAACGGGCGCGACGGGTTCATCGCTTAGTTCTCCGCCGCAACACTCACTTTCGTACCGTCGCGCAGCTTGTCCGCTCCGTCGGTTACCACCCGCTCACCGGCTTCCAGCCCCGAGAGCGCCGCCACCATCGTGCCTTCGGCCGGACCAATCTTGACCGGCCTCATCGCCACCGTCTTATCCGCCTTGACAACGTATGTGTAGGTGCCTTTCGATCCGCGTTGGATCGCGGCGCTGGACACCGCGACTGCACCCGTAAGCACGTCGATACGCAGCACGACGTTGACGAACTGGTTAGGAAACAGGCCCTCGTTGGCGTTGGGAAACAGTGCCTTGAGGTTCACCGTGCCGGTGCTCGTATTGATCTGACTGTCGATCGCCAGCAAGGTACCCGTATCGAGAAGGCGCGTTCCGCTGCGATCGTATGCCTGCACCTGCAGCTTAGCCCCCGCACGCTGGCGGGTCAGCACCGCGGGAAGGTCGTCTTCCGGCAGAGCGAAAACGACCGTCATCGGCTGCATGCGGGTTATAACCGCAAGGTTTGCCGTGCCGCTGCCGGCCTGAATGATGTTGCCCGGGTCCACTAGGCGCAGCCCGATGCGGCCATCGGTTGGCGAGACGATTCGGCAATAGCCAAGATTGATACGAGCCGTGTCCACCTGCGCCTGGTCAACTCGCACCGCCGCTACGTCTTGCTGGACGATCCATTTTTGATCTTCGGCCTGCTGGCGCATGATCGATTTTTTTTGCACCAGTTCGTCGTAGCGCACAAGGTCCATCTGTGCTTCTTGCAGTGCGGCCTGGTCTTTGGCCAACTGACCCTCGGCCTGCGCAAGCGCCGCCTCGTAGGGACGAGGATCGATCTGCACCAGCAGGTCGCCCTTTTTTACCCTTTGGCCCTCCACGAACGCCACCTGCGTCAGCTGGCCGCTGACTTGCGCCTGTATCGTCACCGTGGCCAGCGGCGTCACGGTCCCCAACGCGTTTTCGGTGACCTTGATGTCCTGTTTCACGACGGTCGCGACCCCGACGGGCACCACATCCGTATCCCGCGAACCGCGCCCCGCGCGCCGAGATCCCTCATCCGACGGCGCGGTTATCGACTCGGCAGGCTTATGAAAGATCCAGGCGACAATGCCAATGGCCAACACGACAACCAACACAGCCAAAGGCCAGCGTTTGCGCAGGGCGTTTCGGGCGCTGCTCGAAGCAGCTGACATTGTGGAAGAAGCGTCGTTCGTCACAATTGATTTGCCGTGAGTTGGTGCAATGGGCCAAGCCGCCCGCGGCCCTCCGCCGGCCGCCGGCAGATGCAAGGCAGCCAAGACCGAAGGTGGCATTTTAGGCGAAGGGACCTTGCACAAAGGGACAAAGTGCGGAACAAAAGTAAAACTTTGCTACCAGCTTTCAGAAGTGTCGCTCGCGTGGGAACCATTGGAACATGCTTTTTGTCTGACCCCCTGGTCGAGGCACTCTTTCACGCTGCGCGAGGGGCGATGGGCGTCAGGGCTTCTGATCGTCGATTGTTGACGACCCGGACCGCTGGGGCCTATCTTTGCCGACACTTTTCACGGCTTCTAAGCGCTCCTGCGTCGCGGGCTGCGGCAATGTCGGGTCAGAGCGCCGGGGTTAACACGCCTGGCGCGATGGACGGGCCGAATCAAGCTAAGACAACTGCCTTTAGACCTCAGCCACCGTTGCTTGATTGTAGAGATCGGAAAATCGTCGACCCAAGTTGGCGAAATGGGCGTGCGCAAGTTTCGGCCCTGCAAGATTGCAGGCCAGAGCCCGACGTTGAGCGCTCATCTGCACTGTGGCCAAAGCCCGACAAGATCTCGGGACAAAGCAAGGGTTGACATCGTCTCTTGCTACCCGAATAGGGCGTTCTTTCATGCGATCTCGCGCCGACTTGATCCAGTTGCTTTGTTCGCGAGTTCGACAGCACGAGTGACCAGCGGACAAATGCGGGTATGGGTCATGCCCCGAACTGCGCGGGGAGCGTCAGTGTGTGTATGCCGATCCCGATCGAATTTCGCAGCGATCGAAGAATCTGCGTCACAATATGCGCGCCAGAGGTGCGCGCCCCGCCTTTGAGCCGCGATGCACAGGCAAGGCAACGGCGCGATGGTATCGCCAACGCACATGGCAGTGGGGACGGCACGGCGGAACTTGGTTCGCTAAAGGTAGCGCTGAGATCGCGCCCAACCTGCGCGCGATTGAGCCAGCGTCGGCCCTGTGGGTTTTGGATTTACTTGGCGCACTCGCCAAGACCGATGAAGTGCAAGTGGCGGCGGACAAGAGTGCACGAGTCCCATTGGCATCGAGAGTCGAGTTTGCGGCACTCTATGGGCCAGAAACAAAGAGCGATGGCAATCGAAGGTGCAGCTGCACACGTTTTAGATGGAGAAGTTGAGCCCAAGATTGCGGCGTCGCTACGCAACAGTCTGCAACGCCTTTGCTTGGCTGCGTCTTGGGGTAACGTTTTGTCGATCCCTCCATCAAGAAGCTGCAAAGGAAGATTGCAACACTCATCGCTGATGGGTAAGACTTGTGTGCCTCTTCGGCGTTGCTTATCGCCACAAACGGCAACGCAAGAAAAAAACCGCTATGGATGAGGCCCGCGAAACACGAGCGCCCGTAGTGGACGCAGCTCAGCCCGATGCACCCTCGGCGCCTTCTGCGGCGCCAAACCGCGGGGCCGAGCGCGTTACCACCGCGCAATTTCTGCAACTGTTTTCCGCGGTCATGCTGCCAATGTTCCTGGCAGTCGTCGACCAGACCTTGTTGGCTACAGCCACACCGAGTATCGCCGCCGAACTTGGGGGTCTACGCGATACGACCTGGATCGCCTTGGGTTACATGATCGCGCTAACGGTTACCGCACCCTTGTACGGACGCGTGGGGGACCGTTTTGGGCGTCGCGACATGTTGCTGCTATCGATGACGCTGTTTGCTTTGGGCTCCTTGGGCTGCGGTCTGGCGCCCAACCTGGGTCTGCTCGTCGCGGCTCGCGTTGTCCAAGGGGTCGGAGGCGGTGGTCTGGTAGTGCTGTCGCAGGCCCTTGTCGGCGAGCTCGTTCCGCCCCGCGAACGTGCCCGCTTTCAGGGCTACTTCGCAACGAACTATTCCCTCGCGTCGATTGGCGGCCCGATCATCGGCGGGCTCGTAGTGCATCATTGGAGCTGGCGCTGGTTGTTTCTGGCCAATGTGCCTCTTTGCCTGATCGCAGCGTGGCGCGTGCGCAAGCTGCCGCAAATGCACAACTTTGATGTGCGCCCGTTTGCCGATGCGCTCGGCGCGGTGCTCTTTTCTGCGGCAGCCGGGGTGACACTCGCGTGGCTGAGCTTCGCCGGGCACCGCTTCGATTGGCTGTCGGCGCCGAGCCTAACGATGGTTCTGGCCGCTTCGGTACTTTGGTGGGCACTGTTTGACCGGGAAGCGCGACACACCGATCCGTTTTTGCCGGTCGAATTGCTGCGCGACGCCTCGATCTCGCGTATGGCGCTGGCCGTAATCTGTTTCGGCGCCAGCATGTTTGCGCTTGTCTTTTTTCTGCCGATCTTCCTTCAGCTCGGGCATGGAACAAGTCCAAGCGAGTCCGGCCTACTACTGTTGCCAGTGACAGTTGGCATTGTTGTGGGATCGACCGTTACCGGCAGGATCATTGCGCGTTTTGGCCAACCGGTGCCAATGCCGGTGGCGGGGCTCTTCATTGCAAGTGCCGCGCTGACGCTCTTGGCTTTGTTGCCGCTACAGGACTTTGCGCTCGTCGCAGTGGGATTTGCCTGCGGAGCCGGACTAGGAACGGTTATGCCAACTGCGCAGATCGTCGTGCAATGGCTTGCGGGGCGCCAGCGCTTGGGCGCGGCTGCCGCAGTGGTCACGCTGTCAAGATCGACCGGCGCAGCATTGGGAACGGCGATGTTCGGCGCAGTGGCCTTTGCGCTGTTACCTGGCATCGATCTGAGCGCAATCGCGCTGGCTGCGCGCAACGGCGGCTCTGGCAACCCTGCGGGCGAAGTCGCGCCGTTGATTCAGCACGCATTTCGTGTCGGATTTGCCACCACGGCTCTCATTGCACTGTTGGGTGCGATCGCCGCTTCGCGCATACGACGCATTCACCTGTGACCGACCGGTGACGCGACGGGCGCCGATCCCGCCTCGTCCAATCCGCAATTGTGTATCATCGCTCGTTTTTTCCACCCATCACTTTTTGCAAGGTGACTGCATGCTCCGAGCCCTTCCGATAATCGCTGCCGTACTCTTTGCCGCCGGCGCACTTGCGCAAGAATCCGCCCCGGCATCCGGAACCGCGCCCCCAGCAAAGGCGAGCAGCCCCGCCGCGGCAAAGGACACCAACGGGGCCAGTGGCAACATCGCGGTGGTCAACGGCAAGCCGATCAAGCGTTCTGAGCTCGAACTCGTGATTCGTCAGATCAAGCAACCGGACACCCCGGAGCTGCGCGCCAATCTTCGCGACAAGCTCATTGAGCTTGAAGTGCTGATGCAAGAAGCTAAGCGGCGCAAGATTACCGAGCGCGAAGATGTCAAATTCCAGGCAGACAATGCTGCGCGCACGGTGGTCATCCAGGCGCTGCTGCGCGACGAGATTGAGCAGCACAAGCCGACGGATGCGCAGATCCAGGCCGAATACGATCGGGAGCGCAAGCTCGCCGGCGACAAGGAATACAGGGTTCACCACATTCTGGTCGATACCGAACAGCAGGCCAAAGACATCATCGCCAAGCTCGACAAGGGTGAAAAATTCGAGGACCTTGCCAAGGGAACCAAGGATGTGGGCTCAGCTGCCAAAGGAGGCGAACTTGACTGGGCTCCGCCCGCGGCCTACGTCAAGCCGTTTTCTGACGCGATGGTCAAGCTCGAGAAAGGCAAGTACACGACCTCCCCTGTGCAAAGCCAATTCGGCTGGCATGTGATCCGCCTAGATGACGTGCGCACGATGGAAGCGCCGCCGCTTGACCAGGTCAAGTCTCATATCGTCGAAGCCCTGCAGCAGCAAGAAGCCAAGGAATTCGTCGAGTCTCTGAAAAAGAAAGCGACGATTAAGTAGTTGTCCTGCGCTGCAAGCACAACAGAGGGCTTTGCGGTCTGACCGCAAAGCCCTTTTTGCTTTTTTCGTTCGGTCAATGGCCGTCTTGGCCCAGCCTTTCAAGAAGAACACCGCGCAAATGTGATCGAGCTGGCGCGCTCATAGCGCGCCGCTTGCTGCAACGAGGCTATTTGCAATCGGCTCTTTGCTCTGAGACGTCTTCGCCAGCGGGGAGGCCGCAGTAACGAGCGATATCGGCCGTCAACAAAGAAAAGTCGCCAAAAAGGGCGACTGCCGCGGCCAACGCGGCGTCGGCGGCTCGGTGAAGTGCAAAGCCAAGGCGGACCGGCGCCCCAACTAGTGGCAAAGCGACTTTTTTTCTTTTTGTCATTCGCATCACCCGGGATGGCCACCCAGTCAGCTCGCAGGTGGGCTATGAGTCGATATCGACCCGGCCTACCCGCCCTTACTTTCTGGTTTGTAAGAAACTTATTTTAAATCAATAGGTTATTCGAAGCCTAAGAGAGTGCTCAGACCTTGCTTGTTTGCCGTCTTTGTCATCCCTTTTGTCCTCGGATACGTTATGCTGCTATGCAACATGCATAGGGAGTCGCTGTCATGGCCGAGCAATCGCTAGCACTAGGTGGGCAGGTTAAGCAACCCGGCCCTGGAGCTCTGACTCCAACGGTTTTGCCCCTTGCGCTTGGTTCGCGGGTGGCAAATATCGTGCTCAATGCGCAGGTGCAGGCAGCCTACGCATGCGCCGTTGCGGCTCGGGCGCGTGCGCAAAGCGCGGGCGCGTGCGTCGAGCGCTCCTGGCCCGACACCCCGGTGCGCCGCCTCGTGCTCGATATCTACCGGGCACAGGAACAATCAGCCAACGCTATGGCGCATAAAGTGCTCGAAGATGCGCGCCGTCATTGCGGCCTGGCTTTTGCTCGTTGCTACTAGGAGACTAGGAGCCCAATTGACCGGGCATCGGGTCGCGGTCGATTCTTGCTCGGGTTGGAAAACTCCCATAGCTATTCCGCTTAGGGCTCTTTGGCGGTTTCGGCAGACCGTACCATAGCGCCCTCATGGATAAGCTCATTGAGCAAGTAGCGGGCTTGTTGCTTGTTGCGGCAATTGTGGCGATCGTCGCCCGGCGACTGCGCATGCCCTACGCGACGGGCTTGGTGGTAACCGGCATTGCGCTGGCCGCCTCGCCCCTTGCGCCGCGCGTTGCGATGACGCGCGAGCTGATCTTCACCATATTGCTTCCCCCTTTGATCTTCGAAGCGGCGCTATTTTTGCCTTGGCGGCTGCTGCGCCGAGAAGTGTTGCTCGTGCTGCTGATGGCCACCGCGGGCCTTGCATTGGCTGCGGCGGTAACCGGATTGGGGTTGCACTGGTTCGCCAACTGGCCGCTGATCGCAGCGGCCGCATTTGGCGTGTTGATCTCGGCCACGGACCCGGTTTCGGTAATCGCGGTGTTCCGGGAAGTCGGCGTCAAGGGACGTCTGCGCGTGTTGGTTGAGGCCGAGAGTCTCTTTAATGACGGCACCGCTGCGGTGCTCTTTGCGCTAATTCTTGCTGCGTACCACGGTGGCCAGCCCACGCTGCTTCAAGCACTCTCCGAGTTCGCGTTCACCACCGTCGGCAGTGTGATCTGTGGTGCGCTGGTGGCGCTGCCTCTTACGTTTTTGTCGGCAAGAAGTGCCGATCACCTCGTCGACATTACTTTTACGAGTGTTGCCGCGTATGCGTCGTTTTTGCTAGCGGAGCATTTTCACGCATCCGGTATCTTGGCAACCCTTACTGCGGGTCTGATCGTGGCCCAGCGCGGCGCTTCCGGCATGATTGCAGCCAAGGGACGCGAGGCGGTCGAGGCATTTTGGGAAGTCGTCGCATTCTTCGCAAATTCATTGGTCTTCTTGCTCATTGGCATGCATGAGGCCGAACAAAACCTCCTGTCGGTGGGAACCGACATCGCTATTGCAATCGTGCTGGTGACGGCAGGACGCGCCCTGACCATCTACCCGCTGTCAGCAATGTTCCGAACGAGCCGCTGGAGAATTCCGGTCGCGCACCAGCACGTGCTCTTTTGGGGCGGATTGCGCGGAGCTCTTGCGCTTGGCCTTGCGCTTGGACTGCCCGACGAATTTCCGTTTCGCGAACGCATTGTCAGCGTCGCCTTTGCGGTGGTGACGTTCTCCCTGATCGTCCAGGGTCTGACCATCGCTCCGCTGCTCGCAAAGCTTGAGCTGCTTCGCGAGGCGAGCGTGCATCCGAGAAAAACAGGTCCGTAGCGCGGGCGACGATATTTGCTCGTTCGTTTGCCCAAACTTTCGCAATGCGATGAAAAACCGGTCAACATGATCACCCGCCTGGCAGCGGGCGCTTTTGCGTGGCGCAGGCAAACGCTCGTGCTGTGGACGCTACTGTCGCTTGCCCGGGCGGGCGTGTGCGCCGCCTCGGGCGACGAGGTAAGCGCCCCAACCGCTTCCTGGATCGGCGCGCCCCCGATATGGAACCTGCACGGACAATTTACTGGCGTACTGCAATACCACCCGGCTTTCACCTCTCCATACCAAGGTGCCAACAGCCTGGATCCGGGTAACAACGGCAAGGAGACGACGGACGTTACGGCCTTTGCCGGCATTGGGCTTTGGAGCGGCGCGGCCGCTTACGTCAATCCCGAGATCGACCAAGGCTTTGGCCTGAGCGACACACTTGGCGTTGCCGGCTTTCCAAGTGGCGAAGCCTACAAGGTTGGGGCGCGCAACCCGTACTTTCGCCTGCCGCGTGCATTCGTACGCCAGGTCATTAATTTAGATGGAACACAGCCCCCATCTCGCATCGAAGATGGCCCCAACCAGCTAGCCGGGTCAATGCCTGCCGACAATCTCACCATAACGATCGGCAAATTCTCGGTCGTCGATATCTTCGATACCAACAGTTACGCACATGACCCTAGGGCCGATTTTCTGAACTGGGCCATCATTGAAAGTGGTGCCTTTGACTATGCGGCCGACGCCTGGGGCTACACCTATGGTGGCGCGGCCGAATGGACACAGTCGTGGTGGACCGCCCGCGGTGGTTTTTTTGCGTTATCCAAGGTGCCCAACAGCAAGGACCTCGACGGGCAGTTTCGCCAGTTTTCGATCGTCGCAGAGTTCGAGGAGCGGCACCAGCTCGGGGACGAACCCGGCAAACTCAAGGTGCTCGCGTTCTTGCTCCGTGGCCGCATGGGCGGCTACGAAGATGCCGTGGCTCTTGCGCGCGAAACCTCGAGTACGCCTGCTACGGCACTCGTTCGTCGGTATTCGTCGCGACCGGGCCTAGCGTGGAACCTGGAGCAAGAGCTGAGCTCCAATCTTGGCCTTTTTGCTCGCGCCAGTGTCAACGACGGAACACGGGAGACTTTCGATTTCACCGACATCAACCGCTCGCTGGCCGTGGGGCTGAGCCTGCGCGGGGAGCACTGGAGTCGACCAGACGATACGATTGGGCTAGCGGCCGTCACCAACGGACTGTCAAGCGCCGCGCGCGATTATTTTGCCGCAGGTGGCCTCGGTGTGCTCATCGGCGATGGTCAGCTGCCCGACTATGGTTGGGAAAAGATCCTCGAGAGCTATTACTCGATGAAGCTCATCGAGCACCTGACCATTTCGGCCGACTTCCAGTATGTCGTGGACCCCGCGTACAACCGCGATCGCGGTCCGGTCGCGATGTTCGGTCTGCGTGTGCACGCGCAATTCTGAAAGCACACAGCTTTACGCAGTCGACGCAGGTTGTCCCGTCTCGGACCCGTCGGCACTTTGCCGGCCGCAGCAGCCGCGCATGCCCGCTCGCACTCGTTCGCGTTCCTCAGGACTCATCTGCTCCCAGCGCTCGGCCAAGCGTCGGCGCCAGTGCATGCCAGCGTACCCGCCGCGCAAGCCTCCAAAAAGAATTCGGCAAAGCAATAAAAGGCCGGCGGCTTGGACGAAACTGATCTGCGACCATCCAAATAACGGCGGCGCGAGCCAGTTCCAAAGACTCATGACGATCACGCTTAGCGCGGCAATCATTACCACCGCGATTACCAGGAACCTCACCACCCAACGCCACCGATTCGAAACCATGACCTTCACCCTTTTGTTGAATGAATTTCCTCATAGATATCTTGCAGTCGCTCTCGCAGATGCAAGACCGCATAGCGCTTGCGAGCCAGCAGGGTATTGATGCTCAGCCCGGTTTGTTGCGCTAATTCCCGAAAACTCTTTCCCTCCAATTCATGCGCGATAAATACCTCACGCTGGACTGCCGGCAATTCGTCCAAGGCGGCGTCGAGCTCCTCAAGCAGCATCCGGCGTGCAAAAAGGGCCTCGGGGCCCGCACCTGGCGAAGGCAGCATTTGCTCCAGGTTATCTGCCTCCTGCTGCTCCAACTCGGGCGTCGCATCAATTTGCCTGAGTGTTTCGCGATTCTTGCGAAAGCGATCGATGATCCGATTGCGTGCGACGCGAAACAACCAAGCACTGACCTGTTCAATGGGTTGCAACAGCCGTGTCGCGGCGATCAACTCGTAAAAAACTTCTTGCAGTATGTCTTCCGCGTCGCCGGCATCGGGCACGCGTCGCCGAATAAAGCTGCGCAGCCGATTGCGCTCCCGCGCAACGACCTCGCTAATGCGCTCGTCTTGGCCGTTCATCGTCGCAGGAACGCTCGCCGACAGGTCGGTTGCTGCATCCATGCAAGGGTAGACGAGCGAGGCGCCCAAATATTGCACGGCACCCATGGGGGCGGTATGCGCCGCGGTCGGTGAGTTTTTCAGGGGAACCCGTAGCTCCCCGCCGGGCGCTATTGCTACTGCTTAGGAGCGTTGCCGGGCTTCCACTTAATGCTGCAGCCAATTGAGGCTGCCAAGGCCGCGCTTGGCGGCGAGCCCCCAAGCAGGCGATCGGTAGCCGCGCGCAAGTCGGCGCCCGTTGCTGGCGGGCCCCCTGGGCGAGTCGCGTCGAACTGCCCGTGGTAGTACAGGCGTAGTTGACCATCGTACAGGTACGGATCGGGCGTGCAGGCCGCATCGTAGGCACGCGCCACCTTCTGATCGGTATCAACCAGGTACGGGAACGAAAGGTGGCGCGCCACCTCGGCAATATGTTCCGGCGTCTCCTGGGGGTAGGCGACCGGATCGTTGGGGTTGATGGCAATGACGCGGATTCCGCGCGATGCGTAGTCCAGTGCGTACCGCTGCAGCGCATCGCGCATGTGCAGTACGTACGGACAATGGTTGCAAATAAATATAACCAGAGTGCCGGCCGAACCGGCCAAATCGCGCAACCGGGCCGGACGGCCCTCCCCATCGGGCAACTCAAAGTTCGGCGCCTGGGAACCAAGTTCGACAGGATTGGACTTTGCCGCCATGCGACCCCCCATTGCCTAAAAAGCGAGCCGCCAAGCGGCAGCCGCAACATCAAGTCGCCACGGACAGTACCATTGCGTCGCTCACCTCGCAACGGCGGCAGCTTGCCCAACGCGGTCACGAGCACCAAAACGGGGAGGCCATGCAGCCAGCACTGCCTCAAGGTCGCAAATGAGGTGCGGCAAGTTCCGGCTGCTAGTCCCGCCTAGCCTCGCTTATCAACCATTGCACAGTTGCGCATGTTCTTGTGCAATAGCCAATGCAACAAACGCAACCTAGGAGATCAAGATGCGCTCACTGCGCAAACCCCTGGCCAAGATCGCATTTCTGACGCTCATCGCCCTTGCCGTTAGTTGCGCGTCTTTGACCGCGACCGCCGCTTCCCGGGAAGAGCTCGATGCGCACGTGCGCGAAGCGGTTCAAAACCTGTATCGGTACAGTCCAGCGGCCAAAGAGCTCGCCGAGAAGGCGTCGGGAATGCTGGTCTTCCCCAACATTATCAAGGCTGGGCTTGGCGTCGGCGGCGAGTTCGGCGAGGGTGCGCTGCTGGTTAGCGGCCAGACCGTTGCCTACTACAACATCGCGTCGGCCTCTATTGGTTTGCAGCTTGGCGTGCAAGAAAAAAGCGTCGCGATCCTGTTCATGACGTCCGAGAGCTTGGCAAAGTTTCGCGAAAGCAAAGGCTGGAAGGCGGGGGTCGATGGTTCCATTGCGATCGCCACCTTGGGCGCAGGCAAGTCGCTAGACACCGAAACGGCCCGCAAACCCATCATCGGCTTTGTTTACTCGAACAAAGGCCTTATGTACAACCTGACGCTGGAAGGCTCGAAGATCACTCGCATAGAGAAGTAATCACCCCAAGCCCGCTCATCGCCTGAAATGCCAGGGGAAACTTGCCCTTCTTTTGCGCTGATATCCCGGGCGCGACCCTGAAAATGAGTGTGTTCGCCATCAGCGCAAATCGAGTCGGGTTCATGCGAAAGCGCATATCGGTCGCGGATCTCCGCATCGGCATGTACATCGAGGAGTTCTGCGGATCCTGGATGGACCATCCGTTCTGGGGCGCCCATTTTGTCGTAGACAATGAAATCGACCTGCGCAAAATTCAAAACAGCGCGGTCGCCGAAGTGTGGATCAATGCAAACCATGGCGTAGACGTCGAATCCACGGGTAGCACGCGTGCACAGCGTATAGAAACCAACCCGCGATCGGAAGAGCGGCTACAAAAGGCCGTGGCCGGCGCATTACCCTAGCCTTTTTACGAACCCCAAGACAGCGTGGCAGCGACACCGGCGCAGGTGTGCAAGCATCGCGGCCAAGGGGTGGTCGCGCAAGATTCTCATTAGTGCATTGGGCTACGCTCGCCGCCAAACCGAGCGCAGATCTCAGGCAAGATGTGCTCGCAAACCCAGCTCGAGTAGGCTTTTGCGGCGGATGCAAGATGTGCGAGGGAAACTGCGCCGGCCGACCGCTTGGCGGTGGGAGGGCCGCAAGAAACGTCAACCCTCACGTACTTTTCGCCCAGTGCCCTCTTGTATCGTTGCGCAGCTTCGCAGACCGCTTGGCGATGCAAAGCTTACTTTTTCAGCAGATCACGGATCTCCCGCAGCAGTACTTCCTGTGGCGGCGGTGGCGCGGGAGCTGCTTCCGCGCGCTTCTTTAGCGAATTGATTGCCTTCACAACCATAAAGATCACGGCAGCAATAATCGCAAAGTCCACTACGGTTTGAATGAATTTGCCGTAGCTGACGACGACCGCAGCGTTCGGACCCGCACTTGCTTTGAGCGTCAAAACCAGTCCTGAGAAGTCAACCCCACCGATTAGCACACCGATAGGCGGCATCACCACGTCGGTGACCAACGACGTGACGATCTTGCCAAATGCCGCACCGATGATGACACCGACCGCCATGTCAACGACATTGCCTCGAATGGCAAATTCCTTAAATTCCTGAAGCATGCTCATGTCTGGGTTCCTCTCCGATTGAAAATGCCAATGATTGTTTTTGGCACTACGCATCATACGGCGACGCCAGCGCTTAATTTCGAGGCGCACCGGTCTGCGGCTGCACAGTTTCCTGCCCAACGCGCAAGGTCTAAATCGTATGTAGTATTTCTGCGCCAACGTGTTCTCAACCTCGGGCGGGTCGAGGTCTATCGCTACGAAGTCCGGTCTTGCAAGCAACTGCCGAATTGACCCAGTGCCTGCCACGCGGTAGTGTCATGGCACGAAAACCAAACGCGCTTGTGCCCCGCGCTTGATGGGTATCAAAAGGTGCCCGCGTCCCGGGCTTCAGACTGACTGCGTTTTACAAGATTCAAGAGCGCTCGTTGCCAGCCCAGCGTGGCGGCGGACAACCGCTGTGCAATGGATATTGTCATCGGAGAAAGAAGTATGAAAAGCACCTGGGTTCTGATTGCCAATGCTACTCAAGCGCGCTGCTATACGCGTGAACACGCTAACTCCCCATGGACCGAGGTCGCCAAGTTCGAGGACGCCTGGGGTCGCGCCAAAGGATCGGATCTGGCAGAGGACCGGTCGGGTTATGAGGGCACCAGCCTATCGCGCGCTGGCACGACGTATACGCCGCGCGTCGATGCCAAGAAAAAGGAACACGAGAGTTTTGCTCGACAGCTGGCGAACTATCTAAACGAAGCCATCGGCGCGCATCGCTGTGAGGAGATCGTCATCTTCGCTTCCAACCCGTTTTTGGGAGAGATCAAGTCCTTCCTAAATGAACATGCGAGTCGAGCGCTTGGCAGAAGTTTGGCAGTAGACCTGACGAGCTTCACCGGCCCAGAGTTGGCGCGTCGCATTGAGCAGCACCTTTTGCCACCGCGCTGAGAGAAGAGAAGACGCGGGAGAAAAGGGCGGTAAGCGGCCAGAGCGGTTGCGAGCAGCAAAATCGCGCCCACGGCATCGCCGTTGGGCTGCACTTGGGCCCTTGTTCGCTCGCGCAACGGCTCGCAGGCGCCAATTCGCATCCGGTCGTACCAAGCGCATTAAGAGGGCAAGAATTAGTCATTCGGGGCAGCTTCGATCGGCATTGCAACGGCGCTACAAGCTTGCCTGCAAGCAAGGAAGCTCTCTTAATTCGCGGTGCTACGCATTTTGAAGGCCATGCTTCACCAGTAGGAGGGATCGCGTCAAACCAGGGGAGTTCAAAGGCGCTAACTCAAACTCGCCGCACCAATTGTTCTATTGACCCGCATAGCCGAACAAGGGAGCTTTATGGGCGCGTCGGCTGTCTATTCCGAGCAGACGGAGCAGTTTGTAAGTCAATTGGATGCCGCCATAGGAGCGCATCTGGAGTGGATGCGGCGCGTGCTGCGCTGCGCGGTGCTGCAGGAGGCGCCCGGTGCCGAGCTTTTGGCTCCCGATGCCTCGAAGCGCTGTCGATTCGGGCAATGGTTTCGGAAGAATCACGACACGTTCGAGGAGCTTGACCCCGTCGCAACGACGCTGGTGCTTCGTGAGCATGAGCGCATGCACGACGCGGCGCGCGCACTTTGTTCTGCGGTGCTGGCCACTGGCCGTGGGATGCGCACTGATTTCGAGGCGTTTGAAGCCGCGCAGTCCACTTTGGTCAGCACCATGGAGCACTTTAAGACACGACTGCTCGCAGAAAGTGCGCGCTACGATGCGCTCACCAGTTTGCCGCTTCGCTATGGTCTGGAAGAGGAATTTGTGCGCTGCCGCGCGGTCGCGCAACGGCATGGAGTTCAGCTCGTGCTGCTGCTGGCCGATGTGGACCATTTCAAGACGGTCAACGACGCATACGGCCACGCCGTAGGAGACCAGGCACTGCGTCACATTGCGTATATCTTCTTGCAACACTCGCGCGCCGACGAACCAGTATTTCGCTTCGGCGGTGAAGAGTTTCTCGTCCTATTGCAGGCCAGCGGCACCGATGGCGCCGCTCAGGCGGCCGAGCGGTTGTTTCAGTCACTTCGTGATTCGCCCCTCGCACTCGAGGACGGAACGGTCCTGAATTTGCGTATAAGCGCGGGCTTGGCAACCGTCGGGCGTGATGAGAAGATGGCCGAGGCCATCGATCGTGCGGATCGCGCCATGTATGCTGCCAAGGCGGCTGGCCGCGATCGTTGGGCTTGGGCTGAGGCTTGAGTGCCGGCTAACGTGGCATCGTTACGATCCACCGCGCGACCTCATCGCCTTAAACAGCCTGGAGCGTAGTTTCGCCATGCCCTGCAGGCGTCGACTCGCGCCCCGCACGCTGCCACGCGGGGGCACGATGATCGGTCGGTCGGATAGCAGTAAACCTCGGATTGTGCGCATGTCGCGGCAGTCGAAGAAGGTTATGCAAAAGGTTTGCCGATGAATCGGGTTTCGGCCCTAATCGTCGGGGGCAAGGAGCACTGGTACACGGGCTTAAGTCCCGTGCATTGGCGCATCCTGACCGCCTGCTTCCTCGGGTGGGTTTTTGACGGCTATGAGGCGTACGCGCTTTTTGTCGTCATGCCCTTTGTCTTGAAATCCCTCCTGACGATCGACCAGCTCGCCAATCGCGCTGTTTGGGCTGGCGTCGCGATCAGCGCGACACTGCTCGGATGGGGCATCGGCGGCATGATCGGCGGCGTCCTTGCCGATTACCTCGGCCGCAAGCGGATGATGATGTACTCGGTATTTGGCTATGCGCTTTTTGCGGGACTCACGGCTTTTTCGACCAGCTTTGTGGCATTTTGTGTCCTTCGTTTCATAACGGGCCTTGCTATGGGCAGCGAATGGAGCACCGGGGTTGCGCTACTCGCCGAAACCTGGCCCGACCGCGCGCGTCCTAAAGGTGCAGGTTTTCTGCAGTCGGGGTTCGGATTCGGCACGCTAATCGCCGCGCTCGTGTGGCTTGTTCTGAGCCAAACCGCGCTCCTAGGCGACGAAACTTGGCGCTTGGTGTTCGTCGTTGGGGCGCTGCCCGCACTGTTTTGTCTTTATATCCGGCGTGCCGTCGGCGAATCCGAAAAATGGGCCGAAGCGATCCGCACCCAACGTTGGGCCGCAACCGACCAAGTTGCGCCGCACGCGACTGCGCCCTCCCAGAAGCGTCCGTTCACGCTGACCGAGCTTTTGCGCGAACGCGAGAGTCGCCGGCGCATCTTGCTGGGCTTTCTCTTGTCGTTGACGACGACGGTCGGGTGGTGGGCCATCTCGAGCTGGCTACCGGAATTCGCCGCTCAGATGGCTAGGTCACATGGCCTCTCCAACCCGGGGTTTTTCGCCGCACGCACGGCCTTGATCTACACCTGCGGGGCCGTGTTTGCGTATTTGCTCTCCGGTTTCATCGCAGATGCGATGGGTCGACGCGCCTATCTGTTCTTCACGTACCTTGGCGCACTTGCCCTGACCGTCGTTACGTATCTATGGACAAACTCGCCGCAACTCTTGTTGTGGGTCTCGTTTGTCAACGGCTTCTTCACCTTGGGTTGCGCTTACTCGTGGATGGCGATCTATCCGCCAGAACTCTTCACATCGAGCGTGCGCGCCACGGCGTCGGCCTTCATATTCAATGCCGCGCGCCTGCTAGCATGGCTTTTCCCAATACTCGCGGGAACACTGATTCAGACATTCGGTGGCGTTTCGCAGGCGGCGCTCACTCTTGGCTCGATCTACGTTGTAGGTCTGATTGTTCCGTGGTTTGTGCCCGAAACGGTAGGCAAGCCGCTGCCGCAATAAGTGGGCCTACAGAACATTTGGTGCTGTCATTGCGCCCGCGTGCTCACGCAGGGCGTTGCATCCGAAACAGCTGTTCTTTGCCAACAGAAAAATAGTCTGCCGCGCCCCCTCCACGCAAAACGTGCTTGGCCGACGCCGTGTCGTAGACCCCGTCTTTCAGGTGGCTGCGCGCGATATACACGGCGACCACCTCTCCCAGCACCAGCCAGGTCTTTAGCTTTGCGCCATCGGCGCCCTGCAGTTGAACAATCTGTGTGCAAAGACACTCGAATGAAACAGGGCTTTGCGCAACCCGAGGAACGGAAATAAGGCGAGAAGGTTCCGGCGTCAGTCCCGCCAGTTCAAACTCGCTCACATTAGGCGGGACACTTGCGCAGGTCTGATTCATGGCTTCTGCCAAATCAAGGGTGACCAGATTCCAGCCAAACTCGCGGGTCTGCTCGATATTGCGCACGGAGTCTTTAAAACCAATGCTGGCAAATCCGATGATCGGCGGCGTGTAATTAAACGCGTTAAAAAAGCTGTAGGGGGCCAAATTCAACCACCCCTCGGCGCTACGAGACGAGATCCAGCCAATTGGCCGCGGTGCAATGATGGCGTTAAGCGGATCATGGGCCAGACCGTGGCCGCGGCGTGGCTCGTAATAATGGCAAGTGTCAGCCAAAGTGAGCTCCCTTGTCAGATCGGCAAACCAAGATAACGCAAAGTGACCGGTGCGTGCAGCGCGTCGAGCGCGTGAGGACCGAATTTGGCAAGGTCAAGAACTGCGACGGCGCAGCCTGATCATCTTGCAAGGCACGCAGCCGTGCGCAATTGCAGTTACGTGGTCACCCCGCGCAAGCGCAAGGCCGCGTTCCCGTCAGCCAAAAACAGCGGCTGACAGCGCAAAACCGCTGTCGAAAGCAGGCAAGCTATCAGAGGCGTAATGAACAAACGCCCGCCGCTTATTCCAGTCTACGCCAGGTACTTTGCTTACCCGGACTTTGCCCGCAGATACGCAATCAGATCATTGAGCGTCCGTAGCTTGCGATAGTCGGCTTCTGGTATGTCCACATGCAATTGCTCGTGCAATCCGACAATAAAGTTGAGCCAATCCATCGAGTCCAGATCGATCTGGTCGCGTAGCGGCACCGTCGCAACGATTTGCTCGAGCGAAACTTCGGGAGCAATGCCAGCGAGGGTTCGGGAAATGGCGTCGCGAATGGTCGATTCGTCCATGGAAATTTTCGTCCGTAAAGGCTGCAATTGGTCTTTGTTCGACGCGTCCTAGAGTGTCTGCGGCTGCTGCAAAAGAGCGCTCACCTCAGCAAGAAACAGGGAACCTCGATGGCCGTCACTTGCTCGGTGATCGGCCGCGAGCGTCGCAGTCACGGCGGGAATCAACTTCAATTGGCCGTTTTCGACCCAGGCGCGCTCCCGGACACTGCCGAATCCGACCAAGGCCACTTGTGGCGGATAGATGATCCCGAACACCCTGTCTGCACCCTGCTCCCCCAGATTGGTCACGGTCACCGTCGGCATCGACAACTCCGAGCTGCGCAGCGTAAAGGCGCGCGCTCGCTTGACAAGATCGCCGAGCTCGCGCATGAGCTGCTCAAGTGGCAGTTGGCCGGTATTTAAGATTGCCGGTGCTATCAGTCCGCCTTGTCGCAGTGATATGGCAACGCCAACGTGCACGTCCACAGATGGCACAAATTGCGCCTCACGCACAAAACCGTTGAATTCGGGAAAACGCAGCAGCGCTTTGGCCACGGCCTTGATAAACAGCACCGCCATCAGCAGCCGCTCGGTCACCGGCAACCCCGCATTGCGCTCCCCGAGCCAGCGGCTTGCCACCTCAAGCGGCACCTCGGTGGCCAGATAGTAGTGCGGAATCTCGCGCTTGGAGCGCGCCATCGCCGCGGCAATCGTTCGGCGCATTTCGACAGCGCGCTCGGCCGCAACGGCCACCGCACCCACAACGGGCTTGGGCTGCAGTGGTACAGCTTTGCTGGCCGCCTTTTGAACGTCCTCAAGCACAATCGCACCTTGCGGGCCCGATCCGGTCAGCGCATCTAGATCAATGCCCATTTGTTCCGCGTACCGCCGTGCTGCTGGCGAGACGCGTCGCCGCCCGGCGGATGAAACGACCGCAACAACTGGCGCAACGGCCGGGGCCGCCAAAACCGGCGCGGCCGCTTGTGCTGCAAGCTGTGCGCCGCGGTGCTGCTCCTTCCACCGTGCGCTTTCTTCAACCGTTTCACCGGGCGCACGCAACAGTGCAAGGACGGTGTCTACCGGTATCTTGGTGCCGGGCGCGACAATGAGCTCATCGACAGTGCCCTCATCCCAACACTCCACATCGATCGCGGCTTTTGTGGTGTCAACAATTGCAACGACCTGACCACGTTTGAGGCTATCGCCGGGCTTAACACACCATTCCAGGAGCGTGCCCTCGTCCATGTCGGCGCCAAGCGATGGAAGCTTAAATTCGATCATGAGCGGCCAAGAACCGCCTTGGCGGTTGCCACGATTTGTGCGGGCTGCGGCAGCGCCGCTTCCTCAAGGTGCTTGGGATAGGGTATTGGTACCTCCGCGCTGCACACGCGTGACACCGGCGCATCGAGCTCATAAAAAGCCTGCTCCATGATGCGCGCCGAGATCTCCGCAGACAGACTGCCGCTGCGCCAACCCTCGTCGATTATCACTGCGTGGCGGCACTTGCGTACCGATTCAAAAATGGTTGCATCGTCCAAAGGGCGCAGCACCCGTAGATCAATGACTTCGGCGGAGATTCCTTCTTGCGTGAGCTGCTGCGCGGCAGCCAGCGTCTTCCACAACATCCCACCGTAGGTAATCAACGTCACATCCGTGCCTTCGCGCCGCACGCGCGCACGGTTGATATCGGTTGCAACCGCCGATTCATCGACCTCGCCTTCCATGTTGTAAAGCAAAACGTGCTCGAAAATCAGCACCGGGTTCAAATCCTGCAGCGCGGGCCAAAGCATGCCGCGGGCGTCTTGCACGGTCGCAGGAGCCAGTATGCGGATGCCCGGAATATGCGCGTACCAGCCTTCCAGGCTGTGGGAATGCTGTGCCGCGAGTTGCCTCCCGGCCCCGGTTGCCATGCGAATCACTAGTGGTACCGAGAGCTGACCGCCCGACATGTGCCGCAGCAACGCGGCGTTGTTAATGATCTGATCGAGCGCCAGCAGGCTGAAGTTAACTGTCATCACCTCCACGATCGGTCGCATGCCGCCGAGCGCCGCACCGACGCCGCAGCCTACGAACGCCAGCTCCGATAACGGCGTATCGCGTATTCGGTCGGGCCCAAATTGTTCGAGCAAACCCAGCGTCACTGCGTAGCTGCCACCGTACTTAGCAACGTCTTCGCCCATCAAAAAAACGCGGGGGTCGCGCTCAAGCGCTTCGCGAAGCGCCGTTCGCACCGCCTCCCGGTAGCTCATGTTCATGATGTGCTCGTCTGGGCAAGTACGTCGCGCGCCAAGTCCTCGACGGGCTCCCAGTGGCCCGCCTCTGCGTAATCCACCGCCGCCTGAAGCTCCTTTTGCACATCAGCGTCAAGACGCTGGAAGTCATCTTCCGTCATCAGGCCCTGCGCCTTGAGCCGGTCGCTGAAACTGTGTAGCGGGCCGCGCTTTTTCCATTGCTCGACTTCTTCTTTGTCGCGGTACAAATCCGGGTCAAACATCGAGTGCGCGCGGAAACGATAAGTCTGAAATTCGACGAACATTGGTGCGCGGCGCTCCCGCACGTACGCAACGGCCTTGCGGGCCGCTTCGTGCACTTCCACGACATCCATGCCATCGACTTTGGCCACCGCAACGGCAAAGCTAGCTGCCTTGGCCGTGAGCTCGGTCTGCGATTCGGAACGATCCAGACGCGTGCCCATTGCATAGAGGTTGTTCTCGCAGAAAAACAGCACCGGCAGTTGCCACAGAGCCGCAAGATTCAGCGATTCATGGAATACCCCCTCGGCCATCGCACCCTCGCCGAAAAAAACCGCCGTCACCCGTGCCTTGCCTTGCATGCGGTCGGCCAGCGCCAGACCCACCGCCAGCGGAATGCCTCCGCCAACGATTGCGTTTCCCCCATATAGCCGCCTCTGTGCGTCGAAGATGTGCATCGAGCCCCCGCGACCCCGAGAGCAACCCTCGATCTTGCCGTACATCTCCGCCATCAGAGCTGTCATCGGCACGCCGCGCACGATTGCGTGACCATGCTCGCGGTACGTGCACACCAAGGCATCTTCGGCTCCGAGCGCAGGAATCGCGCCCGCTGCTACCGCTTCCTCGCCAATGTATAGGTGAAGAAAGCCGCGAATTTTCTGTTTGCCGTAGAGCTCGGCACACTTTTCTTCGAACCGCCGGATGCGCAGCATCTGCCGCAGCAACTCAAGGGACTGTTCGCGGCTGTAAGTGATTTTCGCGCTCATCTGGGGGGGCCTTCACGTCGGGCCGTAAGCTTGACTCGTCGAGGCCGCTGTACGGAACCAATGCACAAGTAAGCGAGCTTTGCTGGCGTAATCACTAATCCGACTCCAAGGTAGAGGTGTCCCCTTCCGGCAGACCGAGTTCGCGCGCCTTAAGCAACCTGCGCATGATCTTGCCACTGCGCGTGCGCGGAAGGGTCGAGACAAAAGCAATTTCCTTGGGCGCAACCGCTGCTCCTAACCGTTTACGCGCGTGACCGAGCAGCTCCAGACGCAATCCATCGCTGCCCTCGTAACCCTTGCGCAGCGACACGAACGCCTTTACCGACTCGCCAACCGTAGGATCCGGTTTGCCGATCACACCGGCCTCCGCAACCGCCGGGTGCTCCATCAAAACGCTCTCGACTTCGAAGGGGCCGATGAGATGACCGGAGGACTTGATTACATCGTCCGCACGACCGACAAACCAGAAGTAGCCGTCGGCGTCACACTTGGCAAGGTCACCGGTAAGGTATAGATCGCCGGCGAAACATTTGCGATAGCGCTCCTCCATACCAAGGTAGCCTCGAAACATCGACGGCCAGCCGCGTCGCAAAGCAAGCTCACCCTCGACGCCCGGGGAATCGACGATCCGCACCGTACCGTCCTTCTCGCGCCGCACAATATATGCATCGATCCCCGGAAGCGGCCGACCCATTGAACCGGGCTTAATGTCGAAGGCCGGCGTATTGGCAATCATGATGCCGCCCGTCTCGGTCTGCCACCAGTTGTCGTGGATTGGCAGCCCCAGCACTTCCGCACCCCACCAAACCGCCTCCGCGTTCAGCGGCTCACCAACGCTTGCAACAAAACGCAGTGCTTCGCGCTTGTGCACGCTCGCCAGCTCCGGACCGGCCTTCATCAGCATGCGAATCGCGGTTGGCGCCGTGTACCACACCGTCACGCGCTGCTCTTCTAGGATCCGGTACCAACGCTCGGCATCGAAGTCCTCTTCGTCGACGATACTGGTGACGCCATGCAGCAAGGGAGCGATGATCCCGTAGGACGTACCGGTGACCCAGCCCGGGTCGGCTGTGCACCAGAAAATGTCAGCGGAGTGCAAATCGAGGGCGTACTTTCCCGTGGCATAGTGCGCCACTACCGCACCATGAACATGGATCGCGCCCTTGGGGGTGCCAGTTGTGCCGCTGGTGAAATGAAGTAGCGCCATATCCTCTTCACCCGTGGTCACCGCTGGGTAATCGTCTCGTGCTGCGTTCATGAGCGCGGCGAAATCTCGGGTGTTTGGAATCGGTTTACCGCCCTCGCTAACTACCAGGATGTGGCGCAGCCCAGGCAGTGCGCCGATGATCTGTTCGGCTTTACGCTTATAAAGCGACTCGGTGGTGACAAGCACCCGTGCGTCGCCAGCGGACATGCGCGTCTTGATCGGCTCGGGGCCAAAGGCCGAGAACAGCGGCGATAACACGCTGCCATTGCGCAGCGTACCAAGGACAGTTACGTACAGCTCGGGAATTCGCGGCGCCAGCGCAAAGACTCGATCGCCTTTGCCCACACCAAGATCGCGCAAAACACCGGCGAAGCGCCTTGCGTCGCGCGCAAGCTCTTGATAGCTAATGTTGCGCGTTGTCCCGTCGCGGCCCAACCAGCGAATGGCCACTTTCGTAGCTAGCGGCCCCCGCGCATGGCGCTCCACTGCTTCCCAGGCGATGTTGATCCCCCCGCCCGGCAGGCCGTCCAATTCCCGCCGTGCCGCATCCCAAGAAAAGCTGCTTCGCTGCGCCGTGTAGTCCACCAGGTTGGGTGTGACCCGTAGGCCGGCGATGCTCTTAGAAATAAGCGCCGGTCGGCTCATTTGCTTTTTCCTCCCACAAGGCAACCGCCAAACACGAATCTCGAAGCTTCCACAGCCTAATGCGCACGTTGACCAAAGCCTTGATCGCTGTCAAGTCGGCGGACGTGCTACTTGCGCAAACGCACAGATGACGGTGTGCACCCTTCCCTAAATGACAGGCAAGCGACAAACCGCAACTGCCTGAGCAAAACGCGCCCTTCGGCTACCAGGCAAAAACTGGGCGTCCGGCCCAAGGGTTTTGCGCACCGTTCTAGCTGCCCAAATCTGCAGCACCAGACCAGGTGGCGAATGCCTGCTCGGTGAGTGCGGTTTCCCGACCCTCATAGCGCGCAGAAAAATGAAACGGAACAAGCGCCTTGGCCCGAGCCGCGCGGGCAATCTGACCGGCCTGCTGCGCCGTAAGGTGATTTTTCCTTGCGGCTTGTGCCGCGTCTTCTTGTAGAAACACGCTCTCAATAAAGAGCAGATCGACGTCGGCCAGCAGCTGCCTCAGCGTTTGCAGATTCGAGTCGGTGTAACGAAGATCGGTCACGTACCCGATACGCTGACCCGGTACGACATCCAGTACAAGGTCGCGCAGCTCATCGACCGTGCGGGTCATCGCGTGCTCGCCTTGTCGATCACGCCATCGCACCAAAATCGTCGACTCTCCAGGTGCCGACAGGATGATCGCCTGTTTGAGCTCGCGCAGCCACGCGCCAGTGCAAACGCCGAGCGCAACCAAGCGATCTTTGTTAGCCTTTACGCGCGCCTTTTCCTCGATGAGGTAGGCGAGGCACGGAATGCCGTGATCGACAAATCGTCCACGAATCCGAAAGATCGCCTCCTCGTGCAGAACATCGCCAGAACATTCGAATGGCTCCAGTGGCGTGCGCTTAAAACCCGTCCGGCTTGAGAATCGAGCGCGCTGACCACGGCCGTCGATTCCGATTTCGTGCACATCGATTAGCAATTCGATCTCATAACGCTGCACGACATTCCAGCTGTAGGCACGCAGCTTGTGTTCCACCTGTGCGATGAACTCTGGCCCGCCGTACAGCGCAATTGCCGCCTTGCGCCCCAAAATGACGCGCAACAGATGATCAAACCCGGCAAAGTGATCCATGTGCGCGTGGGTCACGAAGACGTGCGAAAGTCGCATCAGTTTGCGCGGTGGTAGTGCGGCAATATCGCCAAGATCAAATAGCAGGGCCCGCCGTTCGTCGCGAAAATCGACATATAGCCCCGGATCTCCGAAGGCAGGGTTTACAAGACGAGGCTCAAAAAGTGAGCGCATGGCATCCAGTCCAACAAGCGCAAAACGGCCTGATCATTCTCATCGCAAGCGCATCATGACATCGGCGCACTGTGCCCCACGCGAACACCGGCAGCAAGCGCCGTTGTCCCCTGATCGATCGCCCAAGGCAGGCGCCGCAAGCCACCCTTTTTGCTCGCTATTTACCACCTCAGAGTATGCAAGACTTCTTATATAGCCGTATTTCTCAACAGCTTTCGCATCCCAAGGTCGCTGCATGCAAGTGCCGTCGGACGAGACGCGTGTCCAAGCCAAGCTCTACCGGCGAGTGGCGGTCACGCTCATTTCCTTTTTGATTCCTTGCTACATCGTCGCGATGATCGACCGCCTCAACGTCGGATATGCGAAATTGCAGTTCATGACGGATCTGGGCTTCGACGAAGCCGTGTTCGGCGTTGCTGCCGGTAGCCTGTATCTCGGATACATCCTATTTGAGGTCCCCAGCAACCTCATGCTCAAGCGCGTTGGCTTGCGCCTGACACTTCTGCGCATCATGTCACTGTGGGGACTTTTCACAATGGCGATCGCCTTTGCTGCGAGCCGATGGGGTTTTTACACTTTCCGGTTTCTGATCGGTGCCGCCGAAGCCGGATTCTTTCCGGGGCTGATTTACTACTGCACGCTTTGGTTCCCCAGCCACTATCGGGCCCGGGTCATATCGCTGATCGCAATTGCGGTTCCCGTCTCGGGCGTCATCGCCGGGCCGCTTTCAGCGGCAATCATGACGCACCTAGCGGGAGTTGGCGGACTGCGGGGATGGCAGTGGCTTTTTCTTCTCGAGGGCGTGCCCGCGGTGTGCCTTGGCATAGCGGCCTATTTCTTCCTGCCCGACAGACCGGCAACCGCGCGCTTTTTGTCGACAGTCGAGAAGGACAAGATCGCACATGACCTCGAATGCGAAGCGCTTGCGCCGCGAAACGCCCCAACATTTGCTCAAGCGCTGCGACGTCCGAGGACCTATGTCCTAGCTCTGGTCTATTTTGCCTTTTACTCCGCACAAAGCATCCTGCTCTTGTGGGTGCCGACGCTGCTGCGTAACGCCGGAGTTCGCGACTTGGTAGAGATCGGTTGGCGTTCGGCGGCAATCTTTCTTGCGGGCGCAATCGGCATGGTTGCCATCGGTTGGAGCTCGGATCGTACCGGCGAGCGTCGCTGGCATCTCATTGTCTGCGGCACCATCGCCTGCGTAGCCTATTTGCTGCTTCCCGCCTTCTCCCAAAGCCCGAACGGCACGAGTGGCTGCCTCATGCTCGCCGCAATCACGATGTTCGCATTTCTCGCCGTATTTTGGACCGTTCCCACCGCGGAGCTTGGCAAGGAGGCGCGCGCGGGCGGAATCGCCTTGGTCAGCTCGATCGGCGCATCCGGCTCCGCCCTAAGTCCCATGTTCATCGGCTGGATGAAAGTGGTCTCGGGCAGCTTGTTTGGCGCCATCAGCGCGCTAGCGCTGTTTTTCCTTTGCAGCATGGCGGCGATTTACCTCTATGCGCCGCAACGTGTAAAGCTGGCGAGCAGCTGACATCCCAGCCTTGCGCAAATTCCGCTTTTTGTCGGGGCAGCGGCCCCGCGCTTTGTGCGAACCGGCGCCCTAAGCGGCGTGCTTCAAACCCGCGCGGGCACTGCGAGCCGCACGGGTATGCGGCGCCCGTGATCCTTTTGGCCCGCAAAGGCGTCGAAGCGGCCGGGAATTTGCGCGTTGCAGTGCGGGCAGCACCCCTGATTCGTCAGTTCGTAAGCCAGAATCTGGTGCCAATCACGCACCACAACCGCTCCGCGGCATTGCGCACAAAATGTCGTGCCGCCGGTGCGGTCGTGCACATTGCCGGTGTAGACATATTGAATGCCGGCGCGCAGCGCGATTTCGCGCGCGCGCATCAGCGTTGCCGCGGGGGTCCGCGGCAAGTCCGTCATCTTGTAGTCCGGGTGAAACGCGGTGAAATGCAGCGGCACGTCGCGACCTAGCTCTCGCACGATCCAACCGCACATTGCCTCGAGTTCCTCATCCGAATCGTTTTTCCCCGGTATCAGCAGCGTGGTGATCTCTAACCAGACATTGGTCTCGCGCCGCAAATACACCAGTGTGTCGAGCACGGGCTGAAGGTGGGCGCCGCAAAGCTTGGCGTAGAACTCATCCGTAAAGCCCTTCAGGTCGACATTGGCCGCGTCGATCTTCGCGTAAAACTCGCGCCGGGCTTGCTCGCCGATGTAGCCGGCGGTAACCGCCACGGTCTTGATCCCCAAAGCGTGGCACGCATCGGCGGCATCCATTGCGTACTCGGCGAAGATGACCGGATCGTTGTAAGTGAAGGCGACACTCTTGCACTGCATCTTCGCAGCCGCCTGTGCGATCGCCTCAGGCGAGGCCGCATCCATCAAAGTGTCCATCTCGCGAGATTTCGAGATGTCCCAGTTCTGGCAGAACTTGCACGCAAGGTTGCATCCAGCAGTACCGAAGGAAAAAACAGACGAGCCGGGGTAAAAGTGATTAAGCGGCTTTTTCTCAATCGGGTCGATGCAAAACCCCGAGGAACGACCATAGGTCGTAAGGACGATCGCATCTGCCTCCCGCTGACGCACGAAACACGCACCCCGCTGCCCATCATGCAAGCGGCAATCGCGCGGGCAAAGGTCACATTGGATGCGGCCATCGTCAAGACGATGCCACCATCGGCCGGGAAAATTACTCATATTCGGGTTTTGCTCACTCAAATTGCGAAGTCCAAATCGACCCACTTGGTGACACCGTAGCGGGAAACGCTCAGCCCCTCATGCCAGAAGCCTTCGGGAAGCCCTGCCTTTTGCTTCAAGGCCGCCAGAAATTCACGCGGATCGGCAAGCGCCTCCCAGACCTGAGGCAAAAAGGTCGCACGGTGCCGACCGTATTCCAGGATCAATCCGTCAACTCCCGGACGAAGTTGCGCCAGCAGCTCCTCTTCGCTGCCAACATTGACGCGCTCGGCGGCCGAAAGCAGGGAAACTTCGACCGAGGTAGACCGAAACTCAGCGGCAGCCAGTGGGGCAAATCGGGGATCGTGAAACGCCGCGGCAATTGCGTTCTCGCGCACGTCGATGGCCAGTGGGCGCGCGGCCCGCAGCGAACCGATACAACCGCGAAGTTGGCCTGTTTTTTTCAGGGTCACGAAAGTCGCAGAGTGTTGTTGCAGCGCCGCATGTTCGGCCTTCTCAAAATTGCCCAGACCCAGCCGCTCGGCAATTGCCGATCGGGCGATCGTCAGCAATGCGTGACCCAGATCACGACCGGTCATGTCCAGCCTCGGTAAAGGCAAACGCTGCGTAGCCCACCACTCGCGATTTGTCGCCAGCCGTGTCGCCCGAATTACGCAGGTCGATCAACTCGGGGCGCAATCCGCGGCGGCGTGCTGCCACGAGCAAGCCGTTGACGGGTATCGCGCCGCAGGCTTGCTCGCCGTGCAGCGTTGCCGAGAGCGCTAGGACGGAATCGGCCGTTGCCCGATCCAGTGCGCGCGCCTCGCTATAGCGAAGGTAGTGAGACATGTCGGAACTTACGATGACCAAAGTCCCGGGATCGTTCCATAGCAACTCGATGACCTCGGCAACTTGCACTGCGCTTGCATCGCCCACAGCGAAGGGCACGATACGAAACTGCCCCAAGACCGTCTGCAAGAAGGGCAACTGCACCTCCAGCGAATGCTCGAGCGCGTGTGCGGCATCGCTCTTGCGCACTTGCGCAAGCGTCAGGGCAGAGGCAACGGCATCGGTGTCAATCTCAACGACGCCAAGCGGCGTAGCAAAGGCCCGCGCTGAGGGAAGAGCAAGACCCTGCATGGCCACGCGGTGTGTGGGACCGAATAAGACAACGCGTCGGATCGCATCGGCGTGGGCGGCAAGCCGCCGGTACGCTGAGGCAGCTATCGGACCCGAATACACGTAACCGGCGTGCGGAACGATTAGCGCTTTTGGCCAGGTTGCCGCAGTCGCCGGCGCTACCGCCTTGCCAAGGTAGGCTTGAATGTCCGCGGCCAGCGCTGCTGGCGCTTCGGGGTAGAACATCCCGGCCACGGCGGCCGGACGTATGGACAGCATCAAAATCCTCGGAACTTCGATAAACAGGCTAAAGGGGGCAACGCAAACCGAGTGCCAAGCTTCGCCGCACAGCCACTCTTCACACCGACCATCAGACGCAATGGTTAGTTCCCAATATTGGGCGCTTTGAGCACAAAATCAACTGGCACCCGGAAATCTCGCACCAGCGCCTGTTGCACTTCAATTGCCCCGGCGAGAGGCCTGGCAGCCGCCGCTCGCGAACACGCAGGCGCTTGGTGCAGCAATTGCCTGGCCGTGCCGACAAACGCCCTTCGGGTGGGTTGCGTCGGAGCCTAACGGCGCAAGGGACCCTTGCGCGCCGCAGACATATTAAAGAGTCCCCTGGCTCGCGCCAGCGCAGCCCCAGCCGCCGTGCCCTAACGCAGGTCGCGGGCTAGGCGAATTCCACTGAACTGCCAGCGGGCCTGAGGATAAAAAAAGTTGCGATAACTTGCGCGGATGTGATCGGCAGGCGTTGCGCACGAGCCCCCACGCAAAACCAGCTGATTTACCATGAACTTGCCGTTATATTCGCCAACGGCGCCCTCTGACGGCTCAAAGCCTGGATACGGCAGGTAGGCGCTTTGCGTCCATTCCCACACGTCGCCAAAGAGCTGCGCCATGCCGGTGCCTGCCTGCTCTTGCGTCGCGGCGGCCCGCGGATGCAAGAGCCCGCTTTCGAGGAAATTTGCGCGAACCTGGGCGCCTGCTGTGTCTTCATCCCAAGTCACGGATTGCGCAACGTGTTCCCATTCGCTTTCGGAGGGCAGACGCGCTTTGGCCCAATGGGCAAACGCATCGGCCTCGTAGTAGCTTATGTGACAGACTGGCTCATCCGGATCTAGCGCCTGCCGTCCCGCCAAAGTGAAAACGCCGCCGTCCTCCAGCCAATACAGCGGAGCGTCCCAGTGCTCGCGACACACCGTATCCCAGCCATCGGAGAGCCAAAAATCCGCCCTGCGGTAGCCACCGTCCTTAACGAACTCGACGTACTCGGCGTTGGTCACCGGGCGAGTGGCTATTTCGAATGGCTCGATCCAAACGCCGTGTCGGGGGCACTCGTTGTCAAAGGCAAAAGAGTCGCCGGCGTGTCCAATTTGGTCCTTTCCGCCTGGAAACTCGACAAAGCGGCTCTGCATTGATGGCGAGGAGTGCTGGCCTTGTCGTGATTCGCGAAAGGCCGGTAGCAAAGGATTGCGCGAGAAGTGATGCTTCAGATCGGTGAGAATGAGTTCCTGGTGCTGCTGCTCGTGGTTGATCCCCAGGGTAATTAATCGGATCAGCGCCGGCTCGGCGCCGGCCAGCCGCATTAGTGCAATCATCTGTTCATCGATCGCCGCGCGGTAGCCGAAAAGCTCCTCGAGCGACGGACGCGACAGCGCACCTCGTTCCGCCCTGGGGTGTCGCGGTCCAACTCCGACGTAATAGGAATTGAAAAGCAATCGATATGCCGGAGAAAACGCGCGAAACTGCAGCCCGAAACGCGGCAACCAGGTCTCCAGCACAAAAGTCTCGAAAAACCATGTCACGTGCGCCAGGTGCCACTTGACGGGACTGGCTTCGACCATCGACTGCACCATGCAGTCCTCCGGTGTCAGTCCCTCAACGAGCATCATCGATTGTTTTCGTACGCGCCGATAAAGACGCTCCAGATGCGCCAGATCACGCGCTACGGCAGGCCGGCCGGATGCATCCATCAATGTCACGGGCGCGCAAGAAACACGCCGAACCAACCTGCCTCATCGGTCCAGACCCTTTGACGGGTAAAACCGGCATTCAAAAGCAGTTTTCCGAAACCTTCGAGCGTGTACTTGTGCGAATACTCGGTAAGAATGGTTTCGCCCGCACGAAACTTGCGCTTCTCGGAGCCGATTTGAACACAATGATCGACGCTGGCCCGTAGCCGCATTTCGATGCGCGCGGCACGCGGATCAAAGTGCGCGCGGTGCTGAAACTTTCTGGTGTCAAAGTCCGCGTCCAGCAGGCGATTGACCACTCGCAAAATGTTGCGGTTAAACGCCGCCGTAACACCCTGCGCATCGTCGTAAGCGGCGTTTAGGACTCTTGTGTCCTTTACCAGATCAACGCCAATCAACAAGAACCCACGCGATCCCAGGTTTTCCCGAAACGAGTGCAGTAAAGCAAGAGCGTGGGGTGCCGTGAAGTTGCCAAGTGACGATCCGGGGTAAAACAGGACCGGGGGCGATTCGGGCCGCTCTGCGAGGACGTCTTCAATGGACAGCAGTTGTGAAAAATCACAGACGACACCCGTGCACTCGACGCCCGGAAATTGCGCCGCCATATGGCGAAGTGTCTTTTCGAGCGCCTCTTGCGCGATGTCCACCCCAAGATAGCGGCGCGCGTGTAACGCCCCAACCCACGCTTTGGACTTCACACCATCGCCGCAACCGAGGTCGATCCACTGCGCGCCCATCGGTAGATGCGAAACGATCTCCGCGCGGTGGTCCACGAAGATCTTTGCCTCCGTGCGCGTGAGGTAATACTCGGGTTGGGCGCAAATGGCGCTAAAAAGGGCGCATCCGGCTGCATCGTAGAAATACTTCGAATCGATGCGCGCCCTGCTTGCCAGTAGCCCGCTTTTCAGCCGGTGCAATTCGTCCGGATCTGCCGCCTGGACGCGGTTGACGATGCGCAATCCCTCTCGCCCAACCGGCAGCGGCCATGACATGGCGCGTGCGGCAAGCTGCGCCGTGGCGGATTCTGGCTCTTGCAACATTGCGGCGCCTCCTCAGTGATCTGCCGGCGGTTCGAATGTCGCAGACGCCATCCTCGACGAAACCGCCACCAAGGATCGCGAAAACCGACGCGCGGCTGCGATTGGCTGGCGCGGTTTGGCGCGTCCACGGATTATTTTTCGTAGCGTACTCGTCCAACGTGATCACTCCAAGACGGATCCACGCGAGGAGCAAATTGAGACCATAAGGCGTCCGTGGTCATGCTGATGACCAAGGCAAAAATCCAATCCGAGCCAGGCCGCCACATTCGCCGAAAA
>DASPWJ010000063.1:0-3685 GCA_035621895.1 Burkholderiaceae bacterium | reverse complement strand
GGCGGGGTTTGCGGCCTCGGGGTTGGGTGTCATCAAAACATTTTAGCTGATCGCTTTTTTTGCCGCGGAGCGCAGTCTGTTCCCCAGTAGCCGCAGGCCAAGGCGCGGAAAGCAGAACAATTGAGAGCGCGATGATTCAGGTGGCCAGTGCGGCACAAAACACAAATGGACCCTATATCGAAGTCGTCGAGCCGACGCTCGTCACCGAGGCGGGGCACTGTGCGGCTTTGTTTGCTGGTTTGCAGGCCGCGGCACCGGATCTGACTTTTCGCCTGTGGATCGATCGGCGTGCCCAGCTATCGGGCTGGGAGACGCGGCGGGTGTGGCTGCGCCCGGTGTTTCATCGGCGGTTCAGAAAGATCGAGGCCTGGCTGCTTTACCGACGCTTGCTGCAGGCCGGTGCGCCGATTCTGGTGCCGACCGCGGGCTACTTCGATCTGCGCGCGCTCGATCTTGCCGCGCGAGCACGCATTCCCGAACATCGGGTATTTTTGTATTTTCACAAACTGCGCGCCGGCGCGCGGCGCACCCGTGCCTTGCAAGAGCTGGCGCAGCGCCAGCCTGACGTCGAGCTATTTGGCACTTCCGAGGAAATCGTCGATCGCTTGCGTGCGGCGGGCTTTGAGCACGTGCGGCGCGTCTTGCCAGTGCTGGCCGCAGCTGCGCCCGCAACGACGGCCGTTGCGTTTCGACATCTGCTATCCGCCGGTGCCGCACGGGCCGACAAGGGTTTTACAAAAATCGTCGACCTCGTAGAGCTCATGAATCGCACCGGCTCGCGACTGCCGATCACCGTGCAAACCTCGGGGGACCACTATGGGCGTTACGACGAGCAGACGCAGCGGGATCTGGCGCGGCTTCGCAAGATCGACTACCCGGCGCTTTGCATGTTGCAAGACACGTTAAGTGCCACGCAATACGCCGCGCTGTTCCCGGGGGCGGTTTGCTTGCAACCCTACGAGCCCGCCGAGTACGCCGATAAGATGAGCTCCGTGACGTTCGATGCGCTGCGGGCCGGCGCACCCATCGTCACGCTCGCGGGCACGACCATGGCACGCATTGTCGAGCAGTCCGGGGCAGGCATCGTCGTAAGCGAGGCAAGCGCATCGTCCTTGCTGCAGGCCGCCGATGCCGTGGTGGCGCAATACCCGCAGCTGCATGCCAAGGCGTTAGCTGCCGGCGCGCAGTTTCGTCCGCAAGCAAGCTGGGCGCCGCTGCTCGAGCGGCTGCGAGCCGCGCGCGCCGCCTGATTGGGGCTGCAGTTTAGCCCGAGATCGCAACGCGTTCGGAGCGAAAAAGCCTCAGCGTTACGCGAAAGATCAGGGCCGCGGTGGCCAGCGTGACCATCATCCCGGTTGCGATTGTCAGCGCGTCCACGGCTTCGCCGCGCAGCAGCCGCAAGACGGTGACCTGCTGGCCAAAAAGCGGCACCGCCGACATCCAAAGCTTCGGGCGCATCGGCACTGCCATCATCAACACCGACGGTATAAGCGGCACGAGCTGCGCAAGTCCCAGGTAGGTCTGCGCTTCGCGAAAGCTGCGTGCAAAGGAGGCCACCCAGATCTGGGCAATCGCGATCAGCAGCACGAGCGGCGCCATCACCGTTAGTGCGCCCAACACAAATCTATAGCCGATGCTTAGCCCCAGCCCGACCTCATCACCCGGCATTAAGTGGCCGACAAGGACAAACGCGAGCAGTCCCAGTATCAAACTGGCCATGCTAAAGGCCGCGGTGGCGAGCATTTTTCCCAATAGCACCGCGCCTCGCCCCACGGGGTTGACGAGCAAGGGTTCGAGCGACTGGCGCTCGCGCTCGCCCGCCGTCGAATCAATTGCCAGCCACATTCCACCGATGAGCGCCGTAAGGATCAGAAAATACGGCAGCATGCCCAATAGCAGCGCACCGCGCGCCTGGGGCGTGGCCTGGTCACGGGCGGCGATCACGACCGGGTTGGCAATCGAGGGAGCAATGCCGCGGGCTAGCAGGCGCAGCGACGCGGTGCGGTGAGAAAAGCCCTCGATCATCGACTCGATCCGCTCGACCTCGCCGCGCACCTCCTGGCGCGAGGAGTCGTAGATCAGTTCGATCTGCGCCGGGCGGCCTTCGCGCCAATCATCGGCAAACCTCGCGGGTATGCGCAGCACAAGATCCAGCCGCTGCTCGCGCACCGCGGCCTCCGGATCGGCCACTTCGGGCAGCGCCAGCAGACCTTGCTGCTCAAGTGCCTCGATGAAATTCGGTGCCGTCTTTTGGCCAATCACCACGACCGGAAGCGGCTTTTCGGCCTTTTCTAGTTCACGACCGACGATCATGTGCATCAGGACCAAAAACAGTAGTGGCGTGAGCAGTGGTCCAAGCACGAGCGCATTGAGCAATACGCGGCGGTCACGCAGACTCTCCACGCATTCCTTGAGAAAAACGACGAGCGTTTTGTTCACGCGCCGCTCTCGAGCGCCGCTGCGCCAATGATCTTCATGAATGCGTCTTCCAGATTGTGCTCGGGCGAGTGCTCACGCAAAGCTTCGGGCGTGCCGTCGGCCACCACCCGGCCGTAGGCAATGATGACGATGCGGTCGCACAAGGCAATAACCTCTTGCATGATATGGGTCGACATCAGCACGCATCGGCCCTCGGCGCGCAAGTTGCGCAGCACTTCACGCAACCCGCGATTGGCCATGACGTCCAGGCCGTTGGCGGGTTCATCGAGAATCACGTTACGCGGGTTGTGCACCAAAGCCCGGGCAATTGCCGTCTTGACGCGCTCACCCTGCGAAAAACCCTCCACACGGCGATCTGCAAGCGTCTGCATCTGCAAAGCGCGCAGCAGCTCCGAGCATCGCTCGCGGGCTTGCGCTGCACTCATGCCGTGCAGGCGGGCAAAATACTCCACGTTTTCCCGCGCAGTGAGCCTCTTGTATAGACCGCGCGCATCAGGCAGCGCACCGATGCGTTGGCGCACCTGCATGGGAGCGCTTGCCGCATCGATGCCGTCCACGCGGATTTGACCACGATCGGGCCGCATCAGCGTGTAAAGCATCCGCAGCGTGGTCGTTTTGCCAGCACCGTTGGGGCCGAGTAGCCCCGTGATTTGCCCGTCGTGCGCGGCAAATGAGACGCCGGCCACGGCCTGCGTGGCGCCAAAGGCCTTCCAGAGGTCGTGGGCCTCAATCACGGTGCCGGTCCGTTGGCGTCAAGGAATATCGCGCTATCGCCCAAGTTTCGCAGGCACTGCTCATCCAGGCGCGCCGGGTCCAGATCGCGCACGAATTCGCCCACCAGCCGGGGCATGCAGCCCACGCCCAGGACCGCATGCCCTTGTCCTGGAGCAATCAGCAAGCGTGCCCGCGGCAGCGCATTGACGATTTCGGCGCCGTAGCGCGGCGGTGTCACCGGGTCGAATTCGCCCGCGAGCACGAGTACCGGCACCTTCGTTTGAAACGGTTCGTGAAAATTCGCGGGCCGCGTCCCGCGCGGCCATACCGAGCAGGCGAGCAATGCAGCCCGTATCGGCCCGCTGCCCAGCAGCGTTGCCTCATCCTCGGAGCGCTCATGCAGCAAGTCCGCATCTTCTGAGCACAACACCGAAGCGGACATGCCGCCGCTTAGGTTCTGGGCGAGCTGGCCGACCACAAGTTGCGCCTGGCTAAGCAGCGGCGCAAAGCGACCTTCATGCGCCTCGGAGAT
>DASPWJ010000062.1:0-35398 GCA_035621895.1 Burkholderiaceae bacterium | reverse complement strand
AAGAAAACCTGCGTGCAACGCACCAAGTGACCAGTCTGGCCAGCGAGGGTAGTGCACTTCCAGGTACTTGCGGGCCAGCAGGCCCACCATGGCGCAATGGCTGGATAACACCTGGCGTCGTGCATTGGCGTAGTACACGACGGCGTCCTTCGGGGCTGCGTTGCCCGATTCCGCCAAGGTGCCGCTGCGCCCACCCAGCGCTGTCCCTGAAGTGTCTTGTCCTTGAACCATGCCGCCCAGGTGGTACTTCGGAAATCCAGGCTAGAGCCTACGAGAAACAGCAAGTGGATATATCGGAAGATTACGGGGCGGATGCCCTCCAGTTTCGCTAAGCGACTGGTCGCTAGACGGCACGCAAGTTCATACGAAGCAACAATCACGAGGATTGACCGTTGCAGACCTGCAGCCAGGTTGGCTAAAGCCCGTCGTGCTACCCAGATAAGCTATCCCGTACAGAAAACGCACCTGAAACAGCGCCCCCTTTTCAGAGGAAAGAACAGGCGTTGCGCCAAACCAATCTACGGCCGTTGACTTGATACCGGGCGCATCCGCGAGCAGGTTTGTAGCCATGAAGAAGATTGCGATTTATGCCCTGGACAGTACCGACGATGAGGCCACCGAGAACAAGCTACGCGATTTTCACAACGTGGCAGGGCGCAGCGGCTGGGACCTCGTTCACGAGTGTGCGGACAGGGGATTCTCAGATGCCAAGGGCCGGTGCAGGCGCCCTTAGATCGATGCGCCCAGCAACGGCGCCGTGCGCGAGCGCTTTGACCTGATTGCCGCCGGGTCGGTTGACCGTCTGAGACGCAGCCCTGAGAGAAGCACAGCAACGGTTGCAAACGCCGGTTCGATGCGAACGCGTCGTCCCTACCGGTTTGTAGCCGAGCGTAAAAACGCTATGCGGGCCGAGCACCCTTGCGTGCGGATCAGCACATCACAGAAGCAAAACTCACTGCCCCGGGCACACGACACATTGGGCCCTGGCGGACCGCCGCCCGAGGCACGTCGTTACTTAGCGGCGCTTTTGGATAGTGCGGCGGCGGTTAGCAGGTATCCGACCTGCCCCGAACGTAAAAACGCCAAGTATTTGGACGGGTTCTGCGGCACGCCATTTACATGCACCTCGAAGTGCAGATGGGGTCCGGTCGAGCGGCCCGTCGTGCCGACCTCAGCGATCTTCTGGCCCCGGCGCGCGATATCACCCACTTTGACCAGCATGCGGCTCGTATGGGCGTATATCGTCGAAAGTCCGTTGCCATGGTCGACTTCCACCAAGTTGCCAAATACGGGATGCCTCTCCGCGCTTACGACCACTCCGCCGGCGGCGGCAAGGATTGGTGTGCCCACGGGCGCAGCGAAATCCACCCCTGTATGCATCGACATTTGCCCCGTAAACGGATCGGCACGCATGCCGTAGCCGGAGACGACAAATCCCTCACTTAGTGGTGTGCCATGGGGTAGCAGCGCATCGCGGGCTTCGTTTGCGACCAGTTCCGATTCGACAACCTTCATAAAATCGTCGCGCTGTTCGATGCTCTGACCGACGCGGGCAACCTGATCCTGCAGTTCACGCAGGGTAACCGCGCGGGCGTTCTCGGAAGGCGGTCCGCCACGACCCGGAGGCTCCAGAAAATTGAAATCCTCGGGCCCAATTCCCGCCAGTTTGGACACGCGCTCGCCAAGGGCGTCCAAGAGCAAAAGACGCGCCTGCATGTCGCCCACGATCTTGGCCATCGCCGTCACGTCGTTTTGTACGTCTTGCGAATAGCGCTCGGCCTGGTCGCGCATCACGAACGAGACCAGCTTCTGTACCATCGGCACATCGGCCTCTGCGGCAAGGCGAAAGACCAGCGCAAACAGGCCAGCCGCCGTCACCAAGATGGCAAGGCTAACTCCGATGGCCGCGACAACCATGCGCAGACGCGTGAGCTTGAGCTTACGCGTCCGTCCGAGTCGCCAATCTACAAAGAGTATCTCCAACCCTACCCCCAGCGTGCCTGCGGTGGTCAAAAGCCCGCATTATCGGCGCTCGGTCCTGGCCAGGACCTACGCGTTTCCGCTATTTGCACGTCTCATCTATTGGCCCCGACGGTTTGACGAATCCCGATCAAATCCGCGGTAGCTGCCATCCGGCGCCCGGCGCCAGCCCCCAGAACGCGCAGCCGCTCATTGTGCGGCCTCGGCGAGACCTTTTGCCGGGTATTTTAGACAAGTATCGCCGAGTAGGGCAAAGTTTCAAAGGGAGCGCAAAACCGGGGATCGGACGGCGAAATTTGCGCTGCAGCCGATGAAGGCTATCGGCCAGATCAGGCTTCGGCGGGAAATACTCGGCTTGCAGACCCAAAAATCATTGGGTGCACGGGCAATGCCGCTGCGACGCGCTCCACGTGCTGTTTGACGACTTCATCCGTGCAACCAAGTAAAGACTTTGCTTGTCATTGCTAAATCCAAAAAAGCATTTGCAGTATGCGGCGATCAACATCTCGCAGCGCTGCGAAGTGAAATAAGCGGGATCATCGGCGACTATTTTCTAGGGACATTAGTTGCCCGCCCCTTTCTACTAGGAAGCGGCTGGTCTTCCAGAACGTACTGCTCGCGACGGAATAGGTACAACAAATTTTCGATGTGCAGTTCCACCAGATCGCACGCCCGGGTAAGCCGGTCGATCTGTGCCTGCCGCTGGCTGGCGTCAAGTTCTTGTGCCAGCCCGCGCACGCTAACCAGCTCATCGATGAACCCCTGGATTCGGAATGCGATAGGCGTTCTCATACTTGCTCCAGGAACGTGAAGCCGTGGACCCGGCTGGCGTGGTCGACTCGTGCAGGGTGAAGTAAACGGGTTGCACGTCGATCAGCCGATCGCGAGAACAGCGGCGTGTCGCTGCACTACATCTGATCGCGCAGTCCTAAAAAGGTCGCATTTAGCCTTCGATGTGGCGCCTTTAAGAACACTACACGAGGAATCCGGAGCGTGAACCAAACTGAGCTATTGATTTGATGGTGGGCGGTACAGGGTTCGAACCTGTGACCCCTGCCGTGTGAAGGCAGTGCTCTACCGCTGAGCTAACCGCCCGAAAGCGCGGCCCGGAATCGAAATCTTAACCCAGCCCATCAAGACTGGCTTGTGGGACGATGCCGCCGGCGCTCAGCTCGCACGCCACACTGCTTTGGCGCCAAAGTCCTTTTCGATGGAATCGAGCAAAGCCTCGTGCGCCGCCAGCTCCTGCGCGTTGGGCACAATCACGATCAGCTCTTCGCCGGCCACATACGCGCTCTCCTGGCTCTGTACGGAAGGCGCCAATGGCATCACGAGACTGTCCTGGCCGCGCGTCATCGCCAGGTACACCTCCGCTAGCAGGCCGGCATCAAGCAGCGCACCGTGCAAGGTCCTGTGCCGGTTGGAAACGCTGTAGCGCTCGCAAAGAGCATCAAGAGAATTGCGCTTGCCAGGGTGCAACTCGCGAGCCAATCGCAGCGAATCGGTGATCTTTTCACAATGGTCGGCAAACGGCGGCCGGCCCAAGCGCGCGAACTCCGAATCGAGAAACGACAAGTCAAAGGGCGCATTATGGATGATGACTTCCGCGCCATTCACGAATTCGACTAGGTCCGTGACGATCTCAGCAAAAAGCGGCTTGTCCGTCAGAAAATCACTCGTCAACCCGTGGACCGCAAGGGCGGCGGGGTCGCAATCGCGCTCGGGGTTGCAGTAGCGGTGCAGCCGCCGCTCGGAAAGGCGCCGACCGATTAGCTCAATGGCTCCAATCTCGATGATGCGGTGCCCGTCCTTGGCCTCGAGTCCGGTCGTTTCCGTGTCCAAAACAATCTGGCGCATGTACCTCACGCTCCTTGAAACTGTTCGGCGCCGCGATTTGCCAAGGCATCAGCGCGTTCGTTGCCCGGATCACCGGAGTGGCCGCGAACCCAGCGCCACTGGATGTGGTGCCGGCGCACTTGCTGATCAAGTTGCTGCCAGAGCTCGACGTTTTTCACCGGCTTGCGATCAGCGGTCTTCCATCCGCGCCGTTCCCACTGCTTGAGCCACTCCGTTATTCCAAGTTTGACGTATTGCGAATCTGTATGCAGGAGAACATCGCAGGGACGCTTGAGCGCCGCAAGCGCCTCGATCACCGCGGTCAGCTCCATGCGGTTGTTTGTCGTGTCGGCCGCCCCGCCAAAGAGCTCGCGCTCCTTGGTTCCGCTTCGTAGTAGCGCACCCCAACCACCTGGGCCCGGGTTACCCTTGCAGGCGCCGTCCGTCCAGATTTCGACAACCGGCGAGGACCGCGGTTGCGAGGCGGAATCGGACCGCTCGGGACTCAGGTCGATAGAGCGCGCATGTCTCATCCCTGCGCCGCGTTGCTTGCCCGGTCGTTAGCGGCCTCGACAGGCGCCCCGATGCGCACCGTCACCGCTTCTTCCGTGGGATAAACAAACTGCGCAACGGGCGATGCAGGCGCAAGAGCAGCCCGGCGCTCCTCACGCCATTTCTTCACGAGACCCACCAGGCGCATGCCATGGACCCGCTTGACCGCCGTGAGGGCATAAATGCCGCCCAGCACCGGCCACCAGCGATCCCCGGCCTTTTCAAGAAAAGATAGCCGTGAAATCCACGATTCCGTGCGCACCCAAGGCACGTAACACCCGAACCGACCCCGGTTGACTTCAAAGGAAAGCAGCTTGAGCCAGTCCTTCAGCCGCGGCAAGGCAATCAATTGACTCGAACGCGGCAAAAACGGGCGCACCCCAAGCCGCTGCATCCAATGATGCGCACCCCAGAGGCTTGCCGGATTAAAACCTGTTAGCACAAGGTGGCCCTCGGGTACCAGCACCCGATCGACCTCACGCAACACGCGGTGGGGCTCTTGCGCAAATTCGAGCACATGCGGCAACACCAACAGATCGATTGATGCCGCCGCAAAAGGCAACTCGTCAAAGCGCGTAACGACCGCAATTTCGCGCCGCCCGTTGATATCGCTATCGCTCCAATAGGGCTTGCCGGTAGAGCCGTCCAAGGCGACGCAGCGAAGCGGCATGCGGTTTTCACGCAATGCATCGACCTGCGGCATGCCAAGCTGCATAGCGTGGTAGCCAAAGATGTCGGCCACTGCGCTATCGAGCACGCGCTGTTCCCACTCGAGCACATAGTGTCCGGGCGCCGAAGCCAGGAAGTCGGCAAAGTTCACGATAGACTGTGGATCGCTCATCGAGGGCTCATCAAACCAATATCCATCGCTCGCCTGCGGTCATCGGAAAAACTGGCAATGGCACATTTGTCCGACGCCAAAAATCGGCTCGAAGTCCAAATCACGCCGGTTGCGGCGTTTCACGACAACTATATCTGGCTCCTGGAGCGCGGGAACCATGCTGTCGTCGTCGACCCCGGCGATGCTGAGCCAGTGTTGCGCATTTTGGCCCAAGGTCCAAGAAAGCTTGAGGCCATTTTACTCACCCACCATCATCCCGATCACGTTGGTGGGGTTGCTGATCTGGTGGCCGCCTACAGGCCAAAAGTGTTCGGTCCAGCCACTTCGCCCTTTGCTGGGATCGACGTGCGCCTGCGCGAAGGCGATCGCGTCCACGTTCTTGGCGTGGAATTCTCGGTTCTCGAAGTGCCGGGCCACACTCTGGATCACATTGCATATTGGTGCTCCGAACTGGAAGCGTTGTTTTGCGGCGACACCCTCTTTGCGTGCGGCTGCGGGCGCCTGTTCGAAGGAACCGCGGCACAAATGTTCAATTCCCTTAACAAAATCACCCAATTACCGGATTCGACGCGCATCTATTGCGCCCACGAGTACACGAGCGCAAACATCCGCTTTGCCCTCTCAGTGGAGCCCGCCAACGAGGATCTGGTCCAGCGCGGCGCGGCCTGTGCCAGCGCACGCAGCCGCGGAGAGCCCACAGTGCCTTCGACGCTGCGACTAGAAAAAGCGACCAATCCTTTTCTTCGTTGCGCCCAAGACGGTGTCCGGGAGGCCCTTGTGCGGCACAGGCCGGGCACCGCGGGCGACGGAGCAGCCCTATTTGCTGCGTTGCGTGCCTGGAAGGACGTCTTTTAGGCGCTGTCGCGAACGCAAGGCGCGTCCAAAGGCCACCAGGCGAACGATTTTTCGCCTCTTACCGATCAATCCTCCTGCTTGCGCTGCTGAAAGTCACACCCTACACTGGCTACGTCCTTCGTTTGATGATGGTTTTTCATTCCGTGACCGGTCCATTTTTGCGAGCCCGTTGGCTGCCCTGCGCTGCGATTTTCGCCCTGGCGCAAGTCAGTGTTTACGCTGCAGATTCGACGATGAGTGCCGCAGAACAATCGGCCGGTACGAGCGCGCCCGACGCAAACCTGCCTGCAGCGGCGCCTGTAACCGGCGCAATCACATCACTGGGCGCAATGTCAGCCCAAAGCGCGCCACTGCGGTTTGCCGCAGTTGCACCGTCGCGCGCTAACGCCGCCGACTCGGCGAGCGCGGCTGCGATCAGCGCCATGACCAATGCCGACACCAGTGCCGCGCCTCGTACCTTTGGCAGCGCCATCTTGCCTCTAGGGGGGGCCACTGCTACCCCGAAGCCAGCGGCCGATGGCTCCAAGGCGACAAGCGATCAATCAGGCGCAAGCGCACCAACGCCTGGCGCAAGTGGCGCCGATACGACGGGGCAGGCAAACCAAAGCTCGCCACTGGCCACGTCCGATGACAAGGATCTTTGGAATCGCATTCGTCGCGGCTTCAAGATGCCGGACCTCGACACCAAGCGCACGCAGGCAACGACACGCTGGTACGCGGCGCAGCCCGATTACATGGCGCGCATGACCACGCGCGCGAGCATGTATCTGTATCACATCGTCGAGGAAATCGAAAAGCGGGGTATGCCCACCGAATTGGCTCTGCTGCCTTTCGTTGAAAGCGCAATGCAGCCCGAGGCCATCTCGGTTGCCCAGGCCGCGGGACTTTGGCAGTTCATCCCATCGACCGGAAAAATCTATTCGCTGGAGCAAAACCTCTGGCACGACGAGCGCCTCGGAGTGATCGAGTCCACGCGGGCCGCACTGGACTATCTGCAAAATCTGTACGCCGAGTTTGGCGACTGGCAATTGGCGCTAGCGGCTTACAACTGCGGGGAAGCGGGCGTCGAACGCGCGCTTGCGCGAGCGCGCGCCGCTCATCGTTCGCTCGCATACAAGGATTTGCGCTTGCCCCGTGAGACGCAGTACTACTTTCCGAAGCTACAGGCGATAAAAAATATCGTCGCCGACCCGCAGCGCTTTGGCATCGAGCTGCCCGACATCCGCAACGAGCCGTATTTTGTGGCCATGAACAAGACCCGCGACATGGATGTAGCGACCGCGGCCCGGCTGGCGGACATGCCCATTGAAGAATTTCGGGCACTAAATCCCGCGTTCAATCGGCCCCTCATCTTGGGAGCCTCATCGCCAACCATCCTGATCCCCGCGGACCGCGTCGATACCTTCGAGGCCAATCTTGCCGCGTTTGATGCCACGGGACAGCCGCTGGCGAGCTGGACGGCTTATACGCTGCAACAGGGCGATGTGCTTGCCAAAGTCGCGGAGCGCGTCGGTCTGACCGAAGCGCAACTGCGCGAAGCCAACCGCATACCGCCGCGGTACCGCCCCGCGGTTGGCTCGACCATCCTTATTCCGCGCGATGAAACCATGAGTGATGATGTTTCCCCGGGCTTTGTTTCCGCGTCCTTTGCGCTGGTGCCCGAGAGCGCCAACCTGCGCCAAGTTACCTATCGTGTGCGTCGCGGCGACACCCTTGCTTCGGTTGCGCGTCGCTGGCATGTGCAGGCCGATGACATCGTCGCGTGGAACCAGCTGCATTCAATGTCGCTTTTTGCCGGACAACGGCTGAACCTTACCGTTGCCCGTCCCACGGTAGCGAGCTCGCACAAGGTGAACAAGGCGGTCGTTCCCGCTGTCAGCACCAGCCCGCGAGCAGCCGCACACGCCCCTGCCGCCTCGGCTACAGCCTCGCGCATGTAAGTAACGCGCCGGCGCCCGCGCGGCGCCGGACGGCATAATTGCGCACCGATGCGCCCCGATCCCGTGGGCCGCATAATCTGAGCTCACCAACCAGCGGCAGCAAACGACGGGCACGTACATGGCATTCTTAACCGGCAAGCGCATTCTTATCACCGGCGTCCTTTCCAATCGGTCCATCGCCTACGGCATCGCGCGCGCCTGTCGGCGCGAAGGCGCTGACCTTGCCTTTACCTACGTGGGAGAGCGCTTTAGGGACCGGATTAGCGACATTGCGCAGGAATTTGGCTCAACTCTCGTGTTTCCCTGCGATGTGGGTGAGGACACGCAGATCGCGGCGGTGTTTGCCGATCTAGCAAAAACCTGGGAGGGCCTGGACGGACTTGTTCATGCGATTGGGTTTGCGCCGCGCGAGGCCATCGCGGGGGATTTTCTGCAGGGACTGTCGCGCGAAGCGTTTCGCATCGCTCATGACATTTCGTCCTACAGCTTTGCGGCGCTCGCCAAGGCGGCCGCGCCAATGATGCAGGGCCGGCCGAGTTCCATGCTCACGCTAACCTATCTGGGCGCGGAACGCGTTGTCCCCAACTACAACACGATGGGCCTGGCAAAGGCCTCGCTCGAAGCTTCGGTGCGGTATTTGGCCGCCTGTCTCGGTCCGCGGGGCATCCGCGTCAACGGGATCTCGGCAGGACCGATTCGCACGCTTGCAGCTGCCGGCATCAAGGACTTTGGCAAGATCCTCGATTTGGTCGAGCGCAACGCTCCGCTGCGCCGTAACGTCTCCATTGACGACGTGGGCAATGTCGCCGCCTTTTTGCTTTCCGATCTGGCCGCGGGCGTAACGGCGGAGATAACGTATGTCGACGCCGGATTTAACCGCGTTGTAGCCGGAATGACCGAGTGACGCCGTCGGCTAGCTGCGCGGCACGCTTTCTTGACCCGATGCCGGACCCACGTTGAGCCCACCGCCCATTCGCTCGCTGTTTCGCCAAGAGGCGATCGATGCCCAGCGCGAGAAGCTGCTGGGAGAGGTGTCAAAGGCACGCCCCGTGCCAACGTGGGTCTTCACGCTGCTGGCCGCTTCGATTGCAAGCTTGCTGATCGTTTTTGCTTTCGTCGGGGAATACACGCGGCGCGAGCGCGTCGATGGCTATCTGGAGCTTGACGTGGGCACGGCGCGCGTGAGTGCACCGGAGTCTGGCGTTGTCACTGATCTGATGGTCAAGGAGGGCGACGAGATCGCCGCTGGACAGCCTATCGCAAGGCTTTCCCAGGAGCGCACGACCGCCGGGGGGATCAATGCATCGGAGCTCGTGCACCAAGAACTGATTGGCCGGTTGCGGTCGCTGAACTCCGAACTCGCCCAGTCGGCAATGCTTGGCGAGCAGCAAAGCGCGCAGGCCCGAAAGCGTGTCGATGACCTAAAAAAAGAGCTCGACCAGGCCCAAGCGGAGGTAAATGCGCAGCAGCAGCGCCTGGCCTCGGCGCAATTGGAGTCGCAGCGTTTCGCCCAGCTCGTCAAGGAAGGATTTGCCTCGGAAGCCATGGCGCGTGATCGGCGCAATGATCTGCTCGACCAAACCACCAAGCTCGAAAGCCTTAAGGGCCGGCGGGCGGCCGTAGAACGCGAACTGCGTGCCGCTCAGGCCGAGTTGCCGTTGATCGAGATACGCACTCGCACCCAGCTGCAGCAGATCGAGCAGCGCAAAAGCGAACTACAGCAAAACTTGGTGCAAGAGGAAGCCCACAGTGAACTCGAGATTCGAGCGCCGATCGCGGGGATCGTCACCAATATCGCGGCCGCGCGCGGCGCATCGCTTGCGGCCGATGCGACTCTCGCAACCATTATGCCCAACGGCAGCGGCTTGCACGCCCAGTTACTTGTGCCTACGCGTGCGATCGGATTTATCGAGTCGGGCAACCAGGTCGTCTTGCGTTACGATGCCTTTCCTTTTCAGCGCTTCGGACAGTATCAGGGTAAGGTGACAAGCGTCGGCCGTACAGTGTGGTCCGCCGGTGAGCGGGTCGGTCCCCTGACGGTGCGCGAACCGGTGTATCGCATCGAAGTTGCGCTCGATCGACAGACGGTACGCACCGGGACGCAAGAGTTCCCCCTGCGACCTGGAATGCTCGTTAACGCCGACATCTTGCTGGAAAAGCGCACCGTCTTTGAATGGGTCTTCGAGCCCGTGTTGGCGCTGCGCGAGCGACTTCGCTGACCATGTTTGCCAGCATTTTCGGGCGCCGTGTGCCCATGATTCTTCAAAGCGAAGCGCCGGAATGCGGCATTGCCTGCGTTGCCATGATCGCCAGCTACCACGGTCTGCGCACGGATCTGTCGGCAATGCGGCTGCGGCTTGCACCATCGATGAAAGGCGTCACGCTGCAGCACATCGCGGCCATCGCCGATGCGCTCAAGATGTCCTTTCGGGGTGTGCAGGCGCCAATGTCCGCGCTTGGCAAGCTGCGTCTGCCGGCGATTTTGCACTGGGACTTGAATCACTTCGTCGTTCTGGCGAGCGTCGATGGCAACAAGATCACGGTGATGGACCCCGCGCGGGGTAAGCGCATCTTGGCGATGGACGAGGTCTCGCGGCACTACACCGGGGTGGCGGCCGAGCTGACGCCCGCCCCGGGCTTTATTGCCCGTGACGAGCGGGAAAAGACCTCGGTGCGCCAGCTTTTTGGTTCCGCACAAGGTCTACACGGCGCGATCGCCCAGGTGCTGATCCTTTCCCTGGCGCTCGAAGTATTTGCCATCGCGTCGCCGTTTTTCGTGCAGATCGTGGTCGATCGTGTCGTCGTCGGCCGCGACGAGGACTTGTTGACGGTTCTGGGCGTGGGTTTCGCGCTGCTTGTGCTGATGCAAGCCGCGGTCACCGCAGTGCGTTCGTGGCTGGGCGTATACCTCTCGACGATGCTCAACGTGCGCTTGCTCGATGCATTGTTCGGGCAGCTGTTGCGCCTGCCGCTGGCCTGGTTCGAAAAGCGCCACATCGGCGACATCGTGTCGCGGTTTCGCAGCGTCGACGCCATTCAGCGCACATTGAGCGTCACCTTTTTAGAAACCCTCATTGACGGCGTGATGGTGATCCTGACGCTGATCGTCATGCTCTGGTACAGCGTCGTTCTGGCAGCGGTGGTGGTAGCTGCCGCGATGGCCTACGGCGCGGCGCGTTGGCTGTTTTATGGTGCTCAGCGCCGTGCGCTCGATGAGCAGCTGGTGCATGAAGGCAAGGCGGGGACGCACTTTATCGAGACGCTGCGCGGGATGATGGCGATCAAACTGAACTTGCGCGAGCGCGAGCGGCGCTCGGCCTATCAGAACCTAGTGATCGAACAGACCAACGCTGGGGTTCTGGTGCAGCGGCTTGGCATTTTGAACCGAGCCGCCAACGGACTGATCTTCGGTCTGGAAAACGTCGCGGTCGTCTGGCTGGCCGCACGCTTGGTCATCGGCGGCGGCTTTTCCGTGGGCATGCTCTTTGGCTTTTTGGCCTTTAAGCTGCTCTTTCTGACCCGGGTGAACAATCTCGTGGACAAGTGGATCGAGTTTCGCATGCTGGATTTGCACGCCGAGCGCATCGCAGATATCGCGCTTGCGCCGCCGGAGCAAAGCCGTGCATCGAGCGCGCCTGCACCCGACGGCCCGCTTGCGATTGCGGCTCGGGGTCTGGGATTTGCCTATGGCGTCGAGGGTTTTGCCTTCCGCAACGTCGATTTTTCCGTTCGGCCCGGAGAGTACGTTGCAATTGTCGGACCGTCGGGAGCGGGCAAAACGACGCTAGTCAAGGTGCTGGTCGGTCTGCTCGACCGCTCAGAGGGCGTTCTCGAAGTCAACGGCCGCGACATACGCGACTGGGACACAAGCGCCTACCGCACGCGAGTGGGGGTCGTGATGCAGGACGATCCCCTGTTTGTCGGGTCGATCGAAGACAACATCAGTTTTTTCGATCCACAGCACCAACCGGCGCTGGTGCGGGCCGCCGCCAACGTGGCAGGCATCGATGCCGACATCATGGCCATGCCGATGCAGTACAACACGATCGTCGGCAGCCTTGGGGTCGCGCTGTCAGGTGGCCAGATACAGCGTGTCTTGCTAGCGCGCGCACTGTATCGCAAGCCCCAGGTGCTATTTCTCGACGAGGCCTTCGACCAGCTGGACCTTGCGCGCGAACAAGAAATTAGCGAGCGCCTAAGAAAGTTGGGCATCTCGATAGTTATCGTCAGTCACCGGCCCGAGACGGTCCGCAATGTCGATCGCATCGTGCGCATGGGAGAACCCGCTCCCACCGAAACCAAGGCAGCGTGAGGCAACGGCCGCGCCGCGACCGCCTCTGCCCTTATCGACCGAAGCGACGCATGAGCTCTTTTACCTGGGCCGCGATCATCACCTTGCTCAATATCGCCCTGCTGCTTTGGGTCGGAGCAATGGCCGGCCAAGCCCGCGCCAAGTACCACATTCAGGCGCCCGCGACGACGGGCCACCCGATGTTCGAGCGGGCCTTTCGCATACAGATGAACACGATCGAAAACACGGTGATGTTCCTTCCGACCGTGTGGCTGGCAGCGCTGTACGGCGCGGCAACGATGATAGGAGCTGCCGGAGCGGTCTGGATCGCGGGACGGATCATTTACGCACTTAGGTACCGCAAAGACCCGGCCAAGCGCGGTTTGGGTTACGGCATTTCCTTGTTGGCCTTTGCCGTGCTGCTGCTCGATGCGATCATTGGTCTCGTACGCGCATTGTTCGTGGCGTAATTACTCATCTTGCAGCGCCGCGGTAACGATGCAAGGAAGCTACCGCTGAGCGACGCGCCAAAGCTGCCGACCACGCCCCGCAAGCTCGGTGCGCTTGGGGCCCTGTGGCCCTTCGTGCGGCCGTACCTGCGCCAGATTGCGTTCGCGCTGCTTTTTCTTCTCCTTGCTGCGGCGGCAACGCTGGCTCTGCCGGTGGCCGTGCGAGTGCTGGTGGATCACGGTTTAGCACAACCCGCCTCACTGGACCTTGGCACCCGCATGCTGGCAATACACGGTTATTTTCTGGATCTATTTGCGGTCGCGATCGTTCTGGCAATTTTTACCGCCGCGCGTTTTTACACCGTCAGCTGGATCGGCGAGCGTGTAACCGCGGACTTGCGCCAAGCGGTTTACGCCCACGTTCTGCTCCAAAGTCCGCAGTTCTTCGAGACGCTCAAGACGGGCGAGATTCTCTCCCGCCTAACGACGGATACGACAGTGATCCAGAGTGCGGTTGGATCAAGCGTCTCTATGGGCCTGCGCAGCGCCGTCATGGGCGTGGGTGCGATCGCGCTGCTCATCGCAAGCAGTCCGCGCCTGATGCTGACCGTGGTGGGCATCATCGCGCTCGTGGTATTGCCGGCGCTGTGGATTGGTCGGCGAGTTCGGCGGCTATCGCGCGCGAGCCAGGACCGCATTGCCGATACGAGTGGCATTGCCGGAGAGGTTCTTAATGCCGTGCCGGTGGTACAAAGCTACACACAGGAGGCAGCCGAGGCCGCGCGCTTTTCAAAGGCTAATGAGACGGCTTTTCGCACTTCGGTGCACCGCGCCGGCACTCGGGCCGCCTTGACCGCCTTTTTGATCGTCGGTGTGTTTGGCTCCCTGCTCTATGGCCTGCACGGCGGTGTCGAAAGCGTGCTGGCCGGGCGCATCAGTGCCGGTGAACTAAGCCAGACCTCCCTTTACGTCATGCTCGTAGCATCGAGCGTTGCGGTGCTGGCGGAAGTCTGGGGGGACTTGCTGCGAGCTGCGGGCGCTACCGAACGGCTGGTCGAGCTGTTGTCGACGCAGTCGGCAATCGCCGATCCGCCGCAAGCCAAAACCCTGGACGCGAGCGCTCGTGCGGTGCGGGTCCAAATCTGCGGCGTCAGTTTTCGCTATCCCTCTCGACCCTCGCACGCGGTGTTGCGTGGTCTGACGCTGTCGGTCGATGCGGGCCAGACCGTGGCCCTCGTCGGGCCTTCGGGTGGAGGCAAGTCGACGATTTTTCAGCTGTTGCAGCGCTTTTATGAAATCGATGAGGGCGAGCTTTTGCTCGATGGTGTCAGCGTGCAGCAACTGCGGTTGGCCGATCTGCGACGGCATATTGCGCTAGTGCCCCAAGATCCGGTCATTTTCTCGGGTAGCGTGCTGCAGAACATTCGCTACGGCCGCAGCGATGCGTCGCAGGCGCAGGCACTGGCGGCGGCCCGCGCTGCGCACGTGGATGAATTCGTCGCACAACTACCCGAGGGTTATGACACGGCGGTGGGCGAGCGCGGACTGCGTCTTTCGGGCGGCCAAAGGCAACGCATCGCCATCGCGCGCGCAATCTTGAAGGACGCGCCGCTGCTTTTGCTTGATGAAGCCACCAGCAGCCTGGACGCCGAAAGCGAACGCGCGGTGCAGGAGGCGCTGGAAGTGGCAATGCGCGGACGCACGACAATTGTCATTGCGCATCGGCTGGCAACTGTGCAGCGCGCCGACCGGATCTTTGTTCTAGACCGCGGCCAGATTGTCGAGCAGGGCCGCCATGCAGACTTGATCGAGCGCGGCGGGCTGTACGCGCGACTAGCTGCGTTGCAGTTTGCAGGCGAGCTCATCAGCCCATAAGCGATCCGACGCCCCGTTAGCCAACGCCGGCTCCACGGCGGGACAGCGAGGCTTCGCGCGCATGCGTTGCGCCCCGCACAGCTGCCGGCAAACGCAAAACGACGCTGCCGCCTCGTTATACTTGTCGCCAACGCTCGGGGAGAGACCCGCAACGCTCAGCACGTGGATGAAGGCGCCACTTCGCGAGGCGCGCGGGCAAATGGCAAGATGCACCAATACGAGGATTTCATGCGCCATGTCCTGGAACATGGCGTAGACAAAAGCGACCGCACCGGTACGGGGACGCGCTCGGTCTTTGGTTACCAGATGCGTTTTGACCTTTCGAACGGCTTTCCGCTCGTGACGACCAAAAAACTGCATCTACGCTCAATCATTTACGAGTTGCTCTGGTTCTTGCAAGGATCGAGCAACGTTGCGTACCTGCGCGAAAACGGCGTGAGCATTTGGGACGAATGGGCCGACGCCAACGGCGAGCTTGGTCCGGTCTACGGCGTTCAGTGGCGCTCCTGGCCGGCACCGGATGGATCGCACATCGACCAAATCACGCAGGTGCTCGAGCAAATTCGGACCAATCCGGACTCGCGCCGGCTTATCGTCTCGGCTTGGAACGTAGCGGACATCGCGCACATGCGCCTGCCTCCTTGCCACTTGTTGTTCCAGTTTTATGTAGCCCAAGGTCGTCTGAGTTGCCAGCTCTATCAGCGCAGCTGCGATATCTTTCTTGGCGTGCCATTTAATATCGCCAGCTACGCGCTGCTCACGCACATGGTGGCGCAACAATGCGACCTGACGCCCGGGGACTTTGTCTGGACCGGCGGCGATTGCCACATTTACTGCAATCACTTTGACCAGGTGCGCGAGCAGCTGCGGCGCGAACCGTTTGCGTATCCGCAACTGCGGATCTTGCGCCGGCCGCCGTCGATTTTTGAATATCGCTACGAGGACTTCGAGATCGTCGACTACCGGGCACATCCGCATATCAAGGCGCCGGTGGCTGTTTGAGGCCGTGACGCGGATCCATTTGATTGTCGCGCGAGCGCGCAACGGTGTCATCGGAAGGCACGGCTCGCTTCCTTGGCATCTGCCAGAAGACCTGGCCCATTTTAAGCGCACGACCATGGGGCACACCGTGATCATGGGACGCAAGACCTGGGACTCGATCGGTCGGCCTTTGCCTGGACGGCGCAATATCGTTATCACCCGCGACCCACAGTGGCGGGCACCAGGCGCCGAGAGCGCGACGAGTCTGGAGCAGGCGCTACAAAAATGCGCGTCAGCGGCCGGTGAGGCCGACCGCGATGTTTTCATCATTGGCGGGGCGCAGCTATACGCACAGGCCTTGAAGCAACACGTCGATTCGATCTTTCTCACCGAGATCGATGCCGACTTTGAGGGCGATGCGCACTTTCCGACGCTCGATCCGGCGCACTGGCGCGAGCGCTCGCGCGAGCATTTCGCACCCGGCGCTGGCCGTGCGTTCGGATTTGATTTTGTCCGCTATGAACGGGTCGGGGAGCAACGTCAGAATTCATGACCCTTTGAGGAGAGGTTGATGTCCAGCGAGGAGTTTGACGTGCGCGGTCTTCATGACCATGCGCTTGAGCACGCCGCCGAACATGGCGCTGATACGCTTCCCGGCCGCGTCGCCGTGCTTTCGGCGGTGCTCGCCACCCTGGGCGCATTGATGACGTTTGCTGGAGGCGATACGCAGGCCAAGGCCCAGTTGTTCAAAAACACCGCATCGATCACCAAAACCAAGGCCAACGACGAATGGAATTACTACCAGGCCAAGGGCGTAAAGCACAATCTGGCGCAATTTGGCGCTGACACGGCGACGCGCGCCGATCGCATCGAGGCGTACAAATCCGAGGCCGAGCGCTATCGCAAAGAGCAAGCCGAGATCAAGGCAACGGCCGACAAACTTGAGGAACAGGTCGCGATCTGGGAAGAAAAAAGCGATGAGCAGATGCACCTGCATCATCGCTGGGCCGTGGGTGCAACCGCGATGCAGATCGCCATTGCCTTGTCAGCGATCGTCCTGCTCTCCCGCAAGACCTGGCTACTCTACGGCGTGGGCCTAGTTGCGCTTACCGGGCTCGCGTTTGGCACTATGGCGCTCGCGGGCATCTGATGGATGCGCGCGCAAAAATGCAACCAGTTCCTTGCCACCGCCAAGTCCACTCGGACGCAGGAGCCTATCGATGATCGTTATCGTCGTTCTCGCCGTTATCGTCTTGCTTGCGGGCCTGCGCATCGTCGCCCAGTACCAGCGAGCCGTCGTATTTCGGCTGGGCAAGTTTCAATCCATTCGCAACCCTGGCCTGACCTGGATCATCCCCGTCATCGATCTGGCGCGCCTTGTCGACGTTCGGGTCGTGACACTTACGGTTGAACCGCAGGAAACGATGACCAAGGACAACGTGCCGGTCAAAGTGCGGGCGGTGGTCTGGTACCGCGTAACGCGTCCGAAGGATGCCCTGATCGAGGTCGAGTCGTACGCAGCGGCGGTGACGCAAACGTCGCTGACGGCGCTTCGCAATGTCATGGGCAAACACTCGCTCGATGAATTGCTCAAAGAGCAAGCCGTGTTGTCAGCAAGCCTAAAGGAATCCATCGACAAGGTGACCGAACCCTGGGGCGTGGCCGTCGAGCGCGTGGAGATCAAGGACGTCGAGATTCCTCAGACGATGCAGCGGGCCATGGCGCAGGAGGCCGAGGCCTTACGAGAGAAGCGTGCCCGCATTATCAAGGCCGAGGCGGAGTTCGAAGCAGCGGTCAAATTGCGGCAAGCCGCCGACGAAATCAGCCGCTCGGGCACGGCGCTCGAATTGCGCCGCATGCAGATGCTCACCGAGATCGGAGCGGAGCAAAACACGATGACCGTCGTGATGCTTCCAAGCGAATTCGTTATGGCGGCCAGCGCGCTGGCCAAAATGGGCGCAGCGCGCGAACCGCTCACACGAAGCTCGGGCGAGGCACAGCAAAACGCCTCGTAGCGCCAGCGGGCCACGCAAACGTCCCGCCGCGCCCGCAATCAACGCCCGTAGCGTGCGTTCAGGGTAGCCGATCCCAGGCTGTTGCCCTTGATGTTGTAGCCGATCAGCGCCGCCGTTGCATCGGCAGGCACTCCCAACTTATCAATCTTCAGAGCGTAGACCGTAAAAATGTAATGGTGCGGTTTGTCGCCCGGAGGGGGACAGGCGCCGCCAAAATCTCCCGTCCCGAAGTCGTTACGCCCCTGATGGGCACCTTCTGGCAGCTTTGCGCTCTTGCCAACGCCACGCGGCAGACCCGTTGTCGTAGCCGGCAAGTCGTAGACGACCCAGTGCCACCAGCCGCTACCCGTGGGCGCATCCGGGTCATAGACCGTCAGCGCAAAACTCTTGGTGCCCGCAGGTGCGCCGGACCAATGCAGCGCGGGCGAGATGTTCTCACCCGTGCAGCCAAAGCCGGAAAACACCTGCGCATTCTTCAGAGTTGAACCCTCGGCGACATCGTCGCTCTTGAGCTCAAATGCACCGGCCGAGCTGGCTGCAAGCAGCCATCCGGACGCAACGACAGCGGCGATACGAAACGAACCTGAGATCTTTTGCATAGTGCTCCTCCACGGGTGGTTTTTGTTCGCTCTGGTTAGTACTTAAGTATTACTTAAGTGGCTTAAAGCGCAGGCGGTGCGGGCGGGCGCCCTCCTCCCCCAATCTGCGGCGTTTATCTTCCTCGTACTCCTGATAGTTTCCCGCATAAAAGGTCCACTGCGAATCGCCTTCACAGGCGAGGATGTGGCTGGCGATGCGATCCAAAAACCAGCGGTCATGCGAGATCACGAGTACGCTGCCCGCAAACTCGAGCAGCGCATCCTCCAGCGCACGCAGCGTCTCCACGTCCAGGTCGTTGGACGGTTCGTCCAGTAACAGTACGTTGCCGCCCGCGATAAGTGTTTTGGCAAGATGCAATCGGCCACGCTCACCCCCGGAGAGCTGACCAACGATCTTTTGCTGATCGGATCCGCGAAAATTAAAGCGCCCAAGGTAAGCCCGGGAGGGCATTTCAAAGCGTCCAACGGTAAGAACATCTTGTCCGTTTGAAACCTCCTCCCATACCGTTTTGCCCGCAGCCAGGGCATCGCGCGATTGATCCACGTAAGCCAGGCGCGCCGTCGGGCCGATCGATACCTCTCCGCTATCGGGACGCTCTTGCCCCGTCATCATGCGAAACAACGTGGATTTGCCGGCGCCATTTGGGCCGATGATGCCGACAATGGCGCCGGCAGGCACTCGAAAGGACAACTTATCGATTAATAGCCGGTCGCCAAAGGCCTTGCTGACGTCCTTGAACTCGATGACTTCGGCGCCAAGGCGATCTGCCACAGGAATGAAAATTTCCTGTGTCTCGTTTCGTTTTTGATACTCATAGGAGTTAAGCTCCTCGAACCGGGCCAGGCGCGCCTTGCTTTTGGCCTGGCGCCCCTTTGGGTTCTGGCGCACCCATTCGAGCTCGTGCTTAATGCTCTTGATGCGTGCGGCCTCCTGCTTGGACTCGACCGCAAGGCGTTGCTCCTTTTGCGCAAGCCAGGAGCTGTAATTGCCTTCCCACGGAATTCCCTGGCCGCGGTCTAGCTCCAAGATCCAGGAGCAGGCATTGTCAAGAAAGTACCGATCGTGGGTGACGCCTACAACCGTACCGGGGAAGCGCTGCAGATACTGCTCGAGCCACTCGACGCTTTCTGCATCCAGGTGGTTGGTGGGCTCATCGAGCAGCAGCATGTCGGGCTTGGACAGTAGCAAGCGGCATAGGGCGACGCGACGCTTTTCCCCGCCCGAGAGGCGCTCGATGCGCGCTTCCCATGCCGGCAGACGCAGCGCGTCGGCGGCGATCTCGAGCTGGTGTTCGACGTCCGAGCCACTTGCCGCGATGATCGCTTCATAGCGCGCCTGTTCGGCCGCCAGCTTGTCAAAGTCGGCATCCGGCTCGGCGTACGCGGCGTAGATGCGCTCGAGCTGCGCGCGCGCCTCGAGCACCTCACCCAGGCCCTGCTCGACGGCCTCGCGAACCGTCATCTGCGGATCGAGCGCGGGCTCCTGCGGCAGGTAGCCGATGCGCAAATTGGGCATCGGTACCGCTTCGCCCTCAAAGTTGGGGTCCTCGCCCGCCATGATGCGCAGCAAGGTGGATTTGCCCGAACCGTTCAGGCCCAGCACACCGATCTTGGCACCGGGAAAAAAGGAAAGTGAAATGTCCTTCAGGATGTAGCGCTTGGGCGGCACGATCTTGCCCACGCGCCGCATGGTGTATACGTATTGCATACCGAAACCTCGATTGGAACGCGGCTAGCTTACCGAAACGCGTCGCTTACCCCGAGGCGGCACCGCTTTCGGGACCTTCAGCCCAATCCGCGACCGGTGGGCAGGTGCACATCAGATGCCGGTCGCCATACACGTTGTCGATCCGCGCGACCGGGGGCCAGTACTTCGTGCGCCGCAGTGCCGGCGTCGGATACGCGGCGAGCTCGCGCGAGTACTTGTGGTCCCAGCGATCGGCGCAGACCATCGCCGCGGTGTGCGGTGCATTGCGCAAAAGGTTGTCCTCCCGATCCGCCGTCCCCGACTCCACGGCGCAAATCTCCGCTCGAATGCGCACCATCGCATCGACGAATCGATCCAGTTCGCGCCGCGACTCGGACTCGGTCGGCTCGACCATCAGGGTTCCGGGAACCGGGAAGGACAACGTAGGTGCGTGAAAGCCGTAGTCCATCAGCCGCTTGGCCACGTCCTCTGCGCTGATGCCGCAGCGCTCCTTGATCGGACGCAGGTCAAGTATGCATTCGTGCGCTACGTAGCCGTTGCGGCCGCTATAGAGCACGGGGTAATGCGGGGCGAGCTTGCGCGCAAGGTAATTGGCGTTAAGCAAAGCGGCCTGCGTAGCCCTCGTAATGCCCGCGCCGCCCATCATCGTCAGGTACATCCACGATATGGGAAGGATCGAGGCAGAACCAAAGTTGGAGGCGCTCACCATTCCCACTGCGCTGGCTTGGCCCAGATGCCCGGGAAGAAACGGCGCGAGATGGGATTTGACTGCGATCGGACCCACACCCGGGCCGCCGCCGCCGTGTGGGATGCAAAACGTCTTGTGCAGATTTAAGTGCGAAACATCACTGCCAAAGTCCGCGGGGCGCGCCAACCCGAGCATGGCGTTCAGATTGGCACCGTCGGTGTAGACCTGACCACCGTAACGATGAACGATGTCGCAGACCTCGCGGATCGATTCTTCGAACACGCCGTTGGTGGACGGATAGGTGACCATAAGCGCCGCCAGACGCTCGGCATGCTGCTGGGCCTTGAGCGCGAGGTCCGCCAGATCGATGTTGCCCTTGGCGTCGCAAGACACGACAACGACTTGCATGCCCGCCAGCGCGGCCGACGCCGGGTTGGTGCCATGGGCACTCTCCGGAATCAGACAAACGGTGCGCTGCGCCTGACCGCGCGAGCGGTGGTATGCGCGAATCGCCAGCAAGCCGGCAAACTCACCTTGCGCGCCCGAATTCGGTTGAAGACTCACGCGGTCGTAACCCGTGCACTCGGCGAGCATCTGTTCAAGCGAATCGATCAACGCGCGGTAACCGGCACTTTGATCGCCCGGCGCGAACGGGTGCAGTGCGGTAAATTTTGGCCAGCTTGCCGGAATCATCTCCGAAGTGGCGTTTAATTTCATCGTGCACGAACCAAGCGGGATCATCGTGCGGTCCAGCGCCAGGTCACGGTCCGCCAGCTCGCGCAGGTAGCGCAACATCGCCGTTTCGGATTGGTAACGGTGAAAGACAGGATGCTGCAGATAGTCCTGGCCGCGGCGCAAGGAACGCGGAAGCGCATCGGCCTCCGAGCGTTCGAGCGCAGCGAAGTCCGCCTTGACGCCGAGCACATCCCACAGCGCCTGCACATCGTTGCGATCCGAAGTTTCGTCCAGCGAGATGCCGACCGCTGTCGCACCGAGCTCGCGCAGGTTGTAGCCCCGCGCGCGTGCCGCCGCGTGCACCTTAGCAGCATCGACTCCCTCAATGCGCAGCGTATCGAAGAAACTATCAGCAACGCGCAGCCCGGCGTAGCGCACACCGGCGGCCAAAATGACGCTCAGGCGATGCACGCGCATTGCGATACGGCGCAAACCTTCTGGACCGTGGTAGATGGCGTACATCGCCGCGATGACGGCTAGCAGTACCTGCGCCGTGCAGATGTTGGAGGTCGCCTTTTCCCGGCGGATGTGCTGCTCGCGCGTTTGCAGCGCCAGCCGTAGCGCGGGTGTGCCTTGGGCATCGACCGAAACGCCGACCAGCCGTCCGGGCATCGAGCGCTTGTATTCCTCGCGACAGGCCAAAAAGCCCGCGTGAGGTCCGCCAAACCCCATCGGAACTCCGAAGCGCTGTGCGCTGCCCACGACGATATCCGCTCCCCAGCGCCCCGGCGGCTCCAGAACCGTCAGCGCCAGCAAATCGGCAGCGACAGCAACCAACGCACCGGCCGCGTGCAACCGCTCAACGGTTGTTGCGTGTTCGCGGATTTCGCCGGTTGAAGCCGGGTATTGCAGCAAGGCTCCAAAAAAGTCGCTTCCCGCCTCGGCGACTTCGCCGACTACGACTTCCAACCCCAACGGCTCGGCATGCGTGCGCACGACGCTGATCGTCTGCGGATGGCAATCGCGCGACACCAAGAAACGGTTCGACGTGCTGCGCGCCGAGCGCCGCGCCAGCATCATCGCCTCGGCAGCCGCCGTGGCCTCGTCAAGTAGCGAAGCGTTGGCAATGGGCATTGCCGTCAGATCGCCGATCATGGTTTGAAAATTCAGCATCGCTTCCAGGCGCCCCTGCGATATTTCCGCCTGGTAGGGCGTGTAGGCCGTATACCACGCTGGATTCTCGAAAACGTTGCGCGCGATCACTGCCGGCATGATGGTTCCGTAATACCCCATGCCGATAACGCTGCGCAGCACCTGGTTGGACTGGGCCAGCGCAGCGATTTGCTGCAGGGCCCGCACTTCGCTAACGGCAGGGCCCAGCCGCAGCGGCGTAGTACAGCGGATCGACTCAGGAACAATGCGGCGAACGAACTCCTCCATGCTGGCATGTCCGAGCTCCGCGAGCATGGCGTCGATGTCTTCCGAACTTAAACCGATATGCCGGGCTTGAAACTCCGCCGCGTTTTCGAGTTCTTGTAGCGGCACGACTACACGTCCCTTATCCGCGTCCATTATTTCTCCGAGTCAAGTTGTGCTTGGTATGCGGCCGCATCGAGCAATCGCCCCACATCGCCGATGTCTTGCGGTTGCATCTGAAACAGCCACGCGCCAAATGCATCACGGTTCACCTTTTCGGGTGCATCCTTGACGGTGTCGTTTACCGCTGTCACGGTGCCGTTGACCGGGGCGTAAATATCCGAGGCGGCTTTCACTGACTCCACCACGGCGATCACCTGGCCGGCCGTGAAGCTCTTGCCGGCCGGGGGAAGATCGATGAACACGAGGTCCCCCAGGGCGTCTTGGGCAAAATCGGTAATACCCACCAACACGCTGCCGTCCGCCTGGGTTCGGACCCATTCATGCGATTCGGTGTACCGCAACTCTGGCGGATTGTTCATCGTTTTCTCCTAGCCAATGGTTTGCATCGATTTCGCCCGTACCCGATCATGCAAGCACCCTGCCGTGACGCACGAAGGGCGGACGACAGACGACGGCTTTTGCCGGCCCCGAGCGCAGCGCCACGGACACTTGTTCCTTCGGTGCCACGCCCGCCGGCACTCGAGCCAGAGCAATCGAACATCCGATGGTCGGCCCGAACGTTCCGCTGGTGATCTCGCCCGGCCCCTGCGCGGTGGCCACGCTCTGATGCGAACGCAACACCCCGCGATCGAGCAGCTTTAGGCCTAGGAGCTGACGCAAGTGCGGTTCGGCGCGTTGGCGCTCGAGCGCAGAGCGGCCGATAAAGTCGCGTGCGGTGCGCAGATCCACCGTCCAGGCCAGACCCGACTCAAGCGGCGTTACGCTCTCGTCCATCTCGGCGCCGTAAAGGTTCATGCCGGCCTCCAAGCGCAGCGTGTCGCGCGCCCCCAGACCGCAAGCGGCGACGTCTACCGCCGCCAAGGCCTGCCAGAGCTGAGCCGCTTGCGGCTCGGGAAGCGCAATTTCAAAGCCGTCTTCCCCCGTGTAACCCGTGCGGGCGATGAACCACTGGTCGAGCACCGCGGCGCAAAACACGCCCAACGCTTCCACGACAGGTTCAATCTGCGGCACGGCGCGGGCCACACACGCGCGGGCGTTTGGCCCCTGCACGGCGATCAAAGCCAAGTCCGAGCGCTCGCGAAACTCGCAATCGAAGGCCCGCTCTTCGCGCACTTGCCGCAGCCAGGCCAGGTCGCGATCGGCCGTGCCGGCGTTTACCACCAAGCGATATGCGGCAGTATCGTCAGCGAGCCTGTAGACGATCAGATCGTCAAGGACCCCGCCGTCGTGCCGCAACATGCAGCTATACAGGGCTTTGCCGGCCACAAGACGCCCCGCATCGTTTGCCAGAAGCAACTGCAGCGCTCGCAGTGCATCGGCGCCTGCCACGTCAACGACGCGCATGTGTGAAACATCAAACATGCCGCAGCCCGATCGCACGGCGAGGTGCTCTTCAATCTGGGACCCATAGTGCAGCGGCATTTCCCAACCGCCAAAATCGACCATCTTCGCGCCGGCAGCGCGGTGCATATCGAAAAGGACGGTGCGCTTGAGCATCTGGCAGATCCGGACCGAGGTCGACGCACCGAGGTTTCGATGCGCACCCCTCTGTCCTTTTGCCTGAGAGTTCCGGGATCGGCACGCAGCGTTCGCTGCACAAGCCGCTCGACCCCTTGCCCCTTCGGCGTCGGACACATCGTCCGATCTCTCCAGAGACGCCCGCGCGACGCAGTTCCTTGACCTGAGCGATTACGGGTGTTGCGCCTTCGGCGGTCAGCAACGCCATCGGGCTTTGGCCTTCTTAAGCGTCCTGACGCTCTCCCACGTCGCGGTCACGAGCGTGCGCACAGCATACACGAATCCGCGCCGGCGCCCGGCGTATCATCACGTGCGCGGCAAGGTGACTCCGGTCTGGCCCTGGTACTTGCCGCCACGATCCCGATAGGAGGTCTCGCAAACCTCGTCGGCTTCGATGAAGATCACCTGTGCGCAGCCCTCATCGGCGTAGATTTTTGCCGGCAGCGGCGTCGTGTTGGAAAACTCCAGCGTTACGTGTCCTTCCCACTCGGGCTCAAGCGGCGTGACGTTAACGATGATGCCGCACCTCGCATAGGTGCTCTTGCCCAAGCAGACCGTCAGAACGTTGCGTGGTATGCGAAAGTATTCGACGGTGCGCGCCAGGGCAAAAGAGTTGGGCGGAATGATGCAGACCTTGCCTCGGAAATCGACAAACGAGTTCGGGTCAAAGGCCTTGGGGTCGACGATGGTGCTGTTGATGTTGGTAAAGATCTTGAATTCGGCCGCACAGCGGATGTCATAACCGTAACTAGATGTTCCGTACGATACGATGCGCTCACCCTGGACGCTTCGCACCTGCCCCGGCTCAAACGGCTCGATCATGCCCTGTGCCGCCATGCGCCGAATCCAACGGTCGCTTTTAATCGACATCTTTTCTCCTCCCAAGGCGTGGGATTTTACGGCAGCGGACCGCAGGGGCCGGATCTGGCGGGATGCGCGGGCGCTACACTTGAATGGATGGGCGCTGCGCACCAAAGCCGTGACTTGCGCTAGGCGCCAATGTCGGATACAAAAACGGATACAACAGCCGCCGCAAGGCGTGCACACCTGCGGCGCGCGCCGCCATCGACACTGACATGGCATTGGACTGGACAACCGCCAAGCAGGGCTTTGCGGCCAAGGAACAACGCGCCCGGCGAACGGTGCCCGGCGAATGGGTTCCCGCGCAGGTAGGCGATTTGCTGCGCGACGTCGATACGCCCGCCTTGATCATCGATCTGGACAAATGTGAGTCCAACATGGCCAAGCTCATGGCTGCGGTCGCGGGCACATCGGTACGGGTTCGGCCGCACGCCAAGATGCACAAGAGCGTGGAAATCGCCCGGCGGCAAATCGCGGCCGGAGCCGTTGGCGTGTGTTGCCAAAAGCTCGGGGAGGCCGAGGCAATGCTCGCGGGCCAGATCAACGATGTGCTCATCACCAATGAGGTCGTTGGTGAATCCAAAATGCGCCGCATGGCGCGCATTGCGCGTGGCTTTGCGCCGGCGCGCCTAGGAGTGTGCCTCGACAACGCTGAAATTGCACGGCAGCTCGCCGCGATCTGCCGTAATGAGCAGGTGGTCCTCGATGTGTATGTCGAGGTCGACGTCGGGCAAAACCGCTGCGGCTTATCTGAGCCGCGAGCGGTGGCCGCACTGGCGCGCATACTGCACGACACATCGTCGTTTCGCTTTCGAGGCGTGCACGCCTACGCGGGACTCGCACAACATCGGCGCGGGGTTCCCGAGCGCCGCGCTGCCGCCGAGGCCGCAGCCGCGCGTGCCGCCCAAGCAAGAGACGCCATCGTCGCTGCCAATGTTCCCTGCGAGGTCGTCACCGGCGGTGGCACAGGCACGTTTGCCTACGACGTGCGCAGCGGCATATATAACGAAGTGCAGCCCGGCTCCTACCTCTTCATGGATGCCGACTACACAAGAAACGAACAAGACGCCCATGCGCCCCAATTTGAAGTCGCCCTTTTTGTGCTTGCTACGGTGATGAGCCTGCGCGAAGACCGGGCCACGCTGGATGCCGGCCTGAAGGCCTTCTCCACGGATCTGGGCCCCGCCCGTCCGACGTTTGCCGGCTGGCGGGTGCGTAACGTTTCCGATGAGCACACGATCCTGATGCGCTCCGACGATGCCACACCGATTCGCCTTGGCGACAAGGCACTGCTGGTTCCAAGCCACTGCGATCCTACGGTGAACCTGCACGAGTGGCTCGTTGCCACGCGTAAAGGACGTGTTGAGGCGGTGTGGCCGATCGAGGCGCGCGGCCGACTCTACTGATCGGCGACCCAAGCGGCCCTAGTGCGCGTCAGTGTGTACTGAAAACCCGACGCAAAAAGGCCCACAGAAAGCTGCCCAAACCAAAGCCATCTGACGGTGGCAAAACCGCCACGGCCGGCGCGCCACCCTTGGAAGCTGGGATCAGCTGCCGGGAGAATGCGACAAAGAATTTTTCCGACATTGCGCCCGCGGCCGCATCGATCAGGTGTGAGCTGATCTGCGCCAGTCGACCACCCACCTGCGCACTTGATGCGTAACGAAGCAGCGTGCGATCCGGGCCATCGGGCCGCAGCACGACGAGCGCGTGCCCGCGCACAAAGCCCGTCGAACCACCGTTGCCTTCAAAGCGCAGAATGTAGGAGTCGGGCGCATTGATATCGGTCATCGCAATCGTCCCCATAAAGCGAGCCTGCACGGGACCGATCGAAGCACTGATCGTGGCCTGATAGCTGTCTTGTGCGGTGCGCGTCAGGCTTTCACAACCGGGCATGCACGCTTGCAGTACCTCGATGTTTGTCAGCGCAGCCCACGCGTGCTGCTGTCCAATGGGCAGCAGCTGCTCGCCGTTTAATTGCATCGATTCTCCCCAAAACGGGCCCGCGGCCCAGCGTCGGCGAGTACCCGCGCCAACTGCGTGAGGCTATCGACGCTGTGTATCGGCAGCAATTGGTCGACATGCGGCAACATCGCACGAATCCCCTGCGCCTTGGGCTCAAATGCGTCATAGCGCAGCAAGGGGTTGAGCCACACCAAACGGCGGCAGGACTTGCTCAGGCGCTCCATCTGCCAGGACAACGCACCTACGTCGCCGCGCTCCAAACCATCGCTCATGAGCAACACCGTTCGGCTTCCACCGAGCACGCGCCGCGCCCAGCGGCGGTTGAACTGCTCCAGGCACTGCGAGATCCTTGTACCACCGGACCAATCGTCGACCACAGCCACAACCCGCTCGATTGCCACATCGGGATCGAGCGCACGCAGCGCGCGCGTAATTCGCGTCAGTCGGGTGCCAAAAACAAACGACTCCAAGCGGCAATCGGCGTTGGTTAGCGCGTGCAGAAAATGCAAAAACACCCGCGAGTACCGACTCACGGAACCCGATATATCGACGATCGCCACGAGCGGTTCGGGACGCGTGCGCCGGTGCCGTCGGGGCACATCGATGAACTCGCCACCGCAGCGGGCTGCGGCCCGCAAGGCAGCTTGCAAATCGGGACGGCGTCCGCGCTGCGATGGCGCATCGCGCCGCGTAAGCTGCCTCGCCAAGAATGGATGTACTTCGTCGATCATCCGCCGGGCACAAATCCACTCCGCCGTGGACATCGTCTCAAAATCCGTCTTGCGCAGTTGTTCACGCTCGGACCAGGTCCCTACGGCCGTAATCTCGGTAGGCACAAGGTCACCTGGCGGCTGCGGCGCGGCAACCGCCGGCGCACGCAAGGCCGCCTCCAGGCGCTGGTTGCGTTCTTTTGAGGAACCGACCTGGTCCACGACCTTGGGCAGCAGCAGGCGCATCATTTGACCCAGCAAGTCCGGATCGCGCCAGAAAGCGGCGAAGGCCTGATCAAACAGCATGCGATGCTCGGTGCGATCGATCAGGCACGCGAACAAGGTGTCATGGAAGTCCTGACGCGAAGCGATGCCAACCAGCGGCACCGCGCGCAGCGCGAGCGCGATTCGGTCCGTTCCTACCGGCAGCCCAGCGGCCCGCAGCACACGCGCAAAATGCACGACGTTTTGCGCAATGCGGCCGGCCGCAACGGGCGCAAGTTCGGATCGTTGCATTTTTCAGCGTGCGTACTAGATGCGGGCGACCTCAAGGCGCACCCGCTCGAGCAACCGCGCCACTTCAGAGCCCTGCATCCGCGCAATGTCATCCTGGTACTTGAGCAAAACGCCGAGCGTGCTTTCGACGGTTTGTGCCTCCAGCGCCACCGAATCCAGCGCGACGAGTGCCCGCGCCCACTCAATGCTTTCGGACACTCCCGGGAGTTTGTACAAATCCATTTCCCGCATGCCCTGCACGAAGGCCACAACCTGCCGGCTCAGCTCCTCGGCACACGTCGGCGCCTTGCGCCGCAAAATGTCGAACTCGCGCGTCGCATCCGGGTACCCCACCCAATGGTAGATACAGCGGCGTTTTACGGCGTCGTGAATTTCGCGCGTGCGGTTTGATGTGATCACGACCAGCGGCGCTTGTTGCGCCTTGATCGTTGTCCATTCCGGAATCGTGATTTGAAAATCGGACAGCACCTCAAGCAGGAAGGCCTCGAAGGGTTCGTCGGCTCGGTCCAGCTCGTCGATAAGCAGCACGGGAGCCACGGCATGTGGCTGCAGTGCGCGCAGCAGCGGGCGCGCTATCAAGAAGCGCTCGGAAAAAAGCTCCCGGGCAACGCTTGCCCGTCTTTCCGCCCCGCGCATACCCTCGGCCGGACCCTCCGAGTACACCTCACCGAGGCGAATCTCCAGCATCTGTCGGGCGTAGTTCCATTCGTACGCCGCATCGTGAATATCCAAACCCTCGTAACACTGCAGGCGAATGAGTTCGGCGCCAAGCACGCTGGCGAGTACTTTGGCGATTTCGGTCTTGCCCGTTCCGGGTTCGCCCTCGACAAACAGGGGCCGGCCCAGGCGCAGGGCAAGGAAAACCGCGGTGGCCAAGGAGCGATCGGCGACGTAATCGCCCCGCGCCAAAAGCGCTAGCGTCGCATCAACCGAGTCGATCGCGCCCGCCGGCGCCAAGGCGCCAGAGGGCGAGCTCGAAGCGCCGGTGCGCGAAGCTCGCACCTCCGACGAAGTGTCCGCAGGCAGATCTTTGGCTTGCTCCAGGGGCACTCGCGTCAACCCAGCGCCCGCGCAACCGCCCTTTTTGCCAGTACCGGGATCAGGTGCGCGCGATACTCGGCCGAGCCGTGCAGATCATCGTTGAGCCCGTCGGCATCGATAGCGATGCCATCGCAGGACTCGGGGGCAAACTTGCGCGTGAGCGCTGCCTCCAGGGGTTTGCAGCGAAACACACAGCTTCCCGCTCCGGTCACCGCGACGCGAGCTCCCCCAGCCGTCTTGGCGACCATCACGCCGACGATGGAAAAACGCGACGCGGGTTGGCGGAATTTTTCGTAAGCGGCACGCTCGGGGATAGGAAAGTGAACCGCAGTGATGATCTCGTTAGGGCGCAATGCGGTCTCATACAGGCCACGGAAAAAATCATCTGCAGCGATCTGGCGCTGATCGGTTTGCACCGTCGCGCCCAGACCCAGCACTGCGGCGGGGTAGCATGCGGCCGGGTCATTGTTGGCCAGTGCCCCGCCAATAGTTCCGCAATCGCGCACGGCCCGATCGCCAATGCCGGCGGCTAACTGGGCCAGGGCGGGTATGGCCCGCGCCACATCGCGCGAGGCGGCCACACTCGTGTGCGTAGCCATGGCGCCAAGAGAGACGCGTTGCCCATCGACACGGATAGCGTCCAGACCCGCGATTGCGCGCAAGTCCACCAAGGCAGAAGGTGAGGCCAGGCCAAGCTTCATCGCCGCAACCAGCGACTGGCCCCCTGCCAGCAACCGGGCGTCGCCGCCAAGCAGCTTGGCGGCCTCGGCAACCGAACCGGGACGGTGATATTGGGTTTGCATGAGCCTGTCTCCTTAGTGCTTGCCCGCAGTGCGTATCGCGTTCCACACCGCGTACGGTGTCGCCGGCATAGAAACGTCGCGCACGCCCAAGGACCCGAGGGCATCCGTAATTGCGTTCATAACCGCCGCGGGTGAGCCGATTGCGCCGGCTTCGCCGCAACCCTTCACGCCTAGCGGATTGTGCGTGCAGGGAGTACCAGCGGCCGTCTCGATTTTCAAATCGGGCAAATCGTCCGCCCTTGGAAACGCATAGTCCATGAAACTGCCACTTACGAGCTGACCGTCCGCGTCGTAGCGACAGCACTCCAGAAGAGCCTGCCCCACGCCCTGCGCAATGCCGCCATGAACCTGCCCCTCCACAATCATCGGGTTGACGACATTGCCAAAATCATCGCAAGCGGCGAAGCGGTCGATGCGCACCTTACCCGTGGCCGGATCGACCTCCACCTCGCAGACGTACGAACCGGCCGGGTAGGTGAAGTTGGTCGGATCGTAGAAGGCGTTTTCGTTCAGTCCCGGCTCCAACTTATCGAGCGGGTAGTTGTGTGGGACGTATGCCGTCAGCGCAATCTCGCCGAAGGTTTTTTTCCGATCGGTGCCCGCGACACGAAACTCGCCGCCGGAGAACTCGATATCGGCCTCGGAGGCTTCGAGCAGGTGCGCGGCAATCTTCTTGCCCTTGGCGATGACTTTGTCCACCGCCTTGATGATTGCGGTTCCACCCACGGCCAGCGAGCGGCTACCGTAGGTGCCCATCCCGAAGAGAATTTTCCCGGTGTCACCATGCTGTATATCGACGTCGTCGATGCCGATACCCAGGCGATCGGCCACAACCTGCGAAAACGTGGTTTCATGTCCCTGGCCGTGGCTATGTGAGCCGGTGAAGATCGTCACCTTGCCCGTAGGGTGCACCCGCACCTCGCCCGCTTCGAACAAACCGGCGCGTGCGCCCAGGGCTCCGGCGATGTTCGATGGTGCAATCCCGCAGGCCTCGATATAACAGGAGTAGCCCATGCCGCGCAGCATGCCGTTGCGCTCGCTTGCTGCACGCCGTGCCGCAAAACCGTCCACGTCAGCGATCTGCCGCACACGATTTAGTGTCGCTTCATAGTCGCCCGTGTCGTAGGTCAAGCCAACCGGCGTGGCATAAGGAAAATTGCGTATGAAATTGCGCCGGCGCAACTCGGCCGGGTCGATGCGCATCTCTCGCGCAGCCATCTCGACTGCGCGCTCTACAACATACGTAGCCTCGGGCCGACCGGCACCGCGATATGCGTCCACCGGGGAAGTATTCGTGAACACCGCCTGCACCTCGCAGTAAATCGCCGGCGTTGCGTACTGCCCGGCTAGCAAGGTTGCATACAAGATGGTCGGGATGCACGAGGCAAACGTCGAAAGATAGGCGCCCATGTTCGCGGTGGTGTGCACCCGCAACCCGAGAAACTTGCCATCTTTGTCTAGTGCCAGCTCAGCGCGCGTGACGTGGTCGCGCCCATGCGCATCGCTCAGAAAGCTCTCGCTTCGCTCCGCGGTCCACTTGATCGGGCGGCCGATGCGCTTGCTGGCCCACACGAGCGCGGTTTCTTCCGCGTACAAGAAAATCTTCGACCCAAAGCCTCCGCCCACGTCGGGGGCCACGACACGTACTTTGTGTTCGGGCAAACCCAGCACGAATGCGGTCATCAGCAGGCGCTCGACGTGCGGATTCTGGCTGGTTACGTACAGCGTATAGCTGTCGTCCGCGCGCGAGTACGCGGCGTTGGCTGCACGTGGCTCGATCGCATTGGGCACGAGGCGATTGTTGGCAAACTCCATCGTCGTCACGTGGGCCGCGCGGGCAAACGCCGCATCCGTGGCATTTTTGTCGCCGCATCCCCACGTGTAGCAGATATTGTCTGGCGCCAGATCGTGCACCGCCGCAGGTGCTTTTGCCGCGGTGGCCGTCACGGCGACCGCGGGCAAGACGTCGTAATCGACTTCAACCATTGCCGCCGCAGCACGAGCCTGCTCCAGCGTTTCTGCCACCACCAAGGCGATCGCCTCGCCGACATAGCGCACCTTGTCTTCCGCAAGCACCGGGTGCTTGGGCTCCTTCATCGGGGAGCCGTCGATCGACTTGATCAGCCAGCCGCAGGGCAGGCCCCCGACGGCCGCCATGTCCTTGCCGGTAATAATGCCGAGCACCCCGGGGGCGCGGGTGGCGTGTGCAGTATTGACCGCACGCAAACGCGCATGGGCCTGCTGGCTACGAACAAACACCGCATAGCTTTGCTCAGGCAGGACGATATCGTCGGTGTACTGGCCCCTGCCCGTAAGAAAGCGGTAGTCCTCTTTGCGCTCGACCGAGCGACCAATCAGTCCGGGTGCACCCATAGTGGCCTCCTTACATGCCCATGGCCTTCGCGCCTTGCGCGACGGCCTTGACGATATTCTGGTACCCGGTACAGCGGCAGAAATTGCCCTCCAGCCCCGATCGGATCTGCTCGTCGGTCGCGTGCGGGTGGTGCGTCACCAGATCAAGCGCGCTCATCACCATGCCCGGCGTGCAAAAGCCGCACTGCAAGCCGTGACAGGCGCGAAACGCTGCTTGCATCGGGTGTAACGACCCGTCCTGCGGCGTAATTCCTTCGATGGTCGTCACCGCTCTTCCCGCCGCCTGAAGCGCCAGAACGTTGCAGCTCTTGACCGCGCGCCCGTCGATATGCACCGTGCAGGCGCCGCATTGGGCAGTATCGCAACCGATATGCGTTCCGGTCAGGCGCAGTTGCTCGCGCAGGAACGTCGACAGCAGGGTTGTCGCACTGACCTCCGCGGAAACCGCTCGCCCGTTAACCTGAAGTTGCAGTCTTTGCGTCATTCTTGTCCTCCCGATTTTTGGAACTGCAGTCGCGTCCGAACGATCATAGCCCCAAGCTTCCATGCCGACGCAGCAATGTCGCTTGTGCATTGCAATAACTTCGCGCTCTTACGTGCCACAACGACGTTACGTCGCATGCCTTGATTGTGGTTAACCTTAAATTCTCGGAAGATGGAGCTCACAACCATTTTCGCTTCATGTTTTTTTGGCGTTGAAGACAGCGGTGTAGAGGAAAAATCATGGATAGCGTCGACACACAAGTGCTCAAGAAAGCCCAAGAATGGGTACACAGTGGTCAGCGAGGGGTGCTGGGAACCGTCGTGCGCACATGGGGATCGGCGCCTCGCCCGGTGGGTGCGCTCGTCGGTGTGCGCGCCGATGGACAGGTCGTCGGTTCGGTCTCCGGCGGATGCATTGAGGACGACCTGATTGATCGGATCCGCTCCGGCGCACTACTGATCGATCGCCCGCAGCGCGTCAAGTATGGGGTAAGCGCTGAAGAAGCCACGCGCTTTGGTTTACCCTGCGGAGGCACGATCGAGTTGGTGCTGGAGCCGCTGGGCAAACAAACCAAAATTGATGACTTGCTCGAGCGGGTCGCAGCCGGTCAGCAGACGGCACGGCGGCTGGACCTGCGCACCGGCGAAGTTACTCTGGGTGACGGTCAAGGGTTTACCACGCTATCGGTCGATGATTCGGCGCTAGTGAGCGTGCACGGCCCGACCTGGCGCTTGCTCCTCATCGGTGCCGGACAGCTCACGCAGTATCTTGCCGAGATGGCGCTGGCCCTGGATTACCAAGTGGTAATTTGCGATCCTCGCGAAGAGTATGCCGACGCTTGGTCGGTGCAGGGAACGACGCTCGTGCGCACCATGCCCGATGACACAGTCGTCGAGTGTCACCCGGATCGACACACCGCAATTATTGCGCTCACGCACGATCCCAAGCTCGATGATCTGGCGCTGATGGAGGCGCTGCACTCGCCAGCGTTTTACGTTGGTGCGATCGGATCGCGCAAGAATCAGGAAAAGCGCAAGGAGCGTCTCAAAGAGTTCGGCGTCACCGACGCCGAATTCGATCGGCTCTTTGGTCCCGTCGGACTAAAAAACGGCGCGCGCACGCCCTCTGAGATCGCGGTCTCCATTTTGGCGGAGCTGACGGCCGTCAAGTACGGCTACCGCATTCCTCAGCCCATTGCCGCCGCGCCCGCAACCGCAGTCGAATCGGGCTGCGTGACCACCTAGATAGCTTCAGGTATTGGAGACCTTGATCGCGGGGATCTTCGCCGACAGATCGCGCGCGCGCTCGGCGATGCGGATCGCCACCCGACGCGCGATCGCCTTATAGGTTTTGGCGATCTCGCCATCGGGGTCGGCCACTACGGTGGGCCTTCCCCCATCGGCGTTTTCGCGGATTCGAATATCCAGCGGCAAGGACCCGAGCACCTCAACCGAGAATTGCTGCGCCATTTTTTCCGCGCCGCCGAAGCCGAAGATGTGCTCCTCGTGGCCACAGCGCGAACAGATATGCGTTGCCATGTTCTCGACAATGCCAAGGATGGGTACCCCCACTTTCTCAAACATGCGCAGACCCTTGGCAGCATCGAGCAGTGCAATGTCCTGAGGCGTTGTCACGATGACCGCCCCTGTGACCGGAACTTGCTGCGCCAAGGTCAGTTGAATGTCTCCCGTTCCGGGCGGCATGTCGATCACCAGATAGTCCAAGTCGCGCCAGTTGGTCAAGGTCAGTAACTGCTGCAGCGCCGAGGTCACCATCGGCCCGCGCCAGATCATCGGTTGGGTTGGATCAATCAGAAATCCGATGGAACTGGCCTGAATTCCGTGGCCCTCGAGCGGATCAAAGGTCTTGCCATCCTGGCTCTTCGGCTGACCCGCGATGCCCAGCATGGTCGGTTGGCTGGGTCCGTAGATATCCGCGTCGAGCATGCCAACACGGGCGCCTTCGGCAGCTAACGCCAGCGCTAGGTTCGCGGCGACGGTGCTCTTGCCCACGCCCCCCTTGCCGGAAGCCACGGCAATGATGTTGCGCACGTTGGGCAAGACCTTTAATCCGCGCTGCACCGTGTGCGCGACGATCTTGGAGTGCACCTCGACCTGCACCTCGCCGGCTCCGGCAGATCGCAATGCCTCAATGATGCGCGCGCGCATTGGTTCAATCTGGCTTGCCGCCGGGTAACCGAGCTCCACCGAAACTCGCACGACACCACCCGAGATCTCCACCTT
>DASPWJ010000061.1:0-8914 GCA_035621895.1 Burkholderiaceae bacterium | reverse complement strand
GCCGGCGCGCTGCGCCAGCGCGTTGACCGTGTCGTCCGTGGCCGACGCGATCACGCACATTAAGGTGAACTGTGCGTGGCTCAGACCCGTCGCCTTGAGTCCCTGATCGGCAAGTGCGACGAGGCGCCGCGCCAAGGATCTCGCGTGCCAGGCCACATCGCGTTCGAGCGCCCGATCCGCCAGCTTCGCGATATCCGGCAGTACTTGCTTTTCTGCTTGCATGGTCTATTATATGCATATACATATTTTTCTGCCGGCCGAGGAACACGCTGCGAGGAAGCAATGGTCGAAAAATCAATGATGGCCGGTTGGGGCGACATGGACTTTAACGGCCACATGCGAAACACGGCCTACCTGGACAAGTCAGCGGACGTCCGCATGCAGTTTTTTTCGGAAAACGGCTTTGCGATGCAGGAATTTTCCCGTCGCAAGCTCGGGCCTGTGATTCTGCGAGACGAACTCGAATACCGGCGCGAAGTTGGCCTGCTCGAAATGGTCCGCGTTACGCTGCAGCTCTCGGGCCTGTCCGACGATGGCAGCCGCTGGGCAATGTGCAACGAGTTCTATCGAAGCGACGGTGCCTTAAGCGCCCGCGTCTTGAGCTTTGGCGGTTGGCTCGACCTCGCCACGCGGCGCCTGACGGCACCGCCCGAAGATCTGCTGTCCGCACTCAAGCAACTTCCGCGCTCGTCCGACTTTCAGAATTTTGCCGGCATCAACCGGGAATAAGCGCAAGCGCTATGGCCATTCGCATTGTTCAGCTTGGCTCGGCGCGTCATCCCGCGGAGGGCCTGCGCATCGGAACGGTACGCCGACCGCCTCGCGGCGTGCCCAAGAGCGAGTTTGCAAAGCGAAACTACTATGACACATGGCTGCCCGAGCTCTCGCCGAGCCTTGATTTGATGAAAAAAGGCCTGCAGGCGCAAAAAAGCGGCAACGACAGACTGTGGGCCGCGTTTGAGCGCGGCTTTCGCACGCAGATGAAACAACCGCAAGCCGCTCGCACGCTTGACCTATTGGCCGCCCTTTCGCACCAGACGAACTTTTCCCTGGGTTGCTACTGCAATGACGAGCGCCGGTGCCATCGATCGGTCCTTCGCGCCCTCCTTGCCGAGCGCAGAGCCGCCGTCGCCTAGTCCCTGGCGGCGCGCAAAACTGGCGAAGTTGCAAGCTCGGGTGTGTTTGCTTATGCCACGTCCAGGTAAATAAAGCGATGCTGGCAGGGCGAACCGCATTTGAATCGCGTTTTGCTGCGATCGATAAGCGACCACAGGACAGCAAGAAGGAATTAAGGTGACCTGTCATGAGCTGTGTCGTGACGCGTGTCATCGAGATTGCTGCTGACGCACTGCGGCCGCACCCACGTCTAAACAAATCACTTGTCATGCTGGTCTGATGTACGTCAAATCGCGGCGCATCGGTGCTTGACGCGCCAGTGCGTGCGCGTAAAGTTAGGGCCGTACACCGGTCCGATCACCGGTGCTTCTTTCCCGCCGTCGCGGCGGGTTGTAGTACCCGCAGGGCCATCGCCCTACGTGGACGAAGCGGCGCAGTGCAAATGCTGCGCCGTTTTATTTTGCGGCGGGCGCTGCAGTAAGAGCGCTTGCAGATCGATAACTAGTATCCGCGAGGCAGACGCCCGCTCTGCGCACATTCGGTAATCTTGGCGGTGCGGCAATTGCATCGCGCCGGAGCGGCGCGCTCGTGGCACTTCGATGCGCATGCCGCTTTGGTGGGGAGCGAAATCATGGCATTAACTGGAGTGCAGGCCACTTCGCTACGCATGGGTGCACGATCACCCGAGACCCCTGCAGCCTGGGCCTGGCCCGATCCATTGCGCCTGCTCGCAAGCGCCTGGAGCATGTGCGGGGTACCTTGGCTCGCAACCGCGGATCGCGACGCACTTGTGCAACGTCGCTGCCAGGACTTAGTGCGCTTCGCGCGTGAAAATTCTCCCTTTTATCGCGATCTGTATGCGGGCGCGTCGGAGCGTGATCTGCAAACACTTGGCAAGCTGCCCATCGTTACCAAGAGCATGGTCATGAGCAGTTTCGATGACCTGGTGACGAGCGCCGCGCTGCGCCGTCGCGCGCTCGAGGCGTTCCTCGCGGCCCCCCAGCTTGTAGGTCACCCATTTGCGGGCGGCTTTGCGGTTTGGACTTCTTCCGGGACCAGCGGTGAGCGCGGAATCTTCGTTCACGATGCGAATGCGCTAGCGGTATACGACGCGCTGCAGCTATTTCGATTCCGCGGTGCTTTCGCTTCGATGGACTGGAGCAGCGCAAGTCTTGCCCTGGAGCGTTATGCGCTCGTGGCCGTGACCGGTGGCCACTTCGCTGGCGTGGCAAGTGTCGAGCGCTTACGCAGTATCTTTCCGTGGATGGCGCAACGATTGCAGGTCTTTTCGCTAATGCAGCCGCTCGAAGCGCTGGTTGCTCAGCTAAATGCCTACCAGCCTGACATTGTGGCGACGTACCCCAGTGCTGCGGTGCTGCTTGCGCACGAACAGCAGGCGGGGCGTCTGCGGATCGGTCCAAAGCAGTTCTGGACGGGCGGAGAATGCCTCTCGGAGGCCACGCGCTGCAACTTGCACGAGGTTTTTGCAACCGAGGTGCGGGACGAATATGGCGCCTCGGAGTTCGCCTCGATCGCGGTCGGCTGCCCGGCGGGTTGGATGCATGTCAACGCGGACTGGGTGGTGCTTGAGCCGGTGGATGAACTCTACCAGGCGGTGCCCCAGGGGACGCCCTCACACTCGGTGCTACTTACCAATCTTGCCAACCGGGCGCAGCCCCTCATTCGCTACGACCTCGGCGATTCGATCACCATGCGGGCTCAGCCCTGCGAGTGTGGCAATCCGCTGCCCGCACTGCGTATTCAGGGTCGCGGCGATGATCTGCTGGTAGTGCACAATGAGCAAGGAGCCTGCGTTCGGCTGCTGCCGCTCGTCTTGACGACTGTGCTCGAGGAGGGCGCGGAGCTCTACGATTTTCAGCTTGTGCAGCTCTCGCCCCACGTGCTTAGCCTTCGGCTGGGCACACGCGAACAGGGCAAAGCCCTTCGGGCGCAATCTGTTCTGCGCGCCTTCCTTGATTCCCAAAGCTTGCAGACAGTGCGAATCGAACTTGCGCCGACAGAGCCACAGCGCGACGGCGCGGGAGGCAAGCTGCGGCGCATTTTGCGCGACCGAGCGGGCGGTCACGTCCATTCCCGGTCCCAAATTTAGATTTGCGTGAGCGCGCCGGCACCAGTCTGCGCGCCCCTTTGGCCCTTGCTTGCTTTGGGCGTTTTTACTGCGCTTGGGACGGCTGCGGCGGCGGAAGTACCAACTGGAACTTCCGAGTGACGGGATTTACGGCAATGTCCTCCACAACATCGATCTCAAACGTGACATTGCTCAAGCCCTTCTTGTCCAGAATCTCGCGCAGACGCCCCTGCACGGCCTGGACGGCACGCGCTTGTTGGACGGCGTCGAGCCCAGCGTCCATACACACCGCGAAGCGAAAGGACGTCTCGTCCCGGCAGCGCAGTTGAAATCGCCAGATCCCCGGCACCGACGCTTCCTCAATCGCGGACGCACTGAGGAATTCGCTTTGCCCCAGCGTGTTGCGAAACCGCGGTACCCACTCCTCGCGTCCGACGAGTGGCTCGATTACGGGGTAGTGCCCGTAGGGGCTCGCACGATCCGTAAAGCGCAGGGAGTCGCTCAACCGGTAGCGAATGAGGGGCATCGTACGGTTAAATAAGTTCGTCACAAGAACATGGTCGGCGGCCGGCTCAAAAATCAGTTCGTCGTCAAACAGCGTCATGCCCGGATCGCTCGGGCGCGCAATACCCATGAGCATCGTCTCGGAAGCGCCATAGATGTTGATGCACGGGCAGCCAAATACCTGCCCCATCCACTGCTGATCGCCCGCCGAGAGAGACTCGGCCCCGCACAATACGGTCTCCGGTTGGATGCCCAATCGTCCCTGCACCTGCGCCTGTGCCAGTATTTTGTTGCCAGTCGCGTAACCGGCGAGGATATGCGGCTGAAAATCGTGGAGTTGCTTCAGCGTCTGCTCAAGTGGGGCGTTGATATCAAAGCCCTGGACGTCAAATGCGTACCGGCCGATGCGCTGGGACGGCGTAACGGCCCAGGAGACTCCTCCATAATGCCCGCCGGTGGCACCATAAAACGCGCATCTCGTGCGTCGCAGCCGGGGCTCATAAAGCCGTGTTAGCGCCGCAAAGCCGCGCATCCAATCGCTCCTCGAAAACACAAAATGACCCACCTCGCCCGACGAGCCCGAGCTGTGCAGCACGATGAACTGGCCCCGGTAGAGCTCTTGCGGTTCGCGTGAGCGCTGCAAAAAATTCACAATTGCCTCGCGCCGAACGCGATCGTCCGTGACGATGCGGTCGAAGTTCTCCCGCAACAGGCGTTTGGTCAGAATAGGAAAGTCGCTAGGCTGGCAGGTGGTAGCACTGATGCCGTGCCTTTGCATGATCTGCCCGTAGTAGGGCGAGTGCGTTTGCACGTACCGGACGAAGTTGCGAAAACGCTGCAGGCGTTCGGCCTCGAATTGGGAGCGCGCAAGGCGCGCGTTACGGCGCAGGCGCAACGCGGCACCGATCAGTGCTAAAAGCGGCAAACTCATCGATGCTTAAAAGATCCCGACCAAAGCGCGTCAGTACAGGCCAGCAATGCCTGCAACCGCTTGGCTGGTTGCGCGCTAGCGCCCGCCGTTGTTTGACGCCACAAGCCATCGCTGCGCAAGCACTCGGCCTGCATGCGCGGGGGGACGCACTTAATCGGTACGCATTTCACCCTTGCGTACCCACAGACCGCGCCCTTCGCAATGGAGCAGTTCATTTCCACTCAGTACGAACTGGCCGATGGGGTACGCGACGTTATTAAAGTAGCAGGCGCCGCTCTCAAGCTCCAGATCCAGCGAGAACTCCTGCTCATCATCCAAAATCGGCGAAGTGCGCAGTTCGGGATCGTCGGCACCAACTTGCGGTGGATGGCCCTTGACCATGGTATGTACCTGCATTATTCGAAGCTGAGCGATCAAACCCGACATGCCCAGAGGGCTTGCAGCCAACAGGCAAAGATTACGCGATCGCCGCGCGCCGTCGCAACGCCAATCGCCGCCAGTTGATACGCGTCAACGCCACTTCGCCCATCGGCCTTTTCGTCCATAATTATTGTACTGGGCCATCGATGCCCCATTTCCATGAGCCACGTCGCCATCGAACTTGCCTCAGAGAATGTGACGGTGGCCGACATGTTGCGCGAGGCAGCCAGTTTGCTGGCCGCGCAAAACGCCAATCCCTTCCGAGTAGCCGCCTATCGCAAAGCCGCCGATACGATCGGCGCCTTACCGCGCAGCGTGCGCGAGCTATTTGAACACGAGGGGCGCGCTGGACTCGACGCCCTTGCTTCCGTAGGCCCCGGCATCGCGAGCGCGATTGCTGAAATTCTTCTTAGCGGGCGCTGGAGCCAGCTTGATCGCCTACGCGGCGATGCGAATGTAAGTCAGGTCTTTCAAACGGTTCCCGGCATCGGCGAGGAGCTCGCGCAGCGCATTCACGAACAAATTGGCGTCGATTCGCTCGAATCGCTGGAAGCGGCTGCGCATGATGGTCGGCTCGAACAAGTGCACGGCATCGGACCGCGACGCGCAAGCGCAATTCGCGCCGCGCTCACTCAAATGCTGGATCGTCGGCGCGCCCTGCAGCGCTCTCGCACGCCCTCGGTCAGCCGCGACGGGCCCAGCGTCGACGTGCTGCTGGACGTAGACCGCGAGTACCGTGCCAAGGCCCAAGCTGGCGGGCTGCCTACGATCGCGCCGCGGCGCTTTAATCCCAGCGGGGAATCGTGGCTTGCGGTATTGCACACGCGGCGCGGTCCTTGGCACTTTACTGCGCTGTACTCCAATACCGCAAAGGCGCATGAGTTGCATCGCGAACACGATTGGGTCGTCGTATATTTTTACGATAACGACCACGTGGAGCACCAACACACGGTCGTGACCGAGACGCATGGTTCTTTGCTGGGCCAGCGCGTCGTTCGCGGTCGCGAAACCGAGTGCCGCGAACTGTACGAACGCGGCTAAACGATCAGCCTCGTGTACGCAACTACCGAGAAGTTTGTCACCATCCGAGGCGCGGACACGGGTATGTCACGGCCTGGCAAATGCATGAATATCCTCCACCGCTGGTCGCATTGGCGTGAAGGGCATCGCCGCATACGATGTCGGCTGCCAGCCATCGGAGGCCGCCACACATTGCGCCCGCTCAATTTGGCGCCGGGGTGCGCAGGCGTCGCGCCGTGTGCGAGGTTTTTTTTGAACACCAGACGTTGGCGGGGCCGCTATTGGCAGGCAAAATCGCTATGGAGAGTAGCCGACGGGTCTCGCTCATGGCCCAAAATCGAGTGCGCCCGGAAATGCAAGGAATTTTGTATTGAGAGGAGACCAGAAGATGCGCAAGCTTTTCTTGATCAGCACGGTCGTTGCGAGCGCGCTTTTTTGCTCAGCAGCCTGGGCCGATGACTACGAGCTCTTGAACATGGCGCGCGGAATGTTCCGCGCGATACCCTCGGTCGTACCTGACGTACGTGGCGTCGCCGTCACGCGCCAAAGAATCGAACTGGGCAAGATGCTTTTTTTTGAACCGCGCCTATCGGCGAGCCAAGTCATCAGTTGCAACTCTTGCCACAACTTGGCGGCGGGCGGCTCGGATGCCGGACCGACCTCCATCGGTCATGGTTGGCAAAAGGGGCCACGGCGGGCACCAAGCGTGTTTAATGCGGTTTTTAACATTGCCCAGTTCTGGGACGGGCGTGCCGAGGATCTGAAGGCGCAAGCAAAAGGTCCGGTTGAAGCCAGCATTGAGATGAACGCCAGTCCCAAACTTGTTGAAAGGACACTTGCGTCGATGCCGGAGTATGTGGAGCGCTTCAAGAAAGCGTTTCCCGGAAATCCATCGCCCGTGACCTTCGACAACGTCACCCGTGCTCTGGGCGCCTTTGAAGCTACGCTCATCACCCCGGGATCGCGCTTCGACCAGTTTCTGGAAGGCGACACGGACGCGCTGTCGGCCGAGGAGAAAAAAGGCCTTGGCCTTTTCATGTCGAGGGGCTGCTCCAACTGCCATCGCGGCGTCAACGTGGGCGGGGAGGGTTACTTCCCATTTGGGCTCGTTGTCGCGCCCAACGCGGAGATCTTGCCCCCCAATGACAAGGGCCGCTACGCGGTGACCGAGACCCAGGGCGACGAGTACGTGTTTCGCGCTGGCCCGCTGCGCAACATTGCCTTGCGTGCGCCTTATTTTCACTCCGGCCAAGTATGGAGCCTAAAACAGGCGGTAGGTCTGATGGGCACAGTCCAGCTCGGAAAGAAGCTCTCCGACCAAGAGGAGGACGTCATAGTGGCCTTCTTGCAGTCGCTAACGGGCGAGCATCCGCGCATCGAGCTGCCCGTGCTGCCGCCGCGGACCGACACTACGCCTTTGCCCAAACCCTGACCTGGCGCGCGGCGCGGACGGTGCAATCGGCGGGCTGCGTTTGCTGCTAGTTGGCAGCCTCGGCGTGCACTTGCGCATGCTCCTGACCAAAGAAGTCGTATGCCCTGGACCAGTGACTATTACCCGGCGTCGATGCGCCACCTGAGTCCCGCGACGCGCGAGAAAGCCATTGAAATTGCCAACGCCCTGCTCGCCGAGCAGATGCAAGAAGGAATGGCCATCCGCGTAGCCATATCCCGGGCCAAGCAGTGGGCACAGCGCCGGGGCCTGCCCACTACCGAGGACGAGGAGTGATGCGGGCGCCTGCCCCTTAGGCGTACAGGTCGCGCCGTGTGAGCGGCACGGGCAATGTCGGCGCGCCTCGGCGCGAGGCCAGAATCTGATAGATGCCCGTACCGCCATCCTCGAATTCGAGGGAGCACGCGGCCATGTATAGCCGCCACACGCGGTACGCCGTCTCACCGACTTCGCGCACAGCGGCCTCGTGTGCATCCTCTAGCCGCCGCGCCCAGTGGCGCAACGTCAGGGCGTAGTGAGGGCGCAGCGCCTCGACATCGTGTATCTCAAAACCCGCGCGTTCCATGCCACGTTGGATGTTGCTCACGGTATCGAGTTCGCCGTCGGGAAAAACGTAGCGATTGATGAACTCGGTTTCGACAGTGTGGTTCCAGCCTTCCACATCATGGGTGATACCGTGATTGAGGAACAGCCCCCCAGGCCGTAGTACGCGATTTACGGTAGCGGTGTAAACGGGCAGGTTTGCTAATCCGACATGTTCGAACATGCCAACGCTTGCGACCTTGTCATAGACGCTCTCACCCTGCAGGTCGCGATAGTCGCGCAGCTCCACGGTGACGAGGTCCTGCAGACCGAGGTTGGCGACACGCTGCCTCGCGTAGTCCAGCTGCCGCTGGCTCAGGGTGATGCCGTGCGCGCGCACGCCGTAATTGCGAGCTGCCCAACACACAAGCGCCCCCCACCCGCAGCCGACATCCAGGAAGCGCTCCCCAGGCCGAAGGCGCAGCTTTCGACAGATGTGATCGAGCTTGTTGCGTTGCGCTTGCCCCAGCGTATCGTCCGGCGTTTCAAAGTATGCGCAGGAGTACACCATTTCCTCGTCGAGCCAAAGACGGTAAAAGGCGTTGGATAGGTCGTAGTGAAACGAGATCGCCGCCCGGTCACTGCTCTTGGAGTGATGACGGGAAAACTCCTCGCTGCTGCGCGGCATGCCGGTCACGGCGTGCGAGCGGGCACGCGCCGTCAACCGCAGCGCATCGCGCAGCAAGGCGATGCGTTCACGCAAACTTAGCCTTAAGGACTGGAAGTGATTCTTCAGCCGCAGGGCCGCGTACAGATCTCCCTCGAAATCGACCAGCCCGCGGAAATAAGCGTCCGCAAGCAA
>DASPWJ010000060.1:0-3473 GCA_035621895.1 Burkholderiaceae bacterium | reverse complement strand
TGACGGCCCCGAAGGTTTCTTGCAATTGCACGAGCGATGAAAAGCGCTGTTAGTTTGCCTTTGGCTGACTTCCGGTCAGCCCGGAAGTGCTCTGTGGCGACGCAATCCAAGGTGCTTTTGCTTTATCAAAATCGAGCCCGGCTCGCCGGCACAATTGGAGGCACTCTACCGACACCCTAGCGCAGGCGCGACAGCGCGCACATTGTGTTGCCAACTGACAAAAGTCACACAACGCCGACCGAGAGAGTCGGTTTTTTTCACCTTATGAATGATCAGTCCGTGGCGAATTGGAGGGGCGTCGCGAGAGTCAGATCCCGGCCAAAGATACTTGTATGGTTCGTTTAGGTTCTCTTCTTTAACAATTGTTGACGGGCTGTGGGCCCTGTGGGCAGAGGGGTGCGCGGTGGATAACGGCTTGATCGTTATCCACGGCAAGCGCCCCGTTTCGCCAGCGGGGTGTGCTGGCGAACTGTCCACAAGCCCATAGCCCTCGCTAGTTGTTGCTCAAGGTTTTGCTACGAATTAGCGTTTTCGGCACCCTTCTGCAACAGTTAGGGGGTCGGGGTGGAGGGGCGGCAAGATACATCTGCTCGCCCTGACGCGAGACAGACATCCATAGAACCCTCCCACCCACACCGAGAAGCGTCGATGAGGAATCTAGCGGCCCAGGACCGCCGATTTGACTGCAAGCTCACGCCGGTGTGTTCCACCCCAGCAATGTTCATCGTATTAGTGGGAGAGAGATTATGCAAACCCCATCATCTGGAGTACTCAATGTCGGCGCTGACATCGCCAAGGACGATCTCATGGTGGCCTGCGCCGAAGGAAGCTTCGCTACCCGCAAGATCGCCAACCAGCGTGCCGCGCTGCTCGCATTTCTCAAAGGCCTGCCCGCGGGAAGCCGTATTGGCATTGAATCGACCGGCAGTTATCACGAACTGCTGGCAGAGCTCGCCCACAAGCGGGGCTTCGTCGCCTACGTGCTCAATCCCAAGGATACCCACCACTATGCCAAAGCCATGGGGCAGCGTGGCAAGACCGATCGCGTGGATGCCGAACTCATCGCCAGAATGGTCGAAAGGGAGCACGAGAATCTGCATCCGTGGATCCCGCCCACACCGCAACAACGCGAAGTCGACCGACTGCTCAAGCGTCGCGCAACGCTCCGTTGCCTCCGTGCTGCGCTGGGCCAGTCCCTTCAAGGAGTCCATGGATTTGCCGCCGATCTCAAAGCGCTGAGACTGCGCTTCGACCAGCTCACGGCACGCATCGATGCGAGAGTCAAGGAGCTTCTCGAGGCGGACCCCGATCGCAAGCGCGACTACGCTCGCGTGTGCAAGATCACGGGCGTAGGAGCGGTTGTCGGCGCCAGCGTATTCAATACGCTCGATCGCGTGCGGCTGCGCAGTGCCGACTCCTTTGTCGCCTTCACGGGACTCGATCCCCGGCCAATGGATTCTGGCCAGCATCGCGGACGCCGGCGTCTGTCCAAGCGAGGCCCGGGGGAGCTGCGTCGTCTGCTCTTCCTGGCCGCCATGTCCGCTGCAAAAACGAAGATCTGGAAACCGCTCTACGAGCATTACCGAGCCAAGGGCCTCTCCAGCACCGCAACCCTCGTGATTCTCGCTCGCCGCATTGCCCGTACCGCTTGGTCGATCTTCACGCATAAGACCGAGTTCGATCCGAAACGGGTCACGCAGGGCTTGACTTGAACCATAGAATCTATGGAGGACTGCACAAGTCAGACCCGTTAAGTAAGAACGGGCCTTTTCCTAACTTCTCGGCAAAGGAGCAAGGAAATGAAATCTCTTGATACAGCCCTCCAAGGTAAGGATACGACGGCCCAGGCAGCTTTGCATGTGAGCTTTGAGCTGGGCGACAGATCGTGGAAGCTTTGCTGCAGCGATGGGGTGCGCAACCCGAGCCGGTACACGGTCAACGCGGGAGATCAGGCGGCGGTCCTGGACTGTTTGAAGAAAGCGCGAGCGCGGTGCGGCCTCCAACCGCGTGCCAGGGTGCGTACGTGCTATGAGGCTGGCCGCGACGGCTGGTGGCTGCACCGCTGGCTGCGCGAGCAAGGTGTCGAGAACATCGTGGTCGATTCCTCGAGCATCGAAGTAAACCGCCGCGCCAAGCGCGCCAAGACCGATCGGCTCGACGCCGACAAGCTATTGGGTTTACTGCTGCGCTATCACCGCGGTGAGCGGCGCGTATGGACCGTGGTGCACGAGCCCACCGCGCAGCAGGAGGACGCTCGGCGCACGCACCGAGAGATTGCACGCTTGATGCACGAGCGCATCGCCCACACCAACCGCATCGGCTCGCTCTTGGTACTGCACAACCTGCGCCCCGGGCGCATCGGCGGGCGCAGCTGGCAGGCGTGGTGGAGTAGCCATCGTACGCAGGTACCGCCCCTGCTGCGCGCCGAGATCGAACGCGAGTACGCGCGCCTGGAATTGGTCAAGCAGCAGCTCCTTGCCCTGGAGGCCGAGCGGCGCCACGAGGTGGCCGATGGGGCGCATCCGATCGTGGCGCAGCTGGCCAGGCTTCGGGCGATCGGACCACGCGGCGCCTGGATTCTGGATAAGGAGATATTCGGTTGGCGCCGATTTGCCAACCGACGGGAGGTCGCCGGGTGTTTGGGTTTGACACCCACACCCTACGCCAGTGGCACCTTGGAACACGAACAAGGGATCAGTAAAGCAGGCAACAAGCGAGCGCGAGCGCTCCTGGTGGAGCTGGCGTGGCGCTGGCTCAGATTCCAGCCCGACAGCGCCATGAGCCAATGGTTTGCCCAGCGCTTTGGCATCGCCGGCAAGCGCTCGCGGCGCATTGGCATCGTTGCGCTGGCGCGGCGTCTGGCCATCGCGCTGTGGCGCTACGTCGAGCACGGCGAAGTTCCCGCCGGGGCAACTCTGAAAACCGTCGAGGTTTGACGCGTAACGAATCGAGCCAACTGCGCAACCGGCATGCATTGCAACATCATGATCAAAGGTCGACGCGCCCGGGATGCCGGCGGGTCATCAGATGGTGACCGTTGCCAAAGATGGGGCGCGTCGGTAACCGGGGTTTCCCAGAGCGCTTTGCGCGCATACGGTATGTGGTGTCCGGACACATGTTCCGGCACGGATAGAAGTTCGTCCGAGCTCTGGCTCGGACGTTCACAACGCCCCGACCGAAGATCAGGATGCAACCGCGGAGTAACGCCGGTCAACAAACAGCAAGTGCCGCCATGAACATCGATGAACTCAACCCAGCATCACAAGGGGCTTGACAAATGAGTCCTCATAGAAGCCGGCATCATGAATGGTCAGCCGCCGTTGCCATCGTACGGCTAGAATAGGAGCGACGCCAAGCGGTGGATTGCGAACAACATCATAGCGAAATGTAGTCCGCGCGTTCGCTGCGATTCCGGTGCCAACGGTCCGCAGCTTGGCCATCGCTTTCTGCGATTTTCTGCCCGCGAACCATTG
>DASPWJ010000059.1:0-46355 GCA_035621895.1 Burkholderiaceae bacterium | reverse complement strand
CATCACGGCCGCGCTGGGCCAGATCGTAAGCGCGCGCCAGATCGGCTGGCGCTTGGCCGCTGGTACCCGAGAAACGTACGAAGCTGTCCGAGCCCGCCGGCAGCTCGGAGGCGCTTTGGTCGGCCGGCTTGGCTTGAGCCTGGCTGGAGGCAACTGCAAGCTGTGCCTTGGCCGTTTGGTTTGCCAGCACTTCTTGTGGCGGCGCGGATGACAAAGGCGCTTGCACCTGGGCTGTGCGCTGCGCGTCATTGCCTTTGGCTCTTAGGCCACCGGTTGCATTGGTCGCCGCACCGGCACCTTTGGCAACGGGTGCTGAAGCTGCTGACGGCACGTGGTCGAAGGCCGGCATGGGAGCAGGGCTCGACACTGCAGCGTGGGCCGGCACCGGAGCCGGGGCTGGCAGGGGAGCGGGCGCAGGTGCCGGCAGCGCTTGTGCCGGCTCGTTTCGGGTCAGCGCTGCAAAGGAAGATGCATGCGAATTGCCGGGTGTGGCCGGCCATAACAGCCACCACACGATCGCTAAGAGCAGAGCGCTCGCGCAAAGCGCAAGGAGCAGTCGCGCGGAGCCGGAGCGTTTGGCAGACCCTGCAGTCGCCTCGGGCACGGTCTCGATTGCTTGCACCAGACTCGAATTCATCAACGGCGACTTGCCGCGCCGGTCCAGGTCCCGCAGCATGTCAATGAGCACGCTCATGGGCTGATTCCCTGGTTGGCGCGCACGGGCAAATTGATGCGCCGCAAGTGCAAGGCCGAAAGTATTCTGGTCAACCAATCATGGAGCACGGCCTTAATGCCGGGCGTGACCGCGTCGGCACGGGCCGCTCTTACGTGGATAACATCGACCCGATCCGCACCCTGTCCGTAGGCAGCCAATAAGGCCTTGTGCGCCAGGATGTTGATGCGTCGCGGCAGCCCGCGCGCGGCGCTGTAAATACTGCGAATCGCCTTTTCGGTAAATAGCGGCGTGCTCTTGCAGTAGCCGGCGACTTTGGCTCGGTGTTCGAGGTAAGCGCCAGTTTCGGCAAGGGACAGCGACCCCAACCGATAGGAAAAAGTGATCCGGCTGCGCAATTGGCGCAGGTTATCGTGCGCGAGCTTCGCGTCGAGCTCGCGTTGACCGACCAGGACTACCTGGATGAGTTTACGTTGCTCGGTCTCCATGTTCGATAGCAAGCGCAAGGACTCGATCGTCTCGAGCGGCATCGACTGGGCCTCGTCCAGACACACTACCACTTGCTCGCCGCGCGCTGCGTAGCGCAGCAGGGCTCGATTGATGCTGTTAAGAAGGCTACTTTCGGAATCAGGGTCGGGCACGCGCAACTTGAACTCGGAGGCGATTGTCATCAAGAGCGTCAACGGGCGCAGGCAGGGGTTGGGCACATAGGCGGTTCGAAATCGTCTGCGTGACTCATTGGCAGCAGCTAAGCGAGCCAGAAAGCGCCGACACAGAAGTGTTTTGCCCGAACCCACTTCGCCCGTGATCTTGATAAATCCTTCGCCCGCATCTGTCGCCATTAACAGCACGTTTAGCGCGTTGCGCTGGGACGTCGAGGAGTAGACGAAGCTCGTGTCGGGAGTGATCGAAAATGGCACTCGCTCGAAGCCGAAGTGATGGCAATACATTGCAGCCTCAGTGGACGTGTGCGCTCAGATCGCCTTCCAGACGGCGCTGAAAGTCATCGCGCTCCGCCTGGAGCTGCGCGTCGGAATTGACAACCGTTGGCTTGATCAAAATCACCAGCTCCGTTTTGGTGCGCGATTTTTGTTTCGACGAAAACAGGTAACCGAGGCCCGGCACCGTACCTAACCCAGGCAGGCCCGAGCTCGTGTCGTTGTTGTTTACCGTCATCAGACCACCGATGGCCACGATGTTGCCGTCGCGGCCTCGCACGACCGTGTCGGTCTCCGAAACGGTGCTCGAAGCCAGTGGCAACGTGTAGCTGCCCAGCGTACCCAGGTTGACGATCTTGTCTTTTTCCGAGACTGCGGAGACTGAGGGATGCACGTGCAAGATGATGCTTCCGTCCTCGTCGACGCTCGGAGTGATGTCAAAGGCAACACCGGAAAAAAACGGTTCGACCGTAATCGTCGGCGTAATCACGGCGCTTGACCCCGTGCCGGTGGCGATATTGGTCGTTACGCCCGTTACAAAAAAGTCATCGGTGCCGACCTTGAGCACGGCCTGCTGATTGTTCATCGCGGTTATGCGCGGGCTGGATATCACCTGCAGCTCACCCTGGGTCTGCAAGAACTCGAGCAGCCCTGCAAAGTTATTGGTCTGGAACGCCAAGCCAAAGAGCGGATTGGCGCTTTGGCCGCTTTGCGACAGCAAGGCTCCCGGAGTCGACGTAAGCACACTGTCGGATATCGATCCGGTCGGCGACAGGCTGGCGCCGGGCGTCAGCATGCCCGTTGCGCTGCGCGCACCGGCGCCATTGTGAAACGCAGCCCAGTTAATCCCCGTTTGCGACGAATCGTTCAAGGTCACTTCGATGATCTTGGCCTCGAGGACGATTTGGCGCTCGATGTTAAGACGCATTGAGCGAAGGTAGTGCTCCACCTGCCGCAGCTGGCGGGGCAGTGCGCGCACCACGATCACTCCCGATTGCGGCGAGACAATCAGCTGGGTGCCGTCCCTTCGTTCAGGATTCACCGGTACCAGCAACTTGAGCGAGGCCTCGATCTCGACCCAAAGGTCGTTGCGAATCTGTGTGGTAATCCTCGTCGACTCCGTTGCACTCGGAACGCCCGGCGAGCCCGGGGCGGGCGTGGTCGGAGGTGTTCCGTTGGATCCGGGTGCACCAGGCGTGCCGTTATTCATGGCCTGCGTGATGGAGCCCGAGGTCACATGCAGTTCGCTGCGGCCGGTGCGGCTTTCGGTGGGATAGTTGACCGTGAACACGCGGGTCTCCAAGCCAGCGGCTTGGACGAAGATTCGTGTGCCCAGGATCTTGTATTCGAATCCATAGGCTTCCCGAAGCGTCTCTAAGGCCTCGACTAAACTCACATCCTTCAGTGTCACCGTAATCGGCGTTTTGAGCTCGGGGTCGATCACCATCGAGTAGCGCGTGTCCTTGGCCAATGCGGCAAACACCTGTGAGGCCGGCAACTGCACTACGTTTAAATCAAATCGCGGTTCGGCCGGCGCGGTGGACAATCGCGATAGGGACAATTCGGGTGGCGGTAGCAGCTCGCGGGCGACATCGGGCGGCAAGTTGGGCACGGGCGGACGCGAAGGCTCGGACAGTGCGCTGCGGATTTCTGGGATCATCTCGGCGGAACGCGGTGCAGTACTTTGGTTTGTCGCGCAAGAATTTAAGAACGCCAGCGCGCCAATCGTCAGGGCGCGCCCAACCGAACGCGCATGGGCCGCGATCCAGTCGTTGGCGGCGGCACCGTCTGGCGACTCGTCGGCCGGTTTCACGGGGGAGGTCTGCGAAAGCATTACGAGTCTCCTCATCATTGCGTGCGGCAGCCAGATGCATCGGTGGACCCGTGCAGGCACTGCGGTTTGCGGCGCACCCCCGCGGAATCCTCAATCAGATGCAGCACCTTGCGCGCATCTCCCTGCTGCACTACAAGGGCGCCTTCATCGATTCGCTCGACGCGCGCGGCGGAGCCTTCGATGGCAACCGTGTCGCCAACGTGCACGGTTCGCCCTCCGATTACTGCCGAACGCTTTTCTCCCTGAACCAGGATCATCTGCAAGCGGTTGGCATCCGCCGAAGTGTTTGCGCCCGCCTCCGCGTGACGCGGGTCAGTGCCTAGACTTGGTGGGCCGTATCCCGGCGGCGGTGTCGTTGGATCGGCAATACCGGAAGCTGCGTTCTGGCTGCCGGCCAGAGCGTGGGTCGGGACGCTGGCGCAGCCGATCAGCGCGCCGAGCGCGCACGCGATGCACCGGACAATGCGTATCAAAGACTTAGCCATGTTGGGTCTCGAGAGAGCGTGAACATCCCGATTTTGGTGACCGGCATGCCCTTGTCGTTGACGGCCAGATCCAAGTCGCGCCAGTACACTCGGTGGGGCGCGTGTTCCAGCGTTTGCAGATAACCGATCAAGTCGAGGTAGTGACCTTCGACAGTGACTTCCAGTCCGTGTTGGTACAAACCGGCGACTACGTTCGGTGGCACTTTGGGCACTTGGGCAGAAACCGCAGCATTGGTCGCCGATGACTTCGATGGCGTCGCAAACCCCAGCGGCACGGGCGCAAGGGAGTTCATTGCGACGATGCTCATCTGGGGAAACTTCTCCAAAATCGCCGCCAGCTGGCGTTTCATTTGCTGTGGGCTGATCAGATCGACCTGGGCCTCGCGTATGACGTCCTCGGCTGTCTTGCGGCGCTGTTGCAATTCGTTTTTGCGCCCTTCGATGTAGGTATGACTCTGTCGCGCTTGTTCCTCGATGGCTGCGCGGATCTTCTCAAGTTCCGTTTTGGCGCCAACCAATTCGCCGCGCACGTGGTCCGCCTCTTTGCGCGTGGGCGCAAGGGCAACCGTGTCGACCATCGTGGCGACCACCACTAGCGCTGCCACCTGCACGGCTAGGCGCTCGCGCATCGAGCGCTTTTGCCACCATTTTTGAAGACGCTTTTTCATCGTGCCGTCATCGCCGGTGCCGTGCCACCGGCTGCTCCCTGAACAGGGTCCTTGCCCACATCGACCACCAAGTCGGAAACGGGCGTTGCGATGCGGAAGTCCACCGTGCGTGGAGCGCTATTTGCCTGCGTTTCGCTAGCATGCAGCTCGATCGAGGCAAAGCGTGTGCCGGAAAAATGCGGTTCGGACTCCAACGCGTGGATCAGGGCTGGGACACGCGATGCGTCGATCGCTTTGCCATCGAGCGTCATCGAGTTGGTCGGATTGTCGAGCTTAAGACCCGTGAGCCAGATTCCGGAGGCGGTGGCGCGGCCAAAAGCACGCAACTCGTCGGCAAAACCTTGGGTACGACCAAAGCTGCCATTGGTGAGCTGGTGAGCGATCAGTTCGAGGGCCTCGACGTCGCGTTGGTCCTGCATAATTTGTGCGATTAACGCGGGGTCAGGCGTGGCTGCGTCGATTTGTTCGCGCTGTAGCCGTTGCGTCTCCGCCTGGACCCGTGCGAGTTCCGCACGCGCGTTTCCCAGGCCGCGCACCTGCAGGGCTGCGACCGTGACGGTGGCGACACTGACCAAAACGGCGGCAATGGCAGCACGGCGCAAGCCAACGCGGCCGGGCGAGGGCCCGGTGCTCGTCGGTTCCAGAAGGTTTACGTTTTGTGCCATGTTTGGGATTGATCGTCGAGGTGCTAGGCGGCTTTTTTCCCGGGCAATAACCAGGCGGGCAAGGACAGCGCGCTGTTCGCAATGCTGCGAATGCCTTCATCGCTGCGCAGTGCGGTGCCCAGAGCGAGCAGCATTTCGGGCGCTCTGGGGGTTACACCATCGAGTTCGGTGCGAACGTTTTGTTCCAAGGCAACCGCCGTTGCCGCGTCAAACAAAGTCGTAGGGACGGCCGCTTGTTCCGAGATGGCACGCGCGATGAGAGAAGCGTGCGGGTGGGTGCCGATTACGACCGAAGCAACTTCCGGCATCTGGGACTGACGCGCAAACACCTCAAGGGAGCGCTGCACGTTCGTAGCGATCCGGTCAGCGGTGTGCTCGGGTTCGTCCTCTTCCGGGCGGCCGACGCCGGGCAGTTGCATACGTCGAGCAAAGCACAGCTCGTCCGCAAGCTGCACGGTGAGCAATGCGCTCGAATCATCAAAGGACAAAAAGCCTTGACAAACATCGGGCTCGACGCCGCCGCCGAGAAGGTTGCGCTGGGCCATTTCGGGAATGTCGATGGCGTTGACCTCGACACCGGCCGCCTGAAATGGCGCCAGCGCCTGGGCGACGTCACGGCGACGTGCGGCTACGATCAATATCGCCGGGGCCGAAGCCGAGGCTGTCTCCTCTCGGGACGCCTGGGGCAGGCGCACGAAATCGAAGGCCGCTTCCTCGGGAGGGTAGGAGAGCGCGCCGCGCATCTGCCAGCGCAATGCATCGCGCAACTCTTCCTCCGGCACGGCCGGCGGCGCGGCAATGGTAATCGTGTCGTACTTTCCGCCCGGTAGCGTGACGAATACGCGAGCACTGGCAAAAAAACCCTCTTGTGCCAGAGCGCGGATCGTGCTCGTGGGGCCGCCCGAATCGACGCTGGAGTGGCGCAGCAACTCGAGCGTGGGCAAGGGTGAGGTGGCGCGCAGCCGCACCGCCGCGAGGCGTTTTTCGCCGACATGTACGCCAACGGTCCCTGGCTGCGTGCCTTTTCGGCCAGCAGCAAACAAGGAAAGCCGTGAGCTCCAAGGTCCTTGCAACATCACCCCGCCCAACAATGTTTTTGCGGCGGACGAAGTTGTCCACCTCTATATCGTCCGTTGATGGTATGTGGGGGCAGGGCCACCGAATGCCCCGAAAAGTCGGCGGATTCAAGGAAACTTCTGCTCGATCAGCCGCCTGGGGCCGATATTGCGGCCAACGCCACACAAAAACGGCGGGGTGCCCGGCCCCGTTAAAAGTAGATTTCGCTGCGATACAAGATTGGACCCGTTCGCGGCATACCGAAGGTCGCAATCGCCGAGGGATTGCCGACCGCTCCCGTCCAGTCGTACTGCAGCCAAGTCGGAACCGTCGCAGATACGGTCACATATCCCAGATTGCCTGCACCGGGCCCAGCCAGCCATAAATTGAAGTTTCCGGCAAAACCGGCTACGCCGTTGCTGTCGGTGCCAGAAACTCCGCCCTCCAAGTACTTGTGGTTGGCAATGGGGCTGGCACCGGCGCAACCGGCGCCACTATTGCCCGGTGCACCGGTATCGCGCACGCAAGTCGCAGAGGCCGCAAGCGTGCCGGCACTGATCTGTATGCTGGCATCCGTGCAGATATCGGAGGTGTTGATTTGCCAGCCGGCCGATGCGCTTTGCCAATACTCGACCAAAAACGGCACCAGCAGATCCGTCGTCTCAGGTCCGATCGCGTTGACCATGCGAGCGCGCCCCTCGTAAAGCGTTGCGGCCGTGGATGTGACGGCAGTTGCACTGGCGAGCGTGACGCCGTCGCTATCTACGGGCCGGGCCAAGATAGTGACGCTCGAAGGCCCCGCGGGGGGCGAAGGCACGCTGATGAGCTGGCTAGCGCTGACGCTGGCGCTACCAGCGACCCAGGTGCCACTTGGAGCGGTAGTGCCGCTGGACAAAGCGGTTCCCGATGGATTGCCGCTTGCGGTAAAGACAAAGTTGCTCCATGTCGTAAGAGCCAGCTTGGCCAGGGCACCCGCATAATTTTGGGTCGTAGCGCCGCTGGCGTTTTGGGCTATCAAAGTAAAGGGCGTGGAGAAACTCTCGCCAAAATAGGTAAAGCCGCTGCAGGCGGCCACGGGAGCGGCCGCCGTGATGGCGAACTGCGCCGGGATGAAGCGACCAAGGGTCGTCGTTCCTGAACAGGTGTAGTACCCCGAGCAACTCGCTGGCGTTACCGGTGACGTGATCCCGGGCGCTGGATTGGCACTTTCGGTCGAGTCGACCGTCGCAAATCCCGTATCTTGGAACTGCACAGTGAAGTCACCGGCTTCGGTGTACGTGGCCGTCGAGGAGGTCGCGGTGCCCCCGCTGCCGGAAAAACTGCCTGGCGTCAAAACCCCGTTCACGCTTGCCGGCGCAATGGCGGCAAGCGAGGCGGCCGCCAGGCTCATGCCGGCCCCCGGGTAGTTTGTGGTGATGGCCGGCGTTGCCGCAGCGTTGTAGGCCGTTGCGGTCAGTGTGAAGGACGCGCCAGCGGTCTGGATTGGTGTGCCGCTGGTCGTTGCGTTATTCAGGTAGCAACCGGGGGCGGCGCAGGCGGCGTCGTTTCCGACCACGCTCAGTGTCGATGGCCGAATTGCGTACATATCACCCGAACATGAAATGATGGTAGGGCTGGTGGCGGGGTAGCTCACCTTGACCTTGGCATAGCGCCAGGCGTTCGGCTCGGCGGGAAAGGTGATCGTGCTGCGCCCGTTGGTGATGTTTACCGTGCCGGGCGAGGCCAGCGTTTGCGGACTTGTCGAGGGGCAGCCGTTAGCGTCCAGTGTCGGTGTGGCGGTTGTTGTGCCGATGACCTGAACGAGCACACTTCCGCTAAAGCTGGTATTGACTGCTGTTTTGGCGGAGTTCAGGGCGGCAACGTCCAGCAAATAGCTGCTGCCGGAGACTTTGGTATTGATGTTGCCGGTATAGGCAGTTGCCGGCGTGGTGGCGGTTTCATACGCCGCAAAGGCGCCCACCGTGCCGCCACCACCGCCTGAGCTGGGCTTGAAGGTGGCAATTACGCCTAGCCAGTTCGAGAAGGTACCGCCGGTGCTGCTCCAGGTGATGCTTTGCACGCCTGCCGAAGCGGCGATCATGTATGCGCCGCCGCCCGCCGAGTTGGTCAGATTGTTGAGCTCTGTGGCCAGTACGGTGTAACCTGCTGATGCGCTGATCGCGGTGTACTGGTCCGATGGCAAATATATTCCGAGCGATGACACCACAAGCTCGCCTGCGACCGCGGTCGCGGCGGGTGTGGAGATCGTCGCGGTCGTCGTAGTGCCCTTGATACCGTTACTCTGGTCCAAGGCTCCCACGCCCGAGAATTCCGCCGCCACCGCATCGATCTGCGAGCCGCTTTGCGCAGAGGTCACAGTCACCTTGAAGTTGGCGCCTGTTTTTGTGACGGTGGCATAAAAGAGGGCAGCGTTTTGGTACCCGGTCCCTCCCCCTCCGGTGGTCGTTGGCTGGGCGACCTGCGTGTAGGTGTTGCCACTGCTGTCGCTGACGCTGATCGTCGGGTAACCATTGGCATCCCATGTCCACGCCATCACGACGATCGTGTCACCTACGGTCGGGTTCGTAGCGAAGGCAGTGGACGTGACGGACGTGGCACTCGCGTTGTCGAAAAGGCCGGTCTGTTGCACGTATGCGATCTGCGCAAACGCTGGAGAGGCACACAGCAACAACACTGTGAGCAAAGCGCGCAACGCGGCCCGCACGCAGCCTGAGCCGGTGCTGTTTCCCAATCGTCGTTTTGTGCTCCGATGTTCCATGCGCTTGGATTCGGTTACTGATCAGTTGTAGTTGCTGCAGGTGTAGGCGGGCGCGGTCCCGTAGGGGTTCTTGCATTGCACGACCCGCGATTGGAGCTGGCGCTGAGCGTAGGTGGCTTGACCCGCAGTTCCGTAACTTGCCGTAGAGGTGATGAGGTAAACGACAACCCGCTGGCTGCCTTCCTCGTAATAGTTCGGCGTTGCGGTCCAGGCCGGGTAGCGCGTGCAGCTAATCGAGAGCGTGATCGAGCCAAATGCGGAAGGCAGCGATGGCGTGGCCGGTGAAGCAAAGCAGTTTGGCGGCGTAGTGACGTTGCCCCAGATCGCTTGATACGGGTCGAGCTCTTGATAAGCGGCCCACTCGAGTCCGGAGTTGGCAGCCTCAAAGACGCGCTCGGCTTGGATGGACGCTTCCACGGTACCCTGGGCATTGGCGCCGATGCTGATGATGTAGGCGGCAAAGACCCCCAGGACCACAAGCAAAAACAGCGACGCGACAAAAGCAAAGCCGCGCACACGTGTGGGTAGCTTTGGCGCCCAATCGGGCTTGCGCCCGATGTGCGGGGAGTTACGAGGTCGCAGATCAGGGGCCATTGGGGGTGATGACCTGCGAATACAGCGTCACGCTCTCGCCGTTGTTGGACAGTTGCAGGTTGATCTGCATGGAATTTAGGTCGGTTTGCGCGGTACCGGGTATGAAAGTGCAGGAGCTGAGGTCGTTTAGCATCAGGCTGTTGCTTGCGGTGGAAAGCGGCGCAGTAGTAATGGAATTGGGCTGCGTTGCGGTGGGCGTGTAGCCGTAGTAGCGCGTGAGCGTGCCCGTTCCGTTGGCGTTGGGGCTGCAAACGTAGCTCACTGCCGTGGTGAAAAGATAGAACCGGTTTGCCGGCGAGGCAGCGGGCCAGGCGCCTGCGGCAACGTAACTGATGGTCTGTAAGTTATTGCCTGTGACGCTCAGTGCCCGCACATTGCCGCCCGTGTATAGATTCATGTTGCCAAAGCCAAGATTCATGATCACGAGCTCGCTGCCAGCTGGCGCATTGACCGTGGGACCCAGAATCTGGAAGTAGTTGTTGCTCGGATTGGAGAAGTCCAGCGGATAGATGCCGGTGGGATCGTTGCCGTTGGACTTGGCGACCCGGTAGCGGCCGGTATCGACGACCGGTACAAACTCCAGATACTGGGTCGTGCCGCTGCTCGTCACCCGCACCGAATTAGGGACCGCGGCTTGCAGCTCGCGGATCATGCGACGTGCGACGAGGTCGGCCGCATCGGTCAGCGCTGCCCGGTTGATCGTCGAGAAGTAGGAGCTCACCGGGTTGCGGATAAATATACCGACGGTTGCGCCCAACATCGCGATGAGCAACATCACGACGGTCAGCTCGATTAAGGTAAAGCCCGCGGCGCGCGCGCGTGCAAGATGCGCTAGCAGGTCAGGGCGCATACATTGCTCGGAAGCTATACAGGTTGAACGATTCGCCGTTGGGCCCGGTCACGGTGACCGTCACGAGCACACCCGAGGTCGATGGCACATTGCCCATTGCCTGTTGGGAGACGGCGACACTGGCTGAATATTGGCTAAGACCCGCAATCGCCGTCCCACTGGGAGTGACGATGCCGGTCTCGGTATAACCGGCGTAGTCGCGCGGATCATCAAAAGGGGTTGTGGCGCTGCCGCGCGACTCTCCTGGCTCGGGCCCCATGCCTTCGGCGGCACCCGTGCGCGGGTCGGTTGCCGAAAAGGGCATAGTGTCGATCTCTTGGATCAACGCCTGGTTGATGGCCAGACTTTGGCGCCGAATGAGCGGATCGCCCGAGTTGCCAACGGTGACCCGAAGCAAATTGACGATCGCGCCGACGGCTGCCGAGACGATCAGTATGCATACCAGCACCTCGATGAGGGTGACCCCACGCTGGTTAGTCGCGTTGGACATAGCCGGAGACCGGTTGCACGGTGACGGTAAATGGGGCCCCGCTCGAAGTGGCGGTAACGACCAGCGTGACCACGGAGCTCGTCGACGGAGCGCCGAGGCCGTTAAACGAGAATTGGGTGACGGTCGAGGTCATCGTCGCAGACGATGGTCCCGTGATGTCTGCGTGATCGCCCGTGGGCAGTACGAGCTCCTGCGCACAGGTGGGGGTCGCCGAATCAAAGCACGAGTAGACGTGTTCGGTGGCCGCGGCGACGTTAACGTACACGATCGTGCGCTGGGCGATTGCGGTCTTTTGCGCGTAGCGCAGTTGACTTGCTACTTCGTCGGCAAAGCCTTGTGCGTTGACTTCCCCCAGGTTGTTGAGCTTGCCCATGGCGACAAAGGACAGTACGGCTCCGATCAAAATTACCGCGATGAGCTCCACCAGGGTGAAGCCCCCCTGAGCAGTTAAACGCTGGCACATGTGCCGTAGTCGATGCGCTGAGGTCATGAAAGCAAAACGGCGCGTCCGCTTGCCGGCGCGCCGTCCTCTTTGCAAGCGACCACGTCCCTGAGCAGGGCGCGCCGCTTGCGCGTGGGCTGCTAGCAGGTCGTATTGCTTGCGGTCGCAGGCAGAACAACCGTGGGCCCGGTGTTGGCCGCGGTCGCTGCGGTGTAGGTCAGGGTGCAAGACGCGGGGGTCTGCGCGCTGTTGGGGTACACCGACACGACACCCGCGGCGATCGTTACATTCAGGCCGTCGGTGTTGTTCACGCCCCCCGTCGTGCCATCAAAGCCCGCAGCTTTCGGGATGCCCGTCGCGGTACCATCGGGCCAGTTCCAGGCCAGGGTGACTTGGGTTCCGTCGTTCATCGTCAAGGTGCTGCCAGTTGCTTGGTCGACGACACCGCGCACTGTGGCCGCGGAGTTCACAATAGCCACCGCCGATTTCATGGCACCTTCGATTCCCTGAATCTTGGCGTAGCGCGCGTCTGCTCCCAGATTGATGAACTTTGGCAGAGCGATCGATGCCAGGATGCCAAGGATCAGGATGACGACGATCAACTCGATCATCGTGAAGCCGGCTTGACCTAGGTTTTTGCGAGCATTCATGTTTGTCCTTTTGATCCAGTAAAAAAACTTTAGGCGCATTCGCGCTATTAATATCTGCCCCTATCGGCAGTACGGCCGGATTCTTTAGACCCTAGTGAACGAATCGGCCCTATCGCCTTTAGAAAGCCACACTTGCCTCACGCTGCCCCCGCAACTGGGCACGTCGCAGGAGGGATTTTGGCCGCGGCGCAAGAGCATGCATCGTCCGAAAAGTCGGCCCTAGGCAGCGTATTTGCTGGCTTTTGGGACCGTTGCTACTTGTGCAGGACGACGTGCGAGAGGTTCCACATCGGCATAAACACGGCCAGCGCGATCATCAACACCATGGCTCCGAGCACCAAGATGAGGATGGGTTCGATCTGCGCGGCCAAGCCCTGCGTCGCAAACTCGACGTCTCGTTGATAAAAATCGGCTACCTCATTCATCATGTCGCCCAGCGCACCGGTTTCCTCACCGACGGCAATCATCTGCAAGATCGTGGGCGTGAACACGCCGGTTGCGCGAGCGGCCCGCACCAACGATTCGCCCCGTTCGGCGGCAGTGCGCATGGTGCGGATGCGCTTGCTCAGCACCACGTTATCGGCCGTTTCGAGCGCTACCTGCAGGGCGTCGACTACGGGCACACCGGCATTGACCGCCAGACCGAAGCTCTTGGTAAATCGCGCCAGCGCAGCCTTGCGCAACAGCGGCCCAAAAACGGGCAGCAGCAGCACCAGTCCATCGCGGATTTCGCGCCCCCGCTCGGTGCGCACTGCATAAGAGAGCCCAGCGGCGATGGCCGCAAGCAGGCCAAACAGCAGCGGCCAGTAGCGTACGGAAAACTCCGAAATGCCGATCAAAATCGTCGTGTACAGCGGCAGTTCCGCGTGCAATCCCTTGTACACCTTGGCAAACGCGGGGATAACCAAAACGTTTACGGCCGCCAGGGCCGCGATCGCAGTAAAGACTACGAAGAGCGGGTAACGAAGTGCGGCTTTGGCCTGGTCGCGGCTTTCGCGCTCAAAACTCATCTGGAGAAACAGGCCCTGCAGCACTTCGGGCAAGCGCCCGGTCACTTCCCCCACCCGAACCATACTTACCATGTAGGGCGAGAAGATTTTTGCGTCGTGCTGCATCGAAGTCGAAAGGTCGCGGCCGCCTTCGAGCTGCTGTTGCAGGTCGCTGAGCACCTTTCCGAATCGCCGAGCGGTCGCTGATTCCTGCAGGCCGTGCAGGGCGCGCAAAATTGGCACGCCCGCTTTAAGCAAAGTGGCGAGCTGGCGAAAAAACAGCAGCAAATCATCGGTCGTAACTTTCGGACTAAACAGCCGCTCAATCCACGCGGAATCCGTCGTCGAGCCCGGCGCGACCTCGCTGGCACGCACTAGGGTCAGGCCATTAGCGGCAAGCGTATCGGCCAGCGCGGTACCATCGCTGGACTCCAGGATACCGTCGACCTTCCCGCCCGTGGCGTCCCGCGCGAGATATTGAAACGTTGCCACGATCAGCTCGCCTCGAGGCTGTGTCCTATCAGGCGCATCGCTTCTTCGGCTGTTGTCTTGCCCTGGAGCACAAGCGAGCAGGCATGTCGCGCCAGGGAGAACTCTCCGACCTGCTGATGCGCCGCCTGCAGATACGCGTTGGTTTCGCCGCTATTGAGCGCCGCTACCACCTTCGGGGCCATTTCGAGTAATTCAAACACACCCAATCGCCCCATGAACCCGGTGTGGTTGCAGTGGCTGCAGCCGCCTCCGTGTGCGAGGCTCGAAGTCTCGGTTGCGCCACCCCAGGAACGAAGAAATGCGTCCTCCTGTGCCGTCGGTGTATGTGGCTTGCGGCAGTCGGTGCAGACGGCGCGCACCAGCCGCTGCGCCAGAACCAAGCGCAGCGAAGCGGCAACCAAGAAACGCGCTGCACCCATGTCCAGCAGCCGTAGGGGAGTGGATGCGGCATCGTTGGTATGCAAGGTTGAGAGCACCATGTGCCCCGTCATTGCGGCGCGCAGTCCCGTGTCCACCGTGTCGCGATCGCGCATTTCACCAACCAACACAATGTCCGGGTCCTGGCGCAAGGTCGAGCGCAGAACGGTGGCAAAGTTCAGGCCGATCTTGTCGTTGACTTGGACCTGCGTGATGCCGGGAAGACGGTATTCCACCGGATCTTCGACCGTCACGATCTTGCTTGCTGGCGAATTCATCTGTGCCAGCGCCCCGTACAGCGTGGTCGTTTTGCCCGATCCCGTGGGTCCAGTCACCAGCAGCATGCCGTGGGCAAGATGAATGAACGCCCGCACCTTGTCGAGTATCGCGGTCGGCATGCCAATGCGTTCGAGCGAAAGTAAACCTCCATGCTGTGGCAAAAGGCGAAGTACAGCCGATTCCCCATACTGGGTGGGCATAGTTGAAAGGCGAATGTCGATGGGCTGGCCGCGCGCCTGCGCAACGAATCGGCCGTCTTGCGGCAAGCGCCGTTCGGCAATATCCAGTCCGGCGGTCAATTTGAGTTTTTGCAATACCGCGGACGCAATTCGACTTTCGGCTTCGGTGTGTACCACCAAGGCGCCGTCGACGCGAAAGCGGATTTGCAGTTTGCGCTCCTGCGGCTCGATATGGATATCCGAGGCGCGCGCGCGCGCGGCGTCATCCAGTAAAGTCTGCAGCAGCTTAGCAACGGGTGCCTCATCCTGGGTTGCCGCAACGGTGAGCCCGAGCTTGTCGTCATCGCCGATATCCTCCTCGACTTCGCGCGCCAGACCCACAATCTGGTCGCTCTTGGAGTAGATGCGGTCCAGAACGGTATTGAGCCGCGACTCGGTTACCACCACCAGGTCGATGTCACGGCGCAAGATCCGCTGGATTTCGTCGAATGACTGGTAATCGCTCGGATCGACCATGCCCAGGCGCAGCGCCGATCCCCGATCATCGATCGGCATCGCGCGAAAACGTCGCGCCTGCGCCTCGTCCAGTACCTTGGCTACGCGCGTGTCGACGATGTTGAGCGCAAGTTCGACAAACGGCACGTTTAACTGCAGCGCCAGTGCGCGCGCGATGACTTCCTCAGTCGAGAAGCCGTCCTCGATCAGAATCTTTCCGAGTCGGCGACCGCTGCGTTTTTGGTTTGCAAGTGCGGCCGCCAGCTGTTCGCTGGTGATGACTTTCTGTGCGACAAGCATGTCGCCCAGACGCATGCGCTGCTGCGCGCGTGCGCGTGGCGGCTGCCCGAGCGTAGCCTTCGTGACCGCAGCCTGTTCGTTCGGATTGGTGAAATCCATGCGCTTTCCGACAGGATCAATTGCGGCGGGTGCATCCCAAACGGGTGCGCGCCAAGGCGCAGACCTTGGAGCCTGATCCGGTACTAAAGCATCATGCCGTCGGTGGTGTTTGCCTGGTGCTTCGAATTGCCTCTGTCCAGGACGGCAATCTTGCCGATTGCCCAAGGCACGGCCGCACGGCGTCACACGATCCGTGCTTGGGTGAGCGTGGGTCGTTGGCTTCGCGTTGCTTTTGGCTCGGGGCGCTGCAGGCGTTGGAAACGCAACTGCGTTCGCTCGGGGCCGCATCGATCGGGGAACGGTCTTCGGCGCGGGGCGAGCTTCACCTGCGCAAGGCCCGAGCGTGTGCGAAGAAATCTGCCGCGCGTTATCTGGCGCGAAAGCGTCTTTTCGCCTAGGGATCGGGTGGCGCCAAACTGCCGATTAAGGGCAAGGACTTGCAGGTGTTTGGCTTTTTGCGATCGCGCGCCGCATCTACCATCGCGCCATGGACATGCAAACAGCAAGGCGCCCGGCCAGCGCGCCCGGTACCGCGGCGGCTATTCGCTTTTGCGGGATCGCCAAGCGCTATCGCGGGCGGCAGGTACTGCGCCAGATCAGCTTTGATGTTGCCCCCGGTACCAGCACCGCGATTGCAGGTGTTAACGGCGCGGGAAAGAGCACCTTGTTGCGCTGTCTGCTCGATTTTTGCCAACCCGACGAGGGCCAGATCCTGATTCAAGGTTGCAGTCATGCACAAATTGGTGCGCGCACGGCGCTGGGTTGGCTGCCCGAGCGCTTTGTTGCGCCCGCGCACCTGAACGCACGCGAGACCTTACAGTGGCTTGCGGGCCTGCGGGGCACCGTGCTCCAGAGCGAGCGGCTCGAAGCATTGGCTGCCCGATTTGGCCTTGACGCACAGGCGTTGAAAACGCGCGTGCGCGAACTCTCCAAAGGAACGGCCCAAAAGTTAGGACTCTTGTCGATTGGCCTTTCAGATTGTCCGATATGGGTCCTCGATGAGCCGATGTCGGGCCTGGATGCGCAGGCAAGGCGCACCGCCGCGCAGCTGATCGATGAGGCCCGGCGTTCGGGGCGCACCGTTTTATTTAGCACCCATGGGCTGCGCGAGTTGCCTGCGATTTGCGACCAGCTGGTGGTCCTGCACGATGGAGCTGTGCACTTTTGTGGCCGCCCGCAGGAGTTTGGCGAGCGCTACGCGACGCAGGACCTGGAAGCCGCGCTGCTTACCTGCGTCGACGAACAAGCTGCATTGGCCGCCAGCGTGCGACGCCACTGCCCGCAGCCAGCACAAGGACTTACGATATGAGAGATCACGCACTGCGCCCTTGCACCCAGAAAAAACCGACGACTGCGCTGCTTGCTGCAAGCGGGCGAATGTTGCGGCAGCTATTGACCTTGAGCGCATTACTTGCTGCGAGCGCGTGCACGACAATCTTTCCCAGCACCGTCACCAATCGGCCCGACGGCGAAGGGTATGCAGGCGTTGGGGAACTGATCGTGCGGATCCGTGTCATGGGGCAAAACACGGGGTGGTTCGAGGGTTTTGTACCCAGCAAAAACGCCCGGGCAACAGTGGAGTTGCGCTATCTCGGGATAAATTCCGCCGGCCGTGCGGTTTTTGAGCGCCGCGACCTCGACAACCTGGCCGGTGCTCCGGTTGTGTCTACCCCTGCTGCTGGTTCGGGCCTGGAGGCGGGCACTGCTCCCGCAGGCCTGCCCCCCGACACCCGGGACATTTCCCTGGACCTGCGCTTGGCACGCCAAATCCGCATCCAGGGCAAGATCATCGAAATCGTGGAAGCGAGCGACACGGGGGTGGTATTTCGCTTGTATTAGGGCGAACCAGCCTCATCTAAGGAGGAGACACACACTGAAACGAGTAAGATCGCACGAATGCACTTGAGTACCTCGTTGTCCGGCCGGCCCCGTGCGCGCAAGACGCCCTTTCAGGCGCGGGGCACCTGATGTCCGATTACAGCGACTTTGATCACTTCGGGCTCGATCCGCGCCTGCTAGCTGCGGTGCGCGCGATGGGTTACCAAAAGCCCACGCCTATTCAGTCCAAGGCAATTCCACTTGTCATGGCGGGCAGGGACGTCATGGGTGCGGCGCAGACGGGTACCGGCAAAACGGCCGGTTTTGCGCTTCCGATCTTGCACCGGCTACTGCCGCACGCGAACCCCAGCATGTCGCCAGCGCGGCACCCGGTTCGAGCGCTGATTCTGGCGCCAACCCGCGAGCTGGCCGACCAGGTTGCGATCAACGTTCAGCAGTACGCGGCACAAACGCCTCTGCGTTGCGCGGTTGTTTTTGGGGGTGTCGACATGGAGCCGCAAACTCAGGCCTTGCGGGCTGGCGTTGAGGTGATCGTCGCGACCCCGGGGCGGTTACTCGATCACTTGCAATCGAAAAACACATCGCTCGCTCAGGTACAAAGCGTGGTACTGGACGAGGCCGACCGGATGCTTGACATGGGTTTTTTGCCCGACATATCTCGCATCCTTCAACAGCTGCCTCGGCAGCGTCAGAGCCTGATGTTTTCGGCGACCTTTTCCGAAGAGATCAAGCGTCTGGCCGCGAATTTTTTGCACGAACCCGTTTTAGTCGAGGTAGCCCAGCGCAACGCTGCCGCGGAGACCGTCCGGCAAGAGCTCGTTCACGTCCACGAGTCTGAAAAAGGTGCCGCGCTACTAGCCTTGCTGCGCGGCCGGGACTTGCCACAGGTGCTGGTGTTCGTAAACACCAAGATCGGGGCTCGGCGCCTGGCTCGTCAATTGCAACACGATGATATCAACGCAGACGCGATTCACGGCGACAAGACGCAAGAAGAACGCATGAAGGCGCTGGAGGCGTTTAAGGCCGGAGGCATTCGCGTACTGGTTGCTACCGATGTTGCGGCCCGAGGGCTGGACATTACGGAGCTGCCCGCTGTCATCAACTACGACGTGCCGTTTGCCCCCGAGGACTATGTCCATCGTATCGGCCGTACGGGGCGTGCCGGCGCGTCGGGGTTGGCGATCACCATCGCCAGCGGCGCCGATGATCGCGCGATTGCGGCCATCGAGAAGTTGATCAAAAAGCCGATCATTCCGACACAGGTGCAGCTGCCCGTAGATCGCCGCCCCGGGCGCGAGCAAGCCCGCGCGCCGCAGGAGCCGACACGCGGTGGGCCCAGGGATCTTCGATCGGAGGCACGCGCTCGAACACGCGAGGATCGTCATGGCGCATCGGCACGCGAGCGTGTGCCAGCGGCGGCTAGTGCGGAGGATTTTTTCTTCAAACCTTATGAGCCCAGCGAGCAGGCAGGCGGCGAGGAAGCACAAAAGGCATCTGCCCCGCAGGCGGCACCGGCAAGCGGTGCGCGCAAGCCGGCGCGTAGGGCGGCGTTGTTAGGCGGCGTCAAACGCTAGGGGCACGCGGCCAGGGCAGGCGTGCCGGGGCGGTCCCAGTCACCCCGCCGACGTTGCATCTTGGGCCTCGCCGGAAGTTTCGTTGGTTGCGTCATTAAACGCCTGATTCGGCACAGCCGCGGTGCGCTCCCGCTCGGCGTTGGGCACCTTCACAACCGTTACGGTGCAGGTGGCTTGGGCCACAACCTGCGTGGAAACACTTCCCAAATAGCGACGCAACGAAGAGGCACCCCGCGAACCGATGACGATGTGATCGACGCGGTTGCCTCGCGCATACTCAAGTATGGCCGCCGCGGGATCGGGCGCCTCGAGGACATGAAAGCTCACACGGCCCCCGGGCAGCGCAAGCGGACGAGCCCAGTGCTGCAACTGGACCAGACGTTGTACGTGCCGATGGGTTGCGGCGACGTCCGCTGGTGCCTCGATCGCGAGCCGGTGCGTGCGCAATACCGAGACGCACGCGAGGCGCGCCTCTGGCGCGGCCTGCAGAACGTTTCTTGCGGTCGAGCGCAGAGCATCGGCCAGAGCCTCCCACTCTTGCGTAAGGTCAATGGCGGCCATCACGATCGGTGCGCGGCTTAGCTGCTGCGTTGTTGAGCGTACGGTAGGCCTCGCGGCCAGGCGTCGCACCAGGCGTCGCAGGCGTGTCCAAGGCGATTGGGCTTCGGCTACCTCGGCACGGCGCGTCAATTCGACGCTGGCGGGGTGAGTTAGGTCAAAGGCCAGCTGCGCCGCGCTGGCGTAGCGCTGCTCGGGGTCCACTTCCAGGCAGTGCAAGATGATCTCTTGCAACCAAAGCGGAAAGTCCGGGCGATGCACGCGCGGCGGCACAGGCTCCTCGTACAGCCGTCGGCGCAAGCCCCGCACGCTCGTCGGTGCACCAAAGGGACGAGCACCCGTGGCAAGAAAGTAAAGAAGCACGCCCAGCGCGAATAAATCGCTGCGGCTATCGGTGCGGTTGTGCAGCACCTGCTCTGGGGACATATATGGACCGGTGCCCATCGGCAGGCGAAACTGCTCGGCCAACAGATCCGGCAGCCGATCGTGTCGCGCAAGCCCAAAATCGATCAGCACCGCGGTGCCGTCCTCGCGAAACATGATGTTGCTCGGTTTGACGTCATGATGGATGACCTGCTGCTGGTGCAGGTCGTGCAGCGCTTCGGCAACTCGCGCCCCGATCGAAGCAACCTCTTCGGGTGGCAGCGGCGCCTGATCCAGACGGGCGCGCAGCGACCGGCCCTGGATCAGCTCCATCACAATGTAGGGCTGTGCCTCGAATCCCCCGGCTGCGATCCAGCGCGGCACATGGGGGCCGTGCAGCAGGGGCAAAATCATTTGCTCGACCTCGAAGCCAACAATCGCCGTTGGGTCCTCGCCGAGCAGGGGGATCTTCATGATTCCCTGTATGGGCAGGTCGGGCTTCGTGACGTGCCAAAGCGCAGCCATGCCGCCGCGATGCAGCCGCTCAACCAGCCGAAAGCCGTCGATGACTTCGCCTGGCTCTAGCACGTGATGGTGCGTGGTCTCAGGCCCCATAGAGCAACTGCAATGCGTAGCGCTCCGGAAGACCGGCAGCGCGCACTTTGTTGGCTGCGCTGTGGTGGTCGTAGGGCACGCGCCAAAAGCTCAGCAGGTTCGTCAGTTCGTCGAAGATCGCGTAGCAAGCGGCGGGGTTGCCATCGCGTGGTTGCCCGATCGAACCGGGTAGCGCCAGCCAGCGACGCGCCGCACTCAACGGGATGGGTGTGCCAGGAATCGGCGAAAAGATCTCCACGCGCTGTGTCAAACCCATGTGGTAGAGCATGGGTTCGTGCATGTGCCCGCAAAAGGTGATGCGGGCGCGCACGACCTGCATGTTGCGCGCCGCCTGCATGGGTCCGAGGACATACTCGTAATTTTTCGGATCCCAACCATTGGCGTGCACGTAAAGGCAAACGCCGTCCTCGAACGTCAAGGGCAATGTGCGCAAAAACCCCAGCTGTTCGGACGTCAGCACTTTGCGGGTCCAGTCGATGCACTGGCGCGCATCGGCGTTAAGGCGCACATCTTCGGAGCCCGCAGCGGCCTCGTCATGATTGCCGCGCAGCGCCGTCGCGCCCTCGCGCACAAATCGCATAACGGTGTCGACCACCCACCCAGGGTCGGCTCCGTAGCCGACGTAATCGCCAAGAAAGATGTACTGGGTCGCTCCGTGTTCCTCGGCATGCGCAAGGCACGCTTCCATGGCTTCGCGATTGGCGTGAATGTCGGTAAAAAGGGCGATGGTCATGGTGAGGCGTCGGCGTCCAGTGCGGCACCGAACGATCGCACAGGGTCCACCGAGCGCCATTTATCGCGCCAGCGGGCCACCGCCTGCTGCTGAAATCCTGCCACGTCGCTAGCTCCCGTAGGCGAAAAACCCAAATGCTGCCAAGCTTGTTCTAACTCAGACAATGCATTGCGCGGATCAACAGCCGGCGCCTGGGTCTGCTTGGAGAGTTTGCGTCCGGCGGCATCGCGCACCAGCGGCACGTGCAGATATAGCGGCGTTGGCAGCCCTAGCGCGTGTTGCAGCGCGATCTGGCGCGGCGTGTTATCAAGCAGATCGGCGCCGCGCACCACGTGGGTGATTTGCTGAAAGGCGTCATCGACGACCACCGCCAGCTGGTAGGCCCACAGGCCGTCGGCTCGCCGAATCACGAAGTCGCCCACGCTTGCCTCAATGTTTTGCGCAAAATATCCGCAGGCCCGATCCTCAAACCCGATCGTAGCGGCGTCCACGCGAAACCGGATCGCCCCAGCGCCGCTTAGGCCCCGCCCCCGGCAGGTCCCCGGGTAGCGCGGCGAAGCCCCTTTCTGCCCGGCGGGCAGCTGCGCGCGGCTGCACGCGCAGTAAAAGCTGCGTTGCGTTTGCCGCAATTGGTGCAGCGCAGCACTGTAGGCGACCTCCCGCGTGCTCTGATACAGCACGGGCTCGTCAGGCGTCATCCCAAGCGCGCGCAGCACGTCAATTTGCCGTGCAGCAATTCCCGGTCGTTCCCGCGGCCTGTCAACGTCTTCTATTCGAATCAACCACTTACCAAAATGAGCCCGCGCGTCGAGCCAGCTTGCGAGTGCGGCGGCCAGCGAGCCTTGGTGCAGAGGCCCGGTTGGCGAGGGGGCAAAGCGCCCGCGGTAACTTGAAATCATCGTAAGGGTACGGCCTAAGCCCCTCCCAGCGCAGAAATATTCTTCCGCGTCCGCGTTGCCTACCGGTTATAGGGGAGTGATAATGGGATGCCTGCGAGGTGGGAATTGTTTCTCGATCTCACAAGGAAAATCGCGGGCCGCGGTCTTTGGATTTTTAATGCGTAGTACGCAGATTAGTGCGATACCGTGATCTTGAACGATTTCCGCGTGCCTGGCTGTGAAATTTACCGCCTGAATGTTGCTCTAGGCGAGGCGGTATTCTCGTCGTTGCTGCACCCTGTTAGAGACGAGACTTTGTGCGCAGCCAAGGCTGCCTGTTACTGAGGGTACCGCAATCATGGCAGCGCGCGATGCGCGGTCGAAGAGGAGTGCGCCTACAGCGCGGTTCTTATCACATGATTACGGGGCCAGACCAAAGGATCCACACGCGGCTTCACGGGATATGGCGAAGCAAACGGCAGGCGAACAGAGCGCGAGCACGTCGCATTGGCATCTTGCTCCTGCCAGCTTCCTGATTCTCGGATTCGTCGGCAGCGGGCTTTCGGCTCATAACGCCGATTCGTGGTTCTGGATCGGTGCACTGGCGCTCAATGTCATTGTGCGGCTGCTTATTCCGGTCGAACCGGTGGTACCCGGGCGGCCGCCTGATGAGGCCTTAGATCGCGCGGTGCGTTGGCGTGCCGCCTCGTACCTTCTCGATGCAGTACTTTGGGCGGGGCTGGTGCTGTCAATTGATCCGCTGCCCACAGTTATGGCCACGCGCGTCGGGGGATCGCTTGCTGGGGCGATGCTGCTTTCCGCGCTCTCCTCGGCTAGCCGCTCCACACCACTGGGTTTGGCTCTGGCGTGGACGATCCCGGCGCTGGCCATAGCCATTCACGCCTCAAGCGGCGGTCCGATCGCGCTGGGCCTGCTGCTGTGGATGGCAAGCGTCGTGTGGCTAGGTGCAACGCGACCCGTAGCGCAGCCTCAGCGTCCGCTTGCCCGGGAGCCTGCGGCGCCGGCTTTAGGCGGCTCGACCCGACGCGGCGTTCAGCTGGCGGTCCAGACCGCGACCGCGCCGATGATCGCGGTGCACGAGGGGCGGGTCTTTGAGATAAACGCGGCCGCGGCCGCAATGCTGGGCCAGATCTCATTTGACTGCATCGGCAGACGCATCAGTGATCTGGCGATGTTTGATCCGCCCAACGCGCTTGACCTCTCACAGGCCGCGCGCGAAGGACCGGTGCGCGCAACGATGCATGCCGTCGCCTTGCCCGACGCCGATCCGATCACGCTGCGTATCAAGGCCGGGCGTTCGCGAAGCGGCGATGTGATTAGCGTTTTGGCCCTTGAGCCGCCCGCGCTTCCTGTCAGTGCTGCCAAACCGCCGGTGCGGGCCAGCGAAAAAGGCGTTCAGGCGCCATTGCCAACGGGTCCAACCGCCGTTACCGGCATACACATCAACGTGCTCGGCGAAAACGAGCCGCTCGTGTCCGCAGGACAGTTTGCCACCGTCCCCTCCGCTGATGTGTCCACCGGGACGGCCCCCGCGAGCGGTGCCCGGCGCGCTGCTGCACGGCCCGATGAGCTGGCGGGCACAAAATCGCCCGCTGCCGCAGCGCCGGGCGGTGCACCGCCTCGTGAAGGCACACGCGCTGCGACGTGGCTGCCGAATCTTCTGGCCAAATTGCCGGTGCTGGCTTGGGTGGTCGACGGCAGTGGGCGCGTGGTGCACACCCATAGCGAGGAAGTGCGCCGCTGGGGCATGAAGATTGGCCCGGCAATGCGGCCGCGCTGGTGGGACGCGTTTGTGTACCAGGCGCGCTCGCGCGATGCGTTTTTGAAGGCGCTCGAATCGGCCGTGCTCGGGCGTCCGACCTATGATCTGCTCATCGAGCGGGCCAGTCCCTCGGGCGGTCGCCTGGCGTTGCGCAGTCACATAGTGCCCGTCAATTGGCCCGACGCGCAGGGTCGCGAGCAGCCTTCGGCCCTGGTGCTCGACACGATCGCCTCAGCGCACGAACTTCTTGAGAACGACCGCGTGCGCCGGCGCAAGGATCAATACAAGTCGCTTGTGGAAGCAAGCCCCAACCTGATCTGGGCTTGCGACGCGAACTTCCGCTTCACGTTTGTCAGCCGACGTGCTAGCCGGGAACTGTATGGCTATTCGGTCGATGAACTGATGGGCGTATCGATTGGCGTGTTGCTAAATCCCGGCGCCGACCAGACGGCGGCGCGGCGCGCGCTGCTCGAATTGCGCGATGGGCGGGTGATGCGCGACGTGGAAATGTCGCACGTTACCAAGGATGGCAAGAGCATCGTAGTGGCGGTGAGCGCAGCCGCGCTGGCCGGCTCGGGCGGGCGCTTCTCGGGGGCGGTAGGCATCATGGTCGATGTCACGGCCCTTAAGCAGCGCGAGGCCAGTTTAGCCGAGGCGCTGCGCGTTGAGCGCACGGTTCTGGACTCGGCCGGACAGGCGCTAGCTGTGATCCGCGATGGCGTCGTTGCCCGTTGCAACGAGGCGTTCTTGCAGCTGCTAAAGCGAAGCGCAAGCGAACTGCAGGGGATGCGCATCGTCGATATCTTCGCCGAGCGCAGCGAGTGGGCTGCTGCGGCCGCGGCCGCCGATCGGGCGTCGCTGTCGGATCAGGCCGTTGTACGAGAGATCAAACTGCGCCGATCGCGCGAGCCAGCCGCCGACGAGCAAACCGTTTGGTGCCAACTGACCTTGCGATCCATCGACCGGGGAGAATACGTCGTCGCGCTGGCCGACATTGATTCGATTCGCCGGCGCGAAGCTCATGCGTTGTTTGACGCACGCCACGATGAGCTCACCGGTTTGGCCAACCGGCGGCTGTTTGCCGAGCGCGCGCGAGCCGCCTTGGCAACGAGTGCTTTGCGCAACTCCGGTTGCGCGATTGTGGTCATCGACTTGGACCGCTTTAAGCAGGTTAACGATCGCTACGGACACCAGGCGGGCGACGAAGTCTTGCAGGAGATGGCCCGTCGCCTGCAGCGTGTCGTGCGCCCGCAAGATACCGTGGCGCGCTACGGCGGCGATGAGTTTGCTTTGCTGATTCCCGATGCCGGCGCGCGGCGCGACATTGAGGCCATCTCTACTCGCATCCTCGATGAGCTTGCCCGGCCCGTGCGCTTTGGCGGTCGGATGGAGGAATCGCTCTCGGCCAGCGTGGGCATTGCGCTGGCGCGCGAGCAAGGTCGCGAGCCCTCCTGGCTGCTGAGCCTTGCGGACCGCGCGATGTACGAAGCCAAATCACTTGGTGGCAATCGGGCGGTGTTTGCTCCCTCGGCCGATTACATCGACGAGTCGCCAGCGCTCAGGACGCCTCCGGTCATCGACCGCGCGGCCTAGCGGTGAATCAAGCGCGCTGCGCCGCCTTGGGCCGATGCGCGGCCACGACCTCGGGATTGGTCTCGAGGTAGGGCCCGCCAATTAGCTGAATGCAATAGGGGACTGCGGCAAAGATTCCCGGCACCACGATCTTGCCGTTTGCGTCACGCAACCCCTCCAAGGTCTCAGCGATACTTTTGGGCTGTCCGGGAAGATTCAGAATCAGTGCACTGTGCTCTTGCGTCTCGCGTAAGACACCGACCTGCCGGGACAAGATCGCGGTAGGCACGAATTCCAGGGAAATGCGCCGCATCTGCTCGCCAAAGCCCGGCATTTCCCGAGTTGCCACGGCACGTGTCGCTTCGGGTGTCACGTCGCGGCGCGCGGGTCCCGTTCCACCGGTGGTCAGTACGAGATCGCATCGGCACTGATCGACGAGTTCTACCAGCGCGCTTTGTATCGCCGGCGACTCGTCGGCGACCAGACGCTCGAACGCTCGCCACGGTGAGCGCATCGCTCGGGCCAGCCAGTCGCGCAAACTTGGCAAGCCCAAGTCGGCGTACACGCCGGCACTGGCCCGATCCGAAATCGACACCAAACCGACAAACAGCTCGTCCGGGTTTTCCCGCGTTTGGACCCGACTCATGTTGCACCCCCCGCCTTGTCTTGGGTTTGCAGCAATTTGTGCAAGTAACGATAAAGCTCCCGGGTATGGTGCGCCGAGCCCGGCGCCGCGCGCTCCTGGCGTACAGCGCGCAGCTTTTCGCGCAGCCACTGCACGTCCGCATCGGGTTGTTCGCGCACAAAGCGTTCGAGTGCGGACTCATCATCGATAAGCTGGTCGCGCAGCCGCTCACAGCGGTGCATCAAGGCAATCGAGGCGCGCGATGGACCCAGCAGCGCCTCGTAGGCGTGACGGATCGAGTCGTAGTCGACATTGCGCATCAGTTTGCCGATGAACTGCAACTGACGGCGGCGCCCCTCGTGGCTGCGTATCGCCCGTGCCTGCAAGATCGATTCGTATAGTTGCTCGGGCAACGCGAGCCGTGCAAGTTGCTCTGCGTTCAGTTCGACCAGCTTTGCCCCCAGCGCTTGGCGCTCGTGCATCTGCTGTTTGCGTTGCGTTTTACTTGGTCGATCCTCGGGCCGCGTCGAAAGTTCGCTCATAGTACGTTCGTGCTGCACTGGGTTTTTGGGCTTTGGGCCGGCGATCGTGGCGAAAATGCGTAGACAGCTATGATAGCGATCCACCGAATCACTCCAACGGCTGTGGCCCGATACGACGCGATGAGTTCCCCCTTCTCGATTACGCAGACCCAGCTGCGCGACCTGGCGCTGGAAGTGATCGCGCATGCCCGTAGCCTGGGTGCCACCGACTGCGCATGTGAGGCAAGCGAGTCGACCGGTTTGTCGGTAACCACGCGCAAGATGCGCGTGGAGACGATTGAAAATACTCGCGACAAGGCCCTGGGCATAACGGTGTATCTGGACAAGAGGCGGGGGAATGCCTCAACTTCGGATTTTTCGTTGCCGGCCATTCGGCAGGCCGTGCAGGCCGCTTACGACATCGCGCGCTACACCGCAATCGATGAAGCGGCCGGACTGCCCGATGACGACGAATTTGAACGCGACCCGAAGGATCTGGATCTATTTCATCCCTGGGAGTTGGATTCGGAGCGGGCGATCGCAATCGCCCAGCAGGCCGAGCAAGCCGCCTTCGCCGCGAGCCGGCAAATCGTCAACTCGGAGGGCGCAAACGTGCACACCGGTTGCGATCAATTCGTGCTGGCCAATTCGCGCGGATTTCTCGCTGGCTATCCACAGTCGCGCCATTCCGTCTCGGTAACGCCGATTGCTCGCGGCCGCGGCGGGATGCAACGCGACGACTGGTACTGCTCCACCCGCGCGGCTGAGGATCTTGCCTCGGCAGCGGCCATCGGCCGCTACGCGGCGCAACGCGCACTTGCGCGCTTGGGGGCGCGCAAGTTGGCAACACGGCAGTGTCCGGTGCTGCTGGAGGCGCCGGTCGCTTGCGGGCTGCTGGGCAATTTTGTGCAGGCCGCAAGTGGCGGCGCGCTATATCGCAAGGCGTCCTTTCTTGTAGATAGCCTTGGGCAAAAGATCTTCCCAAGTCACGTTTGCGTGCACGAGGACCCCTTTGTTGCGCGCGGCATGGGATCCGGTCCGTTTGACGAAGAAGGCGTGCGTGGCCGCGTGCGCGATGTCGTCGCTGGTGGCGTGCTGGAAGGCTATTTTCTTTCGTGCTACGCGGCACGCAAGCTGGGAATGAAGTCCACCGGCAATGCTGGCGGCTCGCACAACCTGCAGTTGCGCTCCTCGCTCACGCGTCCGAACGACGATTTTGAGTCGATGCTGCGAACGCTGGGAACCGGACTCCTGGTGACCGAACTCATCGGCATGGGCATCGACTATGTCAACGGCGATTACTCGCGCGGGGCCAGCGGATACTGGGTCGAAAACGGCTTGATCGCCTACCCCGTTGAAGAGATTACGATTGCCGGTAATCTGCGCTCCATGTTCGCCGGAATCGCGGCCGTCGGCGCCGACACGGTTATTCGCGGCAGCAAGATTTGCGGCTCGGTGCTCATCGATGCAATGACGGTTGGTGGCAGCTAAAACGGCGCAAGCTTGCGCCCGACGCAAAGACGAGCCGGTCCGTCTACCGTGGCGTTGCTGTCGGCAGGCGGCTGCGCCAATACGCGACTTGCCGCGCGACCTGGGCGGGCGCAGTGCCACCGGGGTGATCCCGCGCGGCGACCGAAGCCTCCAGGCTAAGCGTCCTGCGCGCATCGGCCGCCAGCTCAGGCGCAAATCCCCGCAGTTCCTCCAGCGGCAGTTGCTCCAGATCGCATCCGAGTTCGGCGGCACGACGCACCGCGCGCCCTACCGCCTCGTGGGCGTCCCGAAATGCCATGCCATTGCGAGTGAGGTAATCGGCCAGATCGGTGGCGGTGGCAAATCCCTTTTGTGCCGCACGGCGCATCGCCTCACGGTGCACGACGATGCCGGGAACGAGTTCGACGAAAGCGTGAACCGTGTCGCGCAGCGTATCGACCGTGTCGAACAAAGGCTCTTTGTCCTCCTGATTGTCCTTGTTATAGGCCAGGGGCTGTGCTTTGATCATTGTGAGCAGGGCAACCAAGCTGCCTACCACGCGCCCGGTCTTGCCTCGCGCGAGCTCGGGCACGTCGGGATTGCGCTTTTGCGGCATGATCGAGGAGCCCGTCGTGAAGCGATCGGGCAAATCGATGAACCCGAATTGCGGGTTGGTCCACAAAATCAGCTCCTCGGCAAACCGCGACAAGTGGACCATGACCATCGCGGCCGCGGCGCAAAACTCGATGACGAAATCGCGGTCCGATACTGCGTCGATCGAGTTGCGGCTAATGGTTTCAAAGCCCAGGCGGCGGGCCACGGCTTCCCGGTCGATCGGATAGGTGGTTCCGGCAAGCGCCGCGGCGCCCAGCGGCAGACAGTTCACACGCGAGCGCGCCTGGCGCAATCGCTCGACATCGCGCTCGAGCATCTCGACGTAGGCCAGCAAGTGGTGTCCAAAGACGATCGGTTGGGCAACCTGCAAGTGCGTAAAACCCGGCATGATCGTGTCCACATGCGCGGCAGCCAAATCCACCAGTGCACCTTGCAGTTGCTGCAGCTGCCCAAGCACGAGATCGATCTGGGCGCGCAGATACAGACGAAGGTCGGTGGCAACCTGGTCGTTGCGCGACCGGCCAGTATGCAGCCGCTTGCCGGCCGGCCCGATGAGTTCGGTGAGCCGTGCCTCGATGTTCAGGTGCACGTCCTCCAGATCGCGCTGCCAAACAAACTCGCCGCGCTCGATTTCTGCGCGTACAACGCCCAATCCCTTCTCGATGGACTGCAGATCTTGCGCGCTTAACACACCAACCTGGGCCAGCATCCAGGCATGCGCCAAGGATCCCTCGATATCGGCCTGCGCCAGGCGCTGATCGAATCCAACGCTTGCCGTGTAGCGCAGCACAAAATCGGCAACCGGTTCGGCAAACCGGCCCGACCATGCCTCATGCCGCGTGTGCAGGGGCGAAGAGTTCGGCGCGATTTTCTCGCCCGCCTTTTTGCCCGGGTCGGACCCAAGTGCGCGCGCTGGCCGGCGGGCAGCGCTGGCGTCTCTGCGAGCCTTGTTGTCGTTCATAGTGAAATTCTAGCGCGCGGGTTGCGTTTTCTCGCATTGAGGGCCAAACCATGGATAATCGTGCCTCGTGCCCGAGACCCGCCAACTGATTCCCGACGGCTGTAACGCAGGTACCGTTTTGCGCATTGGCGTCGGCGTCAACGTCGCGCTAGCGGCGGCCGTGCTGGCCGGCCGCGCGAGCGAACTGTCCTCGCCTCAGGCCTCGGCACAGTATGCGTCGGCGTTTCTTGAGCTGGCAGCGATCGTCGAGCCGACGACACTGCTTACGCTGCTAGGCTGGTGCGTGCTGCGGCGTAGCGGTCCTGCGATCTCGGCGCCCGCGCAGCGGGCCATTTCGTGGCTGCTACCAGCGCTAATGGCCTATCTCGTGGATCGAGTGGCGGTTGGCTCCTCGCTGCCGGCGTTCTCGCGCGCCGATGTCGTCGCCGCGGTGCTCGGTTTGCTGGGGGGAGTGTCGGCGCAACACTATCTGGAGCTGCGATCGCGCGCGTTTTCGCCGGCGATCGACGAAGCAAAGTTCCAGGCACTGCAGTCGCGCATCCGGCCGCATTTCTTTTTCAACAGCCTCAACGCCGTCTTGGCCGTAATTCGGCAAGATCCGCTGCGTGCCGAGCGCATGCTCGAGAGCGTCGCCGAGCTCTTTCGCGCAGTAATGGGCGATGTCAAGCGCTTGGTTCCACTGGAGCAAGAAATCGACCTGTGCCGCCGTTACGTCGAAATCGAACAGACCCGACTCGGAGAGCGCCTTCAGGTGGATTGGAATATCGGGGCGGTGCATCCGCGGGCGCGCGTGCCCCAGCTGCTGCTGCAGCCGATCATCGAAAACGCCGTGCGCTACGGCGCCGAACGGGTAGCCGGCCCTTGTGATATTCAGGTGCGGGTGCGCCAGCACGGCTTTAAGCTGGAGATTTTCGTGAGCAACCCGATTGCGCGCGAGCCCGTACAGCGCGAGGGCAATCAGATCGGACTGAACAACATTCGCGGGCGGCTGGCTCTGGTATACGATTTGGAGGCCAATCTCGAGACCCGGGTGCGGCGAGAGCGCTTTGAGCTCACGCTAATCATTCCGGTAGAGACAAAATCGAGCGTCTGAGGGTCCGGCTCGAGGTGTCAAACGTTCGGAGCGTGCAAGAACATGCTCAAAGTGTTGGTTGTAGATGACGAACCGCCGGCGCGTGCGCGGATGGCTCAGCTTCTGGCCGACTGCGCGCGGCAGATTGCGCTGACCCAAGTCGGAGAGGCTGGCGGCGGCCTAGCTGCGCTCGATGCGGTGGCGCGGCTGCAACCGGACGTTGTATTGCTTGACATCGCAATGCCGGACATGAGCGGAATCGAAGTCGCGCGCCACTTGGCACAATCCCAGACCCCACCATCGATCATTTTCGTGACCGCATTCGATGAGCATGCGCTCAAGGCCTTTGAGGTGCAGGCGATCGATTATTTGCTCAAGCCCGTCCGGGCCGATCGGCTGCTTGCGGCTTTGCAGCGTGCCCGGCGCGTGCTGCCACATGAGGCGCGTTACGACGCGCTGGCGCGCAGCCTGGGTGCCGCGCGTTCGCAGATCAGCGTATCGGAGCGCGGGCGACTTGTGCTGATCCCGGTTGACGATATTGTGTACCTTCGAGCCGAGCTCAAGTACGTAACGATCCGCACGGTGGCGCGCGAATATCTCACCGAAGAATCGCTTACGGCCCTGGAGAGCGAATTTGGTGACCGCTTCGTGCGCATCCACCGCAATTCACTGGTGGCGCGTCGCTATATCGCGGGCTTTCAGCGCGTCAAAGGCAAGTCCGACGCTGCTGGCGAGTCACCCGAAGGACACTGGGAGATTTTGCTGCGCGATCTCGATGAGCGTCTGCCGATTAGCCGGCGCCAATGGCCAAGCGTCAAGGCCGCTGCCGGAGTGTGAGCTTGCTAAACTCGCGGCTCCATGTCCTTGTCCTCTGCAAAGCTTCGCATCGCAACGCGCGCGAGCCCTTTGGCACTGTGGCAGGCCGACCATGTCCGCAAACTCCTGCTGCAGGCTGATCCGTCGCTACAGATCGAGCTGCTTGAGCTAACCACGCGCGGCGACCAAATCCTGGACCGAACGCTTTCGAAGGTCGGAGGCAAAGGACTTTTTGTCAAAGAGCTCGAGGTGGCGCTGCTCGAAGGAAGGGCCGATCTTGCGGTGCATTCCCTCAAGGACGTGCCAATGGAGCTCGCGCCCGAGTTTGACCTCGCGGCGATCCTGGAGCGTGCCGACCCGCGCGATTGCCTCGTGAGCTCGCGCTTTGCGCGCTTGGAGCAGATGCCCGAAGGGGCACGGGTGGGTACTTCCAGCTTGCGGCGCGAGATGGCGTTGCGCGCGCGCTTTCCGCAGCTTCAAATCGTCGCTGTGCGAGGCAATGTGGGCACGCGATTGGCCAAGCTGGACCGTGGAGACTTCGACGCCTTGGTGATGGCGGTCGCCGGTTTGCAACGCTTGGGGCTGGCTGAACGGATTGCACAGATGCTTGCGCCGGAGGTGTTTTTGCCGGCGCCGGGGCAGGGCGCGCTAGCAATTGAAATTCGCGCTGGCGATGGCGCGGTACAGGAGCGGGTGCGCGCTCTGGAACATGCGCCCACCCGGGCGGCCGTAGCGGCCGAGCGCGCGGTCTCGCGCGGGCTGGGCGGAAGCTGCGAATTCCCCTTGGCCGCCTACGCGCAGATCACGCAGGAGCAGTTGCATTTGCGCGCTTGGGCCGGCAATGCCGCTCGTGGCGAAATGATGGAGGCGCAGGGCAGCGGGCCGATGGTGCAAGCCGAGGCCATCGGATTGCGCGTCGTTAATGAACTCAAGGCCCGCGGCGTCGAGCGACTGCTTCGCGGTGGATAAGGCTTGAAACAAGACGCCGGCCGGCTCCCTTACTTACTTATCACCCGCCCGCAGGCACCCGGCCGGGCCTTGGCGGCACAGCTTCGCGCAACGGGAATGGATGCTTTGTGGTGGCCGGCCTTTGCACTATTGCCCCCCGAGGATCCGGCTGCATTGCGCTCAAGCGTGGAACGCTTGGGGTTGTTTGATTTAGTTGTGTTTGTCAGTCCTGCGGCGGTGCACGCCTTGGCGCCATTGCTAAAGGACGCCTGGCCCGCCCGGGTTGCCATCGCGGCTGTCGGCGCGGCGACTGCGCGTGCCGCACGCACGCAACTGCCGCAGGCCAGCCAGGCCCGCATGATTTGTCCGGATGGCGATGAAACCGCCGATGGGGGATCCGAGTCATTATGGGAGGCCATACGGCAAGCGGTACCTGCACCGCGCCATGTACTGATCGTTCGCGCTCAGGCGGGGCGGCGATGGCTGGCGGATCGGTTGCTTGGAAGCGGCATAAAAGTCGACGAGGCCATCGCGTATCGGCGGGTGGCGCATGTTCCGACGGCTCCACAGTGGGCGGCGCTGCGGGCCGCGATGCAGGCCAGCGCGCCCTTAGCCGCGCTCTTTAGCAGCTCTGAGGCCGTCGGCGTGGTCGGCGAAACGCTTGGGCGCGACCCGGCAATCGCTGCTTGGCTGCTTCGCGGCGTTGCGCTTTGCATCCATGAGCGAATTGAACACGCGCTTAGGGCAAGCGGTATGACCGATGTGCGACGCTGCGAACCTGACGTAGCCTCGATCCGTCGGGCATTGGGATTGGTGCATACCGGCGCAGCATTTGTCCGCCGGGATGGGGCGGCGAGCGGGCCGTCGTGAATTTCGTAACATTGGGCACGTCATGAGCGAGGCAAGTTCCCCATCGTCGAATATGGCGGCGAAAAGTCCTAGCGCAGCAGGCGGCGCGGCGACCGCGGCCCGTGTTGTGGGGCTGCTTTCCTTGCTGTTGGCGGCATTGGCACTGACGCTGGCGTTTTATGTAACGCGGCGTGACAACGATCTTGAACAGCGCATCGCGCAAGAGCACGCCGACGCCTTGGCCCGCGATCAGCGCAATACGGAGCTGGACCGGCGCCTAGAGCAACTCGAGCGGCAGTGGGCGCAGGCGCAAAGCGATGCCGATCTTGCCATGGGTCTGGTCAGCAACGTCGAGCTGCGTCGACAACGCGAGGCGCTGGCGCTTTTGGACGTGGAACGCCTGGTGGAGCAAACACAGCTGCAACTTCGCTTGGGCGCGGCCCCGAGTGTGGCGATCGACGCGCTTAGCGCAGCCGACACGCGCTTGGGACATATGCCAGGGGAAAGGGCAGCGCACGTACAGGCGGCGCTGCGCCACGATCTGGCGCGCCTGAAGGCGGCACCCGATTTCGACCGAGGCGCCATTGCCGCGCGTCTTGATCCGTTACTCGTTGCGGTTGACGGTTGGCGCGTGAGCGCGGATCCGTTGCATTTGGGACTTCGTCCACAGGGCACAGCGACACCTGCGCCCAACCATCTGCCAGCCGCGCGACCGGCGGACACCTTTGGGGCGCGATTGCGAGCTTGGATCGAAAGCGAGTTTGGCGATCTGGTGCGCATACGCGAGGTCTCCACACCGGAAGCGCTCTTGCTTAACCCTGCGCAGCAGCAGCTCTTGCGCGAGCGCTTTCGTCTGGGAGTACTGGATCTACGTCAGGCGATCCTGGCGCGGGACGAACGCATGGTCAGGGCCGAACAGGCCGCACTGGAGGATCTGCTGCTGCACTACTTCGACCCGGGTCAAGCTGCAGTGGCAAACGCAGTGGCGCAGCTGCGGGCGATTGCATCGGCGTCGGCGGGCGCTGCGCCGCCGACGCTGGAAGAGACGCTAAGTGCATTGCGCGCCGCGCGCGGCGCGCCGGAACACAACAGCAACGGATAAAGGTGTGAAAACACTGCTATGGGCTTTGTGGCTGGCCGTAATTGCAGCGGCCATTGCAATTGGTCTGCAGGCTACGCAGGGGTCCGTGGTTGCGTTTGCGCCGCCCTGGCGCTTTGATTTTTCGCTCAATTTTTTCTTGTTGCTGCTCGCCCTCGCGCTGTGGTTGACCTACCGCGCCGGTCGGTTGACGCAGCGGCTCAGTGATTTTCCCGAACGTGTACGTGAGTACCGCGAGCGGCGTTCCGAACTAGGTGCGCTGCGCGGACTGCGCGAGGCGCTCAAAGCGCTTTTTGAGGGGCGCTTTGCGCGCGCCGAGCGCGCGGCACAGCGGGCGCAGTCTGTCGCGCCGGTCGCGGCGCTGGCAGCACTGGTTGCTGCGCGCGCCTCGCACCGGATGCAGGAGTACGAGCGGCGCGAGCAATGGCTTGAGCGTGCCGAATCCGACCCTGAACTGACTACGGCGCGCTTGGTTTTGAGCGCGGAAATGTGGTCGGAGCAACGTGACGATGCGCGCGCATTGCAAGTCATCGAGCGGCTGCATGGTGCCGGCGCCCGTCACATTCACGCCATGCGCATCGCGCTGGTTGCTCATCTGCAATCGAACCACTGGCAAGAAGCCCTACGTATCGTGCGCGCGCTCGATAAGCACCGCGGGCTCGCAGCGCCGGCCTCGGCCGCTTATAAGGTACTTGCCTATCGTGGTTTGCTGCGCGAGAGCGCCGAGGACGCGCAGGCGCTGGCACGTACTTGGAACGCAGTGCCCGCCACCGACCGGCATTCACCCGATCTGGCGTTAGAAGCGGCGCAGTGCTTTAACCGGCTTGGTCGCGGCGAGGACGCCGCTCGGGCGCTGGAGCAGTGCTTGCGGCAAAACTGGAACGAGCGGTTGCTCGAAGAATACGGCCGATGCCCTGGCCTGAACGTAAGCGCTGCGATCGCGCAGCTCGAGGCCTGGATCCAGCAGCACGGCCGCAGCGCCACGGCGTTGCGGTGCTTAGGGCGGATCTGTCTACGCGCGCAGCTTTGGGGCAAGGCACGGGCGTATTTGGAGGAGAGCCAGCGGATGGAAAACAATCCCGACACCCATCTTGCCTTGGCTGAGCTGGCCGAGAGCGTAGGCGACGCCGAGCGGGCGGCACAGTGCTATCGCGAAGCGGCGCTGGGTTTTGCCGCGCTCGGCGAGGTGCCGGTGCGCCCGCGTAGCCGCTGGTTTCGGCGCGAGCCGAGCCTGTAGACGGTCGGCGGCTGCGCACGGGTCAATCGTTACAATGAGCCCGCGGCGAAAAAGGTGCCGCACACGTACATTCAATTAGCCGAGAGTTCGCGATGGGTTTAAGCAAGGTTGGTGCCGGGCATTCGCTGCCAGACGAGTTCAACGTGGTTATCGAGATTTCCATGAATGCCGATCCGGTCAAATACGAGGTCGACAAGGAAACCGGCGCCTTGTTTGTCGATCGCTTCATCGGTACGGCCATGCATTACCCTTGCAACTATGGCTACATCCCCCACACGCTGGGAGAGGACGGCGATCCAATCGATGTTCTGCTCATCACGCCATTTGCGCTGCATCAGGGTGTGGTCGTGCGCTGCCGCGCGCTGGGCGTGCTCTCGATGGAGGACGAAAGTGGCGGCGATGCCAAAGTGCTGGCAGTACCCATCGACAAGGTCTTGCCGTGGTACAAACATTGGCGCTCGCCGCAAGATTTGGCTCCCGAGCGCCTTGCCCAAATTCAGCATTTCTTCGAGCACTACAAGGATCTGGAACCAGGCAAGTGGGTCCGGACCGTCGGTTGGACGGGTGCGGATGCGGCGCGCGCAGAGATCCTCGCTGCGGTGGCGCGCTATGAGGCGGCCAGCATCAAACCCGCCTTCTGATGGCCACGATGCAACCCAGCGCCCAGGTGCTCTGACTTGCTTGTCGGCTGTTTGGGCAAGTACGCCTCCGCAATGACGCAAACGATGCCATGAACTCGCTCGTCCGCGTGGCCGTTGCGCAGATCAACTGCACGGTCGGTGATTTTGCGGGCAACGCAAAGCGCATCGTTGCAGCCGCGCGCGCAGCCGAGAGCGCGGGCGCCGAGGTGTTGCTTACCCCGGAGCTTTCCGTGTCCGGATACCCGCCCGAGGACCTATTGTTGCGGGGCTCCTTCTTTCAGGCAACCGACACCGCGCTGCTGCGCTTGGCACAGGAACTGGCGCAATTTTCAAAGCTGCACGTCATTGTGGGACACCCCCTTGCCCGCGAAGGTCAGCGTTTTAACGGCGCTTCGGTCTTGGCGCGCGGCTTGGTCACCGGAACGTATTGCAAACACGACTTGCCCAATTACGACGTATTTGACGAGCAGCGGTACTTTCGGCCGGACAACCGGCCCTTTGTGTTTGAGATTCGCGGCACGCGCTTTGCAATCAACATCTGCGAGGACACTTGGTTTCCGTATGCACCGCAGTGCGCGGCCGCAGCGGGAGCGCAAGTTCTGTTGGTACCCAACGGTTCGCCGTTTCATCTGGGAAAGCGGACCCAGCGCCTGGAGGTCATGCGCAACAATGTTTGCCGCCAGGGTCTGGCGCTGGTGTATGCCAACCTCGTCGGGGGACAAGACGAGTTAGTTTTTGACGGGGGATCCTTTGCACTAGATGCGAAGGGCCAGCTGATGGCAATGGCTCCGGAGTTCGTCGAACACCTGTTGTTCGTGGATTTTGTCGATGGAGTGCTGCAAGCCGGCAGTTGCACGGCCACGGCTTCCTTTGAGGCCCAGGCCTACCAGGCCCTGCAGCTAGGGCTGCACGACTATATGCACAAGAACGGTTTTCCGGGCGCCATCGTCGGGCTAAGCGGGGGTATCGATTCGGCGCTGACCCTAGCCTTGGCGCACGATGCCCTTGGCGCCGATCGCGTACGTACGGTCATGATGCCATCGCAATTTACGAGAGACATTTCACTGGAGGACGCGCGCGATATGGCGCAGCGTTTGAAAGTTCGGTACGACGTGATTCCGATCACATCGGCCTTCGATGCGTTTGTTGGGGTTTTGGCCGAGCAGTTTGCCGGTCGACCATGGGATACGACCGAGGAAAACATCCAGGCACGGGCGCGCGGCATCATCCTCATGGCCCTGTCCAATAAGACGGGCTCCATCGTCCTTACCACCGGAAATAAAAGCGAGATGGCGGTAGGCTACTGCACGCTTTACGGCGACATGGCGGGCGGTTTTGCCGTAATCAAGGACTTGACCAAGACACTGGTATACCGCCTGTCGCGGTATCGCAACCAGATCTCCGAGATCATTCCGCAGCGAGTGCTCGAGCGCGCTCCCAGCGCCGAGCTGCGTGCCAACCAGACCGACCAAGACTCCTTGCCGCCCTACGATCTGCTCGACGCGGTCATCGAGCGCTACATGGAAAACGACGAGAGCCTTGCGCAGATCGTGGCGGCGGGCTATCCCGAGGCCCAGGTACGCCGGGTTGTCCGCATGATCCGGTTAAGTGAATACAAGCGGCGGCAGTCGCCGGTGGGCATCCGCGTAACCCACCGCGCATTTGGCCGGGATTGGCGCTACCCGATCACCAACCGCTTTCATGATGACGAATTTTCGGCCGAGGGTGCGCCTTCGTCCCTATCTAAGCGCGGCGCGGTTGGGTAAACTGGGGCTGTTCGCTTGGGAGAAGGCCGTGAAGCTAATCACCGCAATCATCAAGCCGTTTAAGCTTGACGAAGTACGCGAGGCGTTGGCCGAAGTCGGAGTAACGGGACTTACGGTTACGGACGTCAAGGGTTTCGGGCGCCAGAAGGGGCACACTGAGCTGTATCGGGGCGCCGAATACGTCGTGGACTTTCTGCCCAAGATCAAGGTCGAGGCGGTGGTGGCAGACGATCTGATCGAGCGCGCCATCGATGCCATTACGCGCGCCGCGCGCACCGGCAAGATCGGCGATGGCAAGATCTTTGTGCACGCGATCGAGCAGGTTATTCGCATCCGTACCGGGGAAACGGGCGACGCCGCCGTATAGCTAGCCGGCAATTGTTCCTAAAGCTTCATCGCCCCGCGCAGACGACCCGAGGCTGTGCGCCGCCAACTGCTAGTGTCTTGCTAGCGTGGAGGCCATCACCTTACGCGGCGATCGCAGATGACGAGCGATCCGCCGGTTCGGTTTGCGCATCCAGCCAGCGCTGGGCGTCAAGCGCAGCCATACAGCCAGTGCCGGCTGATGTGATCGCTTGGCGATATACGTGATCCTGCACGTCGCCCGCGGCAAAAACACCGGCCACACTGGTCATCGTTGCAAGGCCTTCGCTGCCACCGCGTGTGATGATGTAGCCGTTTTTCATCTCGAGCTGTCCAGCGAAAATCTCGGTGTTCGGCCGATGACCAATGGCAATAAAGCAGCCTTGTACGGTCAATTCCTTGGTACTCTGATCGCGCACGTCCACGATGCGCACCCCGGTAACGCCGTCGGTGTCGCCCAAGACTTCCTCAAGCCTTTGCCAAAGGTGCAGGCGAATGTTGCCGGTGCGAACCCGCTCCATCAGATGATCGACCAAGATGGGTTCCGCGCGAAAGCGATCGCGCCGGTGGATCAAATGCACGAGGCTGGCAATTTTCGATAGATACAGTGCCTCCTCTACCGCGGTATTACCCCCGCCAACCACGCACACCGGCTGGTTACGGAAGAAAAAGCCGTCACAGGTTGCGCAACCGGAGACGCCGCGCCCCATGAAGGCTTGTTCCGAGGGCAGTCCCAGGTATTGGGCCGACGCGCCCGTGGCGATGATCAGCGCATCGCAGCTGTAACGCTCAACATCCCCGGTCAGCTGCATGGGGCGCACGCGCAAATCGACGCTTTGGATGTGGTCCAAGATAATCTGCGTCTCAAAACGCTTGGCATGGTCGAAAAACCGCTGCATCAGATCCGGGCCTTGGACACCACTTACGTCCGCGGGCCAGTTATCGACATCGGTGGTGGTCATGAGTTGGCCGCCCTGGGCCATACCCGTGATCAAGACCGGTGAGAGATTCGCGCGCGCCGCGTAAACGGCGGCGGTGTATCCCGCTGGCCCCGAACCGAGGATCAGGACCCGGCAATGCTTGGGTTCGGACATGGCACTTCCTTTCCAAAGCTCGCGCGGCCGTCGCGCAGCGCGGATTATAGGATCGGGGCGCTGAAAGCGCAGGGGCGGGCCAGGTCGATCCTATAATCACTAGATGGCTGTCGGACCGGGCTTGCAGGGGCTAGAGGATATTGGCGCGCAGCGGCGCGAGGCTGCGGGGCGGGCAAGGCGCGAACGCGGTTTTTCCGCGCCGCCGGCAATAGACCGCAATGCCCGGTTGCTGGCCGAGGCGCGCTGGATCGGCCTTGCATTGCTGGTGGCCGCGCTGGCGGCCGTAATGCTTTCGTATCATCGCGACGACCCTGGATTTACCAACGTCTCGAGCTCGGTGCATGTACGCAACTGGGGTGGCAGTGCGGGTGCGTGGCTGGCCGATTTGATGTTTTTCCTCTTTGGTTTCTCGGCCTGTCTTTGGGTTTTGTTTGTTGGCGCTTGGGTTGTGCGCGAATTTGTTCGGCTGCATCGGCGCACGCAAACCGCGGCAAGGCTTTCGCGCTGGGTGCGCGGACCTGGATTTGTTTTGCTGCTGCTTTCGGCGACGACGCTCGAATCCCTGCGCCTGCAGTCGCTTGCCGGAAGATTGCCCGGCGCAGCCGGCGGCTTGCTCGGCTCGAGTCTTGGCCCCTGGATCCTCGCTCCACTTGGCATCACTGGGGCAACGGTGGCGCTGCTCGCGGGCTGCGCCATCGGCGCAAGTCTCGCATTTGGTTTTTCCTGGTTAGCTGTTGCCGAAGGACTCGGCGGCGCGTTGGAGACGGTCGTGGGTTGGGCGCGGGCTCGACGCGAGGCCGAGCAAGATCGAACAATCGGTGAAGCGGCATCGGAGGAGCGCGCGGCCACTTTCGCTGCGCAGCGTGAACGCCTAGATGAGCACGAGCCCGTGCACATCGAACGGCAAACCGCGCGGGTGGCGCTGTCCGAGCGCAAGCAAAGGGAACGTCAGGTGCCGCTTTTTGCGGAGGCCGCTGCAAGCGGGCTGCCGGCTTTGGATTTGCTCGATGAACCTGATGCGGGTCCAGAGGCGGTGTCCACCGAAACGCTCGAGTTTACTTCGCGGCTCATAGAAAAGAAGCTCAAGGACTTCGGCGTCGACGTTGCAGTCATCGCGGCCTACCCGGGTCCCGTGATCACTCGATACGAGATCGAACCGGCAATCGGCGTCAAGGGCGCGCAGATTGTTAATCTGGCCAAGGATCTTGCGCGCGCCTTGTCCCTAGTTTCGATCCGCGTTGTCGAGACGATCCCCGGCAAGAACTTGATGGGTTTGGAGTTGCCCAACGCGCGCCGACAGATTGTTCGCCTTTCCGAGATCCTCGGCTCCGCCGTTTACGGCGAGAGCCATTCACCGGTCACGATGGGTCTTGGCAAAGACATCGCGGGCAAACCCGTGGTCGTCGATCTTGCGCGCATGCCCCATCTGCTGGTTGCCGGCACCACCGGTTCGGGTAAATCGGTTGGCATCAACGCAATGATCTTGTCGATCTTGTATAAATCCGATCGCTCGCAGGTGCGCTTGCTGATGATCGATCCGAAGATGCTGGAGCTCTCCGCCTACGAGGGCATTCCGCACCTCATCGCCCCGGTTGTGACCGACATGCGTGAGGCCGGGCATGCACTGAACTGGTGTGTGGCCGAAATGGATCGGCGCTATCGTTTGATGAGCAAGCTTGGGGTGCGCAGCCTACACGGCTACAACCAGAAAATCGCTGAGGCAATCGAGCGTGGCGAACCTCTTGCCAACCCGTTTGCCGAAGAATCAGAGTCGGCGCCCGCGCTGGAAACCTTGCCCGTGATCGTCGTGGTCATCGACGAGTTGGCCGACATGATGATGGTGACCGGCAAGAAGGTCGAGGAGTTGATTGCCCGCATTGCGCAAAAGGCGCGCGCTGCGGGTATGCACCTTATCTTGGCAACCCAACGACCGTCCGTCGACGTTATCACGGGGCTCATCAAGGCCAACATACCCACCCGCATCGCGTTTCAGGTGTCAAGCCGGGTTGATTCGCGCACGATACTCGACCAAATGGGTGCCGAATCGCTTTTGGGACAAGGCGACATGCTTTATCTTCCCGCCGGCAGCGGTATGCCCATGCGTGTGCACGGCGCGTTCGTTTCCGACGCTGAGGTACACCGCGTTGTCGATGCGCTGCGCAAGCAGGGAAGTCCCCAGTATCTGGAAGGAGTGCTCGATGCCCCCGAAGCAGCTGGCGAGGGCGGGGTTGCCAAACTCGAAGGCGAGGCCGACCCGCTCTACGACCAGGCCGTGGAAATCGTGCTTAAGCAGCGGCGGGCATCGATCTCGTTGGTGCAACGCCATTTGCGCATCGGCTATAACCGAGCGGCGCGCCTGCTTGAGGACATGGAGCGGGCGGGACTGGTTTCGGCGATGCAGGCCAACGGCAACCGGGAGATTCTCGGTCCGGCGCGGGAGCCTATGTGAGGGGCTATTACCGCGCCCTAGCGCTGGCGGCCTTGGGCCTGGCGCAAGTAGCAGCGCAAGTTCGTGCCGAGCCGATCGACCAGTTGCGCCAGTTTCTTGCGCAGACTACGAGCGCGCGTGGTGAGTTTACCCAGCAAAGTCAACGCCAAGGCGCGGGCCCCTCTAATAGCGGTAAAGCAGGGGTTTGGGAGCTTTCGCACGGCAGCTTTGAATTTCTTCGACCGGGGAGATTTCGCTGGACCTACAGCAGCCCCTACGAGCAACTCATCGTAAGCGATGGCGAGCATCTGTATCTGTACGACAAAGACTTGAACCAGGTGACGGTAAAAAAACTCGCCGGTGCGCTGCCGGCATCGCCGGCGTCGATTCTATTTGGCTCCAATGACTTTGAACGCGACTTCAAAGTGCAAAACGACGGCGCGACGGACGGTATTGACTGGGTCCGCGCAACGCCAAATGCGAAAGATTCGCTGTTTGCATCGATCCGAATAGGTTTTCACGATGGCATGCCAGTGGCAATGCAGCTGCGTGACAGCTTTGGCCAATCGACGCAACTAGCATTTGATCACCTGCAGCGAAACCTCGCTTTGTCCAGCGAGCGTTTCCACTACACGCCCCCGCCCGGGGTGGATGTGCTGGAGGAACAATGAGCGATTTGTTCCTTGATGCGCCATCTGCATCGGACCGAAGTCCGCCAGCTTCCGATGCACGGGCGCCCGAGCGCGAGTTGGAGCACGTTCCTCTTGCCGAGGCGATGCGCCCGAAGCATCTAGATGAGGTCGTCGGCCAGCGGCATCTGCTTGGCCCGGGGGGGCCGCTGCGCACTGCTTTCGCGTCAGGTCAACCGCATTCGATGATCCTGTGGGGTCCACCGGGCGTGGGCAAAACGACCCTGGCGCGATTGATGGCCGGCGCTTTTGGCCTGGACTTTATCGCGGTCTCCGCGGTATTGGGAGGCGTTAAAGACATACGCGATGCGGTCGAGCGGGCCAAGGCCACGCGATCACGCACGGGACGGGCGACCGTCGTATTTGTTGACGAGGTGCATCGCTTTAACAAGGCGCAGCAAGACGCCTTCTTGCCGCACGTGGAGTCAGGACTTTTCATTTTCGTTGGCGCAACGACCGAAAATCCGTCGTTTGAAGTGGTCGGTGCGTTGCTTTCGCGCGCCGCCGTCTATGTACTCGAACCGCTAACGACTGAAGATTTGGCCCACTTACTCGAAACGGCGCGCGTGCGCCATTACCCCGACTTGCAGATTGCCGATGCCGCTCGCAAGATGCTTGTGGAGCTGTCTGATGGCGATGCCCGGCGCTTGTTCAACGCACTGGAAGTTCTCGCGACGGCTGCCGAACAAGCCAAACGCTCGGTTGATGTCGAATTCTTGCGTGCGACCTTACCCGCTACGCTGCGTCGCTTCGACAAGGGTGGCGAGAACTTCTATGACCAAATCTCCGCCTTGCACAAGTCGGTGCGCGGCTCGGATCCTGACGCCGCGCTGTACTGGATGGTGCGCATGTTAGACGGCGGCACCGATCCACTGTACATCGCGCGCCGTGCGATACGAATGGCCACTGAGGACATCGGGTTGGCCGACCCTCGTGCCTTGCAGCTTACGCTGGAGGCTGCGCAGGCCTACGAGCGTCTGGGGTCCCCCGAAGGGGAGCTTGCCCTGGCGCAGGCCATCGTTTACCTCGCGATGGCGCCCAAGTCCAATGCGGTCTACAAGGCCTTTGGGGCGGTCAAAGCGTTTGTCGCCGCCGACGGCTCCCGGCCAGTGCCAATGCGGCTGCGCAATGCGCCCACAAGGCTGATGCGTGAGCTAGGCTACGGTGAGGGCTACCGGTATGCGCACGAGGAGCAAGACGCGTTTGCCGCGGGGGAAACCTATTTACCCGACGGTCTTCAACCGCAGAACTGGTATGAGCCGACGGGCCGAGGATTTGAGCAGCGCATTGGCGAGCGCTTGCAGGAGATTCGAGAACTCAACCGCGGGGCTGCGGGCTCAAAGGGCACGACATAGCGCCATAATGTGGCGGTTTCGGCGCGTCCCTTGCGCCAGGGAATTACGACTCCAAAAGCGACCAGGAACGATCGCGATGCTTGACATCCATTTGTTGCGCAAAAACGCGCAAGAGGTAGCCGACCGGCTGCGCACGCGGCCTTTTGCTTTTGACGTCGCCGCATTTGCGGCAATAGAGCAGGAACGCAAGCAGGTCCAAGCTGCCACGGAGGATTTGCAGGCGCGGCGAAACTCACTGTCCAAACAGGTCGGAATACTCAAATCGCGTGGCGAGGATGCCTCGGCGGTGATGGCGGAGGTTGCACAGCTCCCCGACCGTCTCAAGGGCCTTGAGGCGCGGCTGACCGAGGTGCAGGTCCGTTTGCAGGACCTGCTGCTTGGGGTACCTAATCTTCCTCATCCCTCGGTGCCAGTCGGCGCATCGAGCGAAGACAACATTGAAGTGCGCCGTTGGGGTGCACCACGCGAGTTTTCCTTCCCGGTGCGAGATCATGTCGATGTCGGCGCCGGACTTGGTCTGGATCTGGAGGCGGCTGCCAAACTCTCGGGTGCGCGCTTTGCGGTGCTCAAGGCAGGCGCCGCACGGTTGCATCGCGCGCTTACCCAGTTCATGCTTGACACGCAGACACTTGAGCATGGCTACACGGAGTGCTACACGCCATACCTCGTGACTGCAGATACTCTTACCGGCACGGGACAACTACCCAAGTTTGAGCAGGATTTGTTTCGTGTCGAGCGCGGCGGCGAGGAGGGCGCTGGCGAGCCGCTGTATCTCATACCCACATCGGAAGTGACGCTCACCAATCTGGTACGCGATCAAATTCTCCGCGAGGCCGATTTGCCGATCAGACTCACGGCGCACTCGCCGTGTTTTCGCTCCGAAGCCGGTTCGTACGGAAAGGACACGCGCGGGATGATCCGACAACACCAGTTCGACAAGGTCGAAATGGTGCAGATTGCCCACCCGGACTACTCGTATGACGCGCTCGAGCAAATGGTCGGGCACGCCGAAAATATTTTGCGCCGACTCGAATTGCCTTACCGCGTGGTGCTGCTGTGCACTGGAGACATGGGAGCGGGCAGCGCCAAGACGTATGACCTGGAAGTATGGCTGCCCGCGCAGCAGACTTATCGCGAGATTTCCTCCGTGTCGAACTGCGAGGGATACCAGGCTCGGCGCATGCAAGCACGTTTTCGCACCGCGCAGGGAAAGATCGACTTTGTGCACACGCTTAATGGATCGGGCCTTGCCGTCGGCCGTACACTGATTGCAGTTCTGGAGAATTTCCAGAACGAAGATGGCTCGGTCAGCATTCCTTCTGCGTTGCGCCCGTATATGGACGGACTCGAACGGCTGGTGCCGCGCGCGGTTTGATAAAATTTTGTGCAGTCTCGCGCAGCGTCGACGATCGCTGCGCTGTTAAGCGCTAAAGCGACCCGATTAGGTCTTTCGACGTCGCAAAACGCAAAAGGAGAAAGCTGGCGCAATCGCGCGCGCAACGCTTCAGAAAGACATCAACGCTAGCGATTCTCGCCTGCCGCTCGGTCTTGCGGTTGGCCGGCAAATCACCCGGAGAGGTGGCAGAGTGGTCTAATGTACCTGACTCGAAATCAGGCGTACGGGTGACCGTACCGTGGGTTCGAATCCCACCCTCTCCGCCAATGAAATCAATTACTTATACTCGTATTATTTTCCCCTTCTGACCCGCTTAGCAGGCTGTCCAGCCCCACGCCAGCCCCGCGCGGAGAGTAAGCGGACAGCCCGGGCGGCCCCTTCTGGTGCCGCCTGCACATAGCGGCTAGTCACCGCCAAACTGGAATGTCCCATTAAGTCGCGCACAACAGATGGAGCCGCACCGCGCTCTATAAGCCAGGAGCCAAACGCATGACGAAGATCATGCAGCCGCAACTCGGGCATGCCAGCTGCTTTTCTGGCCGCGTTCCACAGTCGCGTCACGTTGCTCGCTTGAAGATTGAAGGGAACCGATTTGCGCGCGATTTTCGCGGCCTCTGGCGTCAGCGGTATTACTCTAGGCCGACCAGACTTACTGCGGTGATCAACGTGCACGGCCTTTCCGCGGATGTCATCCTTAGTTAGGCGCAGCGCCTCAGATCGCCGAAGGCCCGTGAGCGTAAGAAATAAGGCCAAATCAGCCAGTCGCGAATCCGCGTGCTTAAGGAGTTTTCGAAGCTGCGTAGGCTGCAGTCGCATATCTCGAGGCCGTTCGCCTGGTAGTAGTTGCACGCGACGTCCAAGAGGCTTGTCAGTCCAACCCCAACGCTCCGCGAGGTTGCCAAGTCGTCGCACGATCGCCAGGTGCCTGTTTATATTGACCACAGAGGCCTGCGCCTCAACTCCCCAGCGTTTGATTTCCTCAGAAAGCGTTGGCAGTTCGTCGATATCACGATCCCCCGCAAGCGTTCGTACGACCGCAGCTTTGTAGCGCATGTCTCGCTGCCAACTGCGAAGCGCCGTGGCACCGGACCGCTCCCACTGGTCCATGGCCTCGCTGATCGTGTGTCTCTCGGGCCGCCCTA
>DASPWJ010000058.1:0-4076 GCA_035621895.1 Burkholderiaceae bacterium | reverse complement strand
CGGCGCTACTTTATAACTCCAACGCCTGCTGCACCGAAACGGGCCACTTGTTCAGGTCCAGCCCATGAACACAAAATAGCGCAACCGTCAGCCGATCCATGCCGAAGGCCACGCATCCGGTGTGTGCCGGCTCGCCGTTCTCGGTGCTTATCCCCCACGTCTGCCCGAAGTGGTCGCGGTGGTAATTAAAGCTCATGCAGGCGGTAGGAGTGGCAGTCGCGTGATAGGGAATGAGCAGCTCGAATTTCAGCGACTGTTGCAGTTGGGCGACAGCCATGACTTGGCCGACACGGCCAAAAAACGGATCGCTCGCTACATCAAGCTTGTGCGGCAGGCCCAGCTCGTTGGCCAGGCGCTGCGCGCGCTCCATCCACTTCTGGCGAAAATCCGTTATTTCTTCGGCCGAGGCGATGCGAACGTATTCGCGCATGCGAAAGGATTGCAAGCGGTCCAGGGACTTGGAAGGTTCGCGGCGAAAACAGTCGGCCGTGATATCAAATATCAGGCCGCCGCGCGGCAGCCGACCGCGGCTCGCTACCAGCGGATATACCGGGTAGCAGGCAGCGGGTGACAACACCAGGTCCGAGGCCGCAAGCGCATCTGTCCAGTCCTCGCCCGTCTCGTAGCGGCTGGCCGCGGCGCGTATCGAGCTCTCACTGCCGTGCAGCGCACAGACACAACCAAGCAGGTTGGGAAAGCTCTTAAGGTAGCCAGACTTCTCCAACTGGTGGCGACTCATCACCGGCGGGAAACTCAGAACCTCAGCACGTGGATCGCGCTCGCGCGAAATAAACGCCGAGAGTCGATTCAGTACGCGCTCATACAAGGCTGTTCGGGCATAAACCCCGTCCACGCCCAAAGTCCGGAACAATCCCGCGCCGATGTGCTCCAGCGGATCGTTGGCCACGTCTGCGGCCTGTGCTGCGATGCTAGTCATAACACGCTCCGAGGAATTAGCCCTGCAACGACTGCGGTATGGCGGTCATTAAAGCGGGAGTGGCCAGATTCGCGAGGATGCGGTCGTTATTGATCATGATGGGCGAGGAGAGCACGTCGCGCAGATGCCGACCGATGCTAAATTCGCTGTCGTTGCGATAGCCCGACAATCCGCAGGCACGCATGGCGTCCATGACGGTCTTCAGCGCCAACTCCGACGCTTCCACTTTCGTGAGCGTGATCATTGACTGAAACTCGAGCGATGCCATCGCCTTTTCATCGTGCATCACGCGCTCGTAGTTGGCCAGGCCCGAAGATATGAGCCCGCGCAGCGTGCGCAGCGTTGTCATCGCCTTGGTGAAGTGCGCTGCCGCAGGCGGCAACTGACCATTACCGTGGCGCGCCGCGTGGCGGATGAAAGACTGAGCCCGCGCAGTGGCACTCGTGGCGATGCCCGCCCAGACGCTGCCCCAGCACAGGTGCGCGGTCGGAACCATCGTCTCGACGTGAATCTTTTCATATGGCACGGGAAGGATGTGATCGCGCGACCCCGAGGCTTTGAGTAGGTAGCCATCACTGCAGGTGCCTCGCATTCCGAGTGTGTCCCACCCCTGGAGCTTGTCGAGCGTGTAATTGTTTTTCAGGACGGCAACGAGCACTTGGTCGGACGCGGCAGCGTCGGGCGAACGGCGAGCAGTCGTGACAATGCCATCGGCCTGCGCGCCATAAGAAATGCAGGTAGCGCGCCGCTCCAAAGTAAATGTGTCACCGGAACATACGACCGGGGCCTCGCTGGCGCGCACGTTACCGCCTGCCTGGCCCTCGGTGGTGGAAGAAGCGAGCAGCAGCTGTTCCGCCGCCAAGCGTCGCAAGATGCCTTCCACAGCGCGACTGCCTTGGTTATGGCGCACCAGGCACGCAACCTTTACCTGGTGCATCGCGTAAATCATGCCCGTCGATGCGCAGGCCTGCGCAAGCTGGTAGCAAACGTCCGTCACATCCCCCAGGCTCGCACCTTCTCCACCGAGCGATGTCGGCACCATGATGCCCAGCAGCCGTTGTTCGCGAATGACATCGAAGGCCTCTGTTGGAAAACGCGCTGTGGCGTCAACCGATTCCGAATTTTTTGCGGCAACGGCAGCAGCTGCTTGCGCACGGGACTTCATATCTTTGGGGTTTACATCGGCGAGCCGGGTTACGGTGGCCGTGCTGGTTTGCCTGTTCATCTGTTTTGCCCTTTAACCGATTGATTCAGAAAACGATGCGGACGATAACCATGAGTAAAGCGTTGGTATGTGCCTACGGCCGTCGTACAGCCACGCGAAGATCGTCTGGATAACACCACATAGGGGAAACTCGCCAGAGGAGAATGCGGAAAAAACTACCAAGTTAATGCTACACTGGATTAGAGAAATATACCAAGTTGGCGTTAGCGCAACACCCAAATTTGTGCAGTTGCGCGCTAAGGAAGCGCCCATGCCGCTACAAATTGACGCACCACCGGGGAAGGAAACATCAGCAACGGCAAGGGCTTTTCGTGCCTGCGCTGGGGCCGGCGAAATCGTTATCGGTCTCATCAACAATATGCCGGACGCGGCATTGGATGCGACCGAGTCTCAGTTCTCAAGTTTGCTTGAAGCCGCCGCAGATTCTTTGCCGGTGCACCTTCGCTACTCAACGTTGCCTGAGGTGCCGCGCTCTTGGGTAGCGCAGGCACGAATCCAAAACGCCTATTGGCCCATCGAGGAGTTGCTGCAAGAGGGACTCGATGCACTCATTGTGACGGGCACCGAACCCAAGGCGGCCCAGTTAGATCAGGAGCCGTACTGGCCGCGGCTTGTGGGCGTACTGGAGTGGGCGCAGGAAAACACGACGTCAAGCATCTGGTCCTGCCTTGCGGCGCACGCCGCTGTTTTGCATTTTGATGGCGTTAAGCGTCGAAGACTCGAAGAAAAATGCTGCGGAATCTTCGAGTACAAGGTGACAGCAGGTCATGATCTGATGGTCGGATTGGGTGCGACGATTCGAACGCCGCACTCGCGATGGAACGATTTGCCGCTTGCGGATTTGGTCACCGCCGGCTACGAGCTGCTTAGCCAATCGGAGCAAGCGGGTGCCGATATCTTTGTGAAGCAAGGCCGCAGCCTCATGGTGTTCCTGCAGGGGCATCCGGAATATGAGGACTGCACATTACTTAAGGAGTATCGCCGCGACATCGGGCGCTATTTGGCCGGCCAGCAGGAACACTACCCAACGCTGCCCTGCGCCTACTGTCCGCCCGCTGCCCTTGCGACGCTCGTTGCGTTTCGGGATCAGGCGATGTCGTGCCGCAGCGAAGCACTCCTTGCAAGTTTTCCGGGGACCAGCCTTAGCTCCCTTTTGGTCAATTGCTGGCGTCCCACGGCCATCCAGCTGTATAAAAACTGGCTTTCCTTTATTACCACGCATCGGTATTCCCAACGCTCGGCGCGCAAATCGGTATCATTGCCGACAGCTTGGGGGGGTGCCATATGATGGATAGCGGTAAGCGCACGGCGCGCGATCGCCTGATGGGCTTGGTTATGGACATTTTGGGCCCGACGCGCACGCCGCAGCCCATACCCGTCAATGAGCGCCTGGCCGACATCGGCATGAGTTCGATCAATATGGTCAACCTCATGCTTGCAGTTGAAGCCGAGTTCGACATCACGATCCCGCAAACCCAGATCACCCCCGATAATTTCCGATCCATCGCTTCCATTGAAGAGCTGGTAGGGCGCCTGACCGCGCCCGACGTGCCACCAGCCGACGCTACTTAAGCGGTCAAAGCGCAGCGCGTAGCCGCAACGCTCTTACAGGGCGGCCTGCAGCGCATCGACAAGAATCTCAACGTCCTGCACGCTTGTTTCGCCGTGCGTCGCGCAGATGCGCAGCACGTCGCGTCCTTCGAAGGCGGCAGGCGCCACCCAAGCACGGCCCGCGGCCAAGACCCGCGCGACGATCTCGCGCACAGGACGAGAGCCCGCCGGCGGAAGCACGCACAGCACTGCTAGAGGAGATTCATTGACCGCCGTCCACCCATGCTTAAGCAGACGGCCTTTGACGCTTTCGATGACCGCAATGGCGCGCTCGACGTGCGCCGCATAGCCGCTCCAGCCCGC
>DASPWJ010000057.1:0-3289 GCA_035621895.1 Burkholderiaceae bacterium | reverse complement strand
CGCTGCGCGATTGCGGTCGAGGCGAAGTGCTGTTTCTGATGGATAATTTGTTTCGCTTTGTGCAAGCGGGCACGGAAATCTCAGGTCTGCTCGGGCGCATGCCCTCGAGCGTCGGTTACCAACCAACATTGCTCACCGAGGTGGCAAGCCTTGAGGAGCGCATCCTCTCAACGGCCAAGGGTGCGATTACTGCAGTTCAAGCGGTTTACGTGCCGGCCGACGACATGAGCGATCCTTCGATCGCCGCGATCCAGGCCCATTTGGACGCGATCGTTGTGCTCTCACGCACCCAGGCTGCGCGCGGCATATACCCTGCTGTGGATCCCCTTGCCTCAAGCAGTCGGATGATGGACGTGCGCCTTGTGGGCGAGCGCCACCATGGAATCGCGGCGGCAGTACGCGAGCACCTTGCGCGTTACAAGGAACTCGAGGACATCATTGCAATGCTTGGCGTCGAAGAGCTATCGGTCGACGACCGGCGTATCGTGCAACGCGCCCGACGTTTGCAGCGCTATCTTACGCAACCGTTTTTCGTTACAGCCGACCATACCGGTCTGGCCGGCGTATCCGTGCCGCTGGAAGTGACGCTTGCCGACTGCGAGCGTTTTCTGGACGGCGCGTACGACGCGCTGGCTGAAGACGCGTGCTATATGCTGGGGGCCATGCCGTCATGAGCGATGCTGCGCTTTGCCTGATCTTGCTCGATGGCACCAGCAGCACGTGCATCGAAGACGTAACAAGCATCGTCGCAGCCGATGCGTCCGGGCAGTTTGGACTGTTGCCCGGGCATGACGCCCTGGTGACGGTGCTCGAACCTGGACTGTTTCGTTACCGTGAGGCAAGTAAGATCAGCTGGTCCTATGGCGCCTGCGTCGGGGGCCTGTTGAGCTGCTCGCCAGGGGCCGGTCGCAGAACACAGGTACGCATCGTCAGCCGGCGTTTTTTGCATGGTGACGAACCCGAGTTGCTGCAAACGCAGCTCGATGAACTGCTTGAGCGCGAGGGCATGCTGCGGGTCAGTACGAGGGAGAGTCGAGAGCGGCTCGACCTGGCCTTTTACAAGCGCATGCAACAGCTTTCGCAAACCCAGACATGAGCCAGGACGACGAGAATTTACGTCAGACACTGCCGCGGCAGATCCGGCGCCTACGCAAGGCCCGACGTGCCGGCGTGCTAGGCATGCTGCTTGCCGGCGGCACGGCGGGGCTGCTTCTGGCCGTGCCACTGGTGATTGGCGCCTACTTAGGACGCTGGATCGACGAGCAATCGCCCGGCTATTCGGTGCGCTGGACTATCAATTTGTTGTTACTGGGCTTGGCAATTGGCATTTATAACGTCTATCGCTTTTTCAAGGAGACGGAGTAGTGAGCGGTATCAACTCCGACGTCTGGTGGCGGTTTCACGCACTGGTTATCCGCGAGCCGCTGTTTATGTCCGTGCTGGTCTCCGTGCTACTTGTCGCGTTAGCGCTTTGGTTTTGGCAGCGGATGGCCCGTCGCGGCGGTGAGCCCCCAGCGCTGGTGGAAGCCGTTTACACATTGATGCAAGATGCAGTGGCGGAGGTTGTGCCGCCCGAGGATGTGCACAACGTGCTGCCCTTTGTCGGCACCCTGTGGTTATTCATCGTGTTCTCCAATCTGCTTGGCCTCGTTCCCGGGCTATCGTCGCCGACACGCGATCTGTCAGTAACCAGTGCGCTGGCGATAATCGTATTTGTCGCCGTGCACGTCTACGGTGTGCGCGCCGCGGGTTGGGCTGCATACCTTAAGCACTACCTTGCACCCAATCCGATCCTGTTGCCATTTCACCTGATCAGCGAAGTCACCCGCACAGTCGCGCTCGCGGTGCGGCTCTTTGGCAACATGATGAGCCTGCAGATGGCCGCCCTGCTGGTTCTTCTCGTGGCTGGCCTGCTGGTGCCCGTGCCATTGCTTTTGCTTCATGTCATCGAGGCGCTCGTGCAGGCGTATATCTTTGGCATGCTCGCCCTGATTTATATCGGCAGTGCCCTAGAGATCAGCCACAGACATCGGTCGGAAAGCGGCGAACCGGCTATCGAGTCTTCTTCTAGTACTTAGGAACTCCTATGAGCGATTTACATCTATTCAGTATGGTTTCCACCGTGGTGGCCGCTTTGGCCATCGCCTTAGGGGTGTTTTTCCCCGCTCTGGCCATGGGGCGCGCGATTTCCGCGGCGCTTGAGGCGCTGGCGCGTCAACCCGAGGCCGAGCGCTCGATCAGCCGCACCTTGTTCATCGGCTTGGCAATGATCGAGTCGCTGGCAATTTACTGCCTAGTGATTGCGCTGATCATTTTGTTTCGCAATCCGCTGCTTGAGTATTTGCTCAAATAGGAGTGCACGGCATGGAACTGGACGTCACCACCTTCGTGTTGGAGATCGTCAACTTTCTCGTGCTGCTTTGGCTTTTGACGCGTTTTTTGTACAAACCGGTGAGATCGGCCCTGGCCGCGCGAGCCCAGGCAGCCACGAACCTGCGCGAGGAGCTGCAAAAGCGTAGCGCGGCGCTTGATACACGAGCGGCCGAGCTTGAAAAGCAGCGCCTAGCGCTTGCGGCGCGGCGGGACGCCGCCGAGCGCGATCTGGCCAATGAAATGGCCGCGCAGCGGCAAAAGCAATTTACCGAGCTTGGCCATGAGCTTGATGCGGAACGGGAAAAAGCGCGCGCACGGCTTGAGCAGGAACAGATGAGGACTCGGCAGCAAGAAGAGCGCGAGCTGCGCCGGCGCGCGGCCAGCTTCGTTGCTCAATATTTGCGGCGACTTGCAGCGCCCTCGATCGAAGCAGCGGTCATGGAATTGTTTCTCGCTGAGCTTGCCGAGCAATCGCAAGATGCTCGGGTTGCACTGCGCGACGGCTGGGCGCAGCGCCACGAAGGCGCCCCCATGGTCGACGTAACGACCGCTTATGCGCCACCACCGGAGCTGCGCGAACGTGTGGAAACGCAGATCGGCACGCTGATGGGTCAGGTTGCACGCACCCAGTGGCGCATCGACCCGGGCTTGCTGGCTGGGATTTGCGTGCACCTGCCCGGATACTCGCTTGAGGCGAGCCTGCGCCGCGGGGTCGATGCCTTCGCTGAGGAGGCAACTTGACGGTGTCCGAGATCGGGCTTGCGATCGAGGAGGTTGGCACCGTCATTGGCGTCGCCGATGGAATTGCATGGCTGCAAGGCTTGCCCTCGGTGCCCATGGGCGAGGTGCTGCGCTCGGCACAGGGCAGCCGTGCGTGGGTGTTTCAGTTGGACGAGCGCCTTGCCGGCTGCATCTT
>DASPWJ010000056.1:0-34583 GCA_035621895.1 Burkholderiaceae bacterium | reverse complement strand
TTGATCCGCACGGTCAAGACTTGCAAGAACGTCGTGAAGAAAACCTTCGCCAAAGGTGCGGCCCTAGAGGATCCATTGGGTCTCTTCAGTTCCAGTCTTGATGGGAACGCGAGGCATGCCGCCGACTTTCACGAGGGCTAAGAGATCGATAAGGAGGCGTTGAAGACACTCGATCGCGCTGCGCTGACTCTCAACAGGTCCAAGGCCCAACACTCATTGACAGAGTCAAACATCGCGGGCTTCGATTGTTTTCTGTGACCGCCAGATGGCGGACATAGCTGAATGTCGGCAAGGGGCCGGTCGTTCGCCTCTAGTACGTCCCCTTCGCGGATCTTGTCCGGTTTGAGGCAGGTTGCTATCGTCGCCAGACGGCCAGGAGCGGGCCTGTGAGCATCGAGTTTAGTTTTGGCTAAAGATACTTGTATGGTTTGTTTAGGTTCTCTTCTTTAACAATTGTTGAGGGGCTGTGGGCCCTGTGGGCAGAGGGGTGCGCAGCTGGCAGACGTGGTGGAGTAGCCATCGTACGCGGGTACCGCCGCTGCTTGGCGCCGAGATCGAACGCGAGTACGCGCGTCTGGAATTGGTTAAGCAGCAGCTGAGTGCTCTTGAGACCGAGCGGCGCCACGAGGTGGCCGAAGGAGCGCATCCGATCGTGGCCCAGCTGGCCCGGCTTCGGGCGATCGGACCACGCGGCGCCTGGATTCTGGATAAGGAGATATTCGGTTGGCGCCGATTTGCCAACCGACGGGAGGTCGCCGGGTGTTTGGGCTTGACACCCACACCCTACGCCAGTGGCACCTTGGAACACGAACAAGGGATCAGTAAAGCGGGCAATAAGCGAGCGCGAGCGCTCCTGGTGGAGCTGGCCTGGAGGTGGTTGAAGTTCCAGCCCGACAGCGCCATGAGCCAATGGTTTGCCCAGCGCTTTGGCATCGCGGGCAAGCGCTCGCGGCGCGTCGGCATCGTTGCGCTGGCGCGGCGCCTGGCCATTGCGCTGTGGCGCTACGTCGAGCACGGTGAGGTTCCGGCCGGAGCAACGCTCAAGACAGTCGACGTTTGACGCGTAACGAATCGAGCCAATTGCACAACTGGCATGCATTGCAACATCATGATCACAGGTCGACACGCCCGAAGTGACCGCGGGTCATCAGACGGTGACCGTTCGATTAGATGGGGCGCGTCGCTAACGGGGGTTTCCCAGAGCGCTTTGCGCGCATACGGTATGTGGTGTCCGGACCCATGCTCCGGCACGGATAGAAGTTCGTCCGAGCTCTGGCTCGAACGCTCACAACGCCCCGACCGAAGATCAAGGTGCAACCGCGAAGTAACGCCGGCCAATAGGCTGCGAGTGCCGCCATGAACACCGATGAACTCGAGCCAGCATCACAAGGGACTTGACAAATGAGTCCTCATAAAAGCGGACACTCGCGATATATGGATCCGAGTTTCCTGGTCATTGGACGCACGTACTAACTGGTGACGTTTGCAGATCCTCAGAAGACCATGCCCGGTATTGAGCCGAGGATTTTCATTCGCGTTGATTTCTTTGGCCCGCAACCAGCCAGCGCGGCTCCTAAATAATACTTTCAGGATACGACCTCTTTCGTCATGTTCGGCCTTGCTACAGAAGAGAACACGCCTCTCAAGTATGAGGGTGAAGAGGGCGAAGAGCAGCCCGAGTACTGGGTAACGGACATGACGCCGGCGAGATAGGCTGGGTATTAGTCGACTTGGCTGGAGCGGTGGAGGAAGTAAGGCGCGCGAGTGAGCGCGCTGCGGAACTCGGCCATCCTGTATTGCAAATTGCTCGTGGAAGGTGGCAGAGGCTGCAAGCGACTCATTTTTTCGGAGCAGCCACGTCTTGCACGGTTGTCCACGGCTGCTACGGACCAAGAGCGCGCCTCGGCCCCGCGTCGTGCTGCCGATCATGGATCGAGTGCTAAGAGATTTGCGCTAACTCGGCTTTGACCGGCGCGGTGGGCCCGGGGGCGGAGTGGTGCGCTCGAAGCTCTGCCGTGCCGCGTGCTGGTCGTAATAGTCGGCAAGATGCGTCGCCGCGGCGAGAGTCTGCGCGCCTTCCGGGAATTGCCGGATGCGATATAGGATAGGTAGCAAGTTGATATCGGCGAAGGTGAACTGATCGTCGACAAGATAGCCGCTCTTTGCGACCGCCTTGTCAAGAACCCCAATCTGCTCGCGCAACGCCGGCATGACGGCGTCTATCGCCTCTCGGTCTGCCCGCCCATCAGCGGTCTTCGGGGCGATATACGCGAAGAGATATGTCCGAATGAGGGTGCGGTCGATTACCGTGTTGACGAGCGAGACCCACTGCTCGGTGAGCGCTGCCAGGCGTGGATCGGACGGAAAGACACAAGGGCCTGGGAAGCTGCGGTCGAGATAGGTTGCGATGGCCTTCGATTCGAAGAGCTCAAAATCGCCGTGACGCAACACCGGCATCTTGCCAAAGGGGTGGATGGCAGCGATCTCGGGCGCGTGAAGCGGCCTCTCCGTCAGCACGTACTCGATCGCCTTCTCCTCGCAGACCATGCACACGGCGCGCGTGTAGGTCGACCGTAGGGACCCGATGATTTCCGGTTTCGCCATGGCCTTTCTCCCTGTGGCGCGAGCCTGCAATCTTCGCCGCACTCTCGAAGCTGGACGATCGGTGGAGCTTTAATTTTAGCGCACCTGCTTCCTTGCGCAGCGCTGTTTGCCAGTCAGTACGCGAGGCGCTGGGTCTGCCACGGGGTCGCTCGACTTGGCTGCTCCGAAGCGTCCAGCCGCAGATGACTAGTGGTGTCCGCTCTTGCTGCTTCGTACGTCAGCTTTGCGACTGCCGAGATCGCTGCTTCGGGTCGGGTTTGCCGCGAGGTGCCCGCTAACGGCAATGCGAAGCAATGGCCGCGATGCGGTCGATTGCAGAAATTTTCCGAACCACCTACCCTTCGGCAGGGTACGGCCACTTCTGGACGTTCGAGAGCGCTGCGAAAATACCTCCGAAGCGGCCCTTCGTTAACCGTGCAAATCGACCACGTCGAAGCTCGATCAATTGTCCGGCCTGTCTTTGCAGCCTGGGTTTTCGGATTTCTCGCGATGCTGCTTATCTTGGGCGCGGCCGTCGTATTCGTGCAGTTCCTACGTGCCCCACGCCTCTCGTGGTTGGCTTGGGCTGCCTCGATCTTGGCGACGTGCGCACCACTTTTTTATTTTGCGACCCGAGGAGTTCGGGGGCGACGCCGCGGCACGTTTGACGAGTTGCCAGAGTCCGCATGCTTGACCGCAGCGGTCTCGTTCATTGCGCTGGCAATCCTCCTTCGCTTCGCGGCAGGCACTTGGGGGACTGCGGTCGAAGCGGGAGTTGCGGCTGTCCTCTTTTGGCTCTGCGTCCGCTCAGTGCGTGAGGTAATTTTCTTTCTACCGTGACTGCGTCCGGTCCGCATGAAAATGTCGTGAGCTATGGCGGCGCGAACTCTCGGGAGGGAGTTGATTGTGTTTAGCCAGCGGCCGGTTCGTTAGAGTGTCCGGACGGAGTTGGAGTCGTTAACAGAATCCAGCGATATGTGCCAGAGATGCGGTTGCAGGCTCGATCCTCAACGCAACCGATACACCCGATACATTTTCTTAGGCACTAGCTTCCGCGCCGAGATAAAGAAAGCTGACATCGATCGACCTCGGCTTGGGGTCGTTAGCTCGCCTGGAAGCAGGGGCCGGTTTTCGTCGTCGGCGATCCGGCCGATAGTTGTGATGCGTCGGCGGATCAGTTGCGCGCTCGCAGGACGCCGGCAAAATACGCCGTCATGTCGTCGCGGGCATGCAGTGGGAGGATGTGACCCACGTATTGATCCGGACGCACGATGACCACGCAGCCTGCGGCCCGGTCGATCCCGCGCATCGCGAAGATGTCCTCGCCCCGCTTCAAGTCGGCACAGAAGACTTTCTCGTAGTCGCACAGACCGTAGCGGCCAACGTGCGGACGCAGCAGCGTGGGCATGGGGCCGAAGTCGAGCGCGCGGAAGCCGTGTTGAAAGACCGCTCGAGTGTCGATCACTGCATCCACGTCCTCACTCGGCGCGGTGTGGCGTCGCACTGGCGAGGTCGGATCGTGTTCGAGCCAGTCGCAAAGCGTGGCAACGGAACCGCTGGGGCCGCCCGCGTCGTCCTTCGGGGCGAAGATGAACAGACGGAAGCGCGCGTCGGCCTCGATGCAATGCCCCAGGTGCATGGGCTTGGCGTCAGCCAGGCGGATGACCGGGGCGGAATGGAAGCGCTTGCCAATGTCGAAGCCCGTCGCCAGGTGCTGGTGGGTGGGTGCGCCTGTCAGCGCGCTGCGTTCGTACTGGATGGTCAGGCCGCAGGTGAAAGGTAGGTTGTTGACGAACTCGCACGCCACGCGTGGCAGGCCGTCCGGGGCATCGTCCTCGGCCCGGGTCCCGACGACGCGGGCCCACTTGTGATCGAACTCCACTAGGCCCTTGGCCGCGGCGCGCCGTTCGCTGGAATAGCTGTGTAGCAGAGCCGCGTCGGCGCGGCCGGTCAGCACCGAGATCAGCTTCCATCCCAGGTTGAATGTGTCGCCCATCGACACGTTCATGCCCTGCCCGGCCTTGGGGCTGTGGGTGTGGCAGGCGTCGCCGGCCAGCATCACGCGGGGCGCGCGGGTGGCCAACTGGTCCGCGGGTACGTCGTCGAACTTGTCGGTCAGGCGGTGGCCGATCTCGTAGATCGACCACCACACGACTTCCTTTACGTCCAATTGGAACGGCCGGAAGATGCGTCGTGCCTTGGCGATGATGTCTTGGGTGCCCATGCCGCGGTCGGCCGCTCGTTCGTGTTCGCCAAGGCGGTCGAGTTCGACGTACAGGCGCACCAGATGGCCACCCTCGCGCGGCAGCACCATCAGGGTGCCCGCGTCCTGCGAGCGCACGAACGATTTCATGCGCCAGTCGGGGAAGTCGGTGACAGCCAGCACGTCCATCACGCCCCAGGCCTGATGCGCCGCATCGCCATGCAACCTCCCCCCGATGGTGCCGCGCACGTTGGAGCGCGCGCCGTCGCAGCCGATTACATAGTTGGCGCGCACCGCTGTGGTCTGGCCCTCTTGGCCGGGGACCGTGTGCTCGAGCGTGACGGTGAGGGGGTATTCGGCGGCGGCGTGGTCAATCGCGAGGTTGACCACCTTCAGGCCGTAGTCGGGCTCCAGCCGAGTCGGTGAGTGGCGCATGATGTCGAGGAACATGTCGTGCACGCGCGCCTGGTTGATCAGCACATGAGGCATCTCGGAGATGCCATCGGGCACGTCCTGTACACGGGCCATGCGAGTGAGAGGGGCGTCCGCGCCGGGCGCCCAAAAGGTGGTCTCGTTGATCCAGACCGACTCGCGCATGATCTTCTCGCTAAAGCCAAAGGCCTGGAACATCTCCATCGAGCGCACGCTGATGCCGTCGGCTTGACCCTTTTCCATCGGCCCTAGCTTAGGTTCTACGAGCATCGTGCGGATCTGCGGTACGCGGGCGAGCTGGGCGGCCAGGCACAGGCCCGCCGGCCCCGCGCCGGCGATCAGCACGTCCACCCTTTCCGGCAACCGGTCGCCCGCGCTGCGGTGGCATCCTGTCGCCGGGAGGACATCGGGATCGCCGGGATTGAAGCCGTTGACGTGGTATTGCATGGTTTCTCCTTCAGGCGGATCGTCAGCCGTTTTAAGTAAGTATACATATAATATGTTTGCATACTATAATGATTAAACGCGTGAACAGCCTCCGCACGCGGGAGCGAGGACTGCGACGGACTGAGACTCGAATGGACAGGATCGAGATGGCCGGGCATTTGATCCGTCGTCTGCATCAGCAGTCGACGCAGATCTTCCAGACGCAGACGCAGGCCATAGGCTTGGATTTGACCTCGGTGCAGTTCGCTGCGCTCGACGCCATTGCCCAGCAGCCCGGCATCGACCAAGCCAGCCTGGCCGCGACCATCAGCTTCGATCGCGCGACGATCGGCGGCGTGATCGACCGCCTGGAGAGCAAGGGTCTTGCGCAGCGCGTGGTCAGCGCACAGGACCGCCGGGCGCGCCGAGTGCACCTCACGCCCGAGGGCAAGCGACTGCTCGTCGCCAGCCGACCGGTCGTGGAAGCCTTGCAGGCCGACATTCTGGCGCCGCTGTCACCCTCGGAGCGCGCCGTCTTCCTCGCTCTGGCGCGCAAGGCGCTTGGCCTGGACTGAAGTCGGGGCGCACCGCGCAGTCCGCGGTCGCTGTTGGGTGCCGGTTCCGCCCGATCCGCGGCGCCCGTTTTCGGAATCTTGGACGGCCGCTCTTGGAGCGCAGCGATGTCTCTTGTGGGTCGATTGTTCGCGTCCGGGTAGTCCGGTTTGCAGTAATTGTCGGTTTTGCGGCGGGGTTCATCCCGCGTGGTCCGACGCTCCGACTATGGTCCGCCGCTAATGTGGACCGTCGTAGAGAGCGAAAAGGTTGGCTGACCGCGATCCTGGAAAACTGCTTCGGCGTACAGGGCCGTATACGTGTTGCGTGCCGTGTGTTCCTCGCATTCGTAGGCGCCGTCTGAGCGCCTGCAAGCGTGGGAGCTCCAGCGCGCCTGACGAAAATCACGCGTGGCGCTGGTCGCGCTCCACGCGAGCACGCGCTTTGGCTTCTGATCGGTGCGCACGATCAGATCGAGCCGGCTACCCTGCTGCGTGAAGACTCCGGATACCTCGGGCAGTCGTTTGCCCTGCGCCGTGTAGCGATTCAAGGCGGCGACGCTTCCAATGAGGCGGTCGACATCGCGCAGTTCGTGGGTTTGATTTGGCAGATAAAGAACCCGCTTCTCCTCGGACAGTCCGCTCCAGTAGACGTTCAGCGCATCGAGTGGCCAGTACGGATCATTCGTGCCAAGCAAAATGAGCTTGGTTTGGGTCAACCGGTCGCGATAGCTATAGGGATCGACGATCGACACGAGCTCGTCGCCGGTCCGCGAATCGATCCGCTCTGGGAAATGAATCTGCTCATAGTCCTGAAGCTGTTCCGACAGCCCGCCGAATGTTTGCCGCTGCAGTTCTATCTGCGCCTTCATGTTGAGCATGTCGATGACCATCGGAGCGACGCCGGCCACACGTGGATCAACGGCCGCGGTCAACCATGAGGTCCAACCGCGCTTGGAGGCGCCGGTCACGGTGAACCGGGCGATCGCAAATCCCCACTGCTGGAGCGCGAGCTGCTGGACGGCGTCCATCGCGCGCGTGGCACTTTTGACCATCGGTAGTAGCAAGGGCCAATCTGGATCGCCGGTGTCAAGGTACCGCTCGAACGTATATGCGATCAGCGTGTCCTCGCGGCGCTCGTCGAACAGGGGCTCGAAGGGTACCTGCCGCACGATGGCCACAGGCGCGCGCAGCGCGTTCGCAAGCCGTACGAATAGACCTGCCGCGCGCGGCAGAGCGTGTTCGGCCGCGCTGTCGTATTCGGGCTTCCACGAGCCGCCGTCGATGAACAGCAACGCTTGGGTGGTCGGGACGTCTAGCTGGCGCGGCCTGACGAGGAACAGCTGGTGCTTCCAGACGGTGCCGCGCCAAGTCTGCGAGGTGAGGATGGCTTCGAGATATTCCGCGGCACCGAACCGACCGCTGTGTATCGTGTGAAAGGCGTAACTCGCATCTGGGCGAGCCACGTACCGGCTGAGCTCATCACTCGCGCGCGCTTCCGCGGCAGGCATGAGCGCAGCGCAGATCGCGAAGGCGGTCCAGACTCCGCAAAGCCGCTCGCGAAGGTGGCGTGGGGCACGAAGACGTTCAGCTGGCGTGCTGTCATCTTTCGTGCTAGATAGAAGTCGGCCTTTTTTTGTCATATAGGAGCCAGCCAGCGGCGGGCGAGGGAAACGGACGACGTCGTGGCTTCAAGAATGGGCGGTTTCGGGCTCGTTGGCAAGGCGCCGGCGGGCTGAAGCGGGCGACTGAGGCGGATTACGGTAGGACGGTCCGTCGAGCCCGAGGCAGAAGGCGTTGTGGCATAGCCGGTCCAGTGTTGCCGAGGCGAGCAGTTGGTTGGCCCGGAAGGCCGCGACCGGTAGATGAGGTCGTTCGTCTTGTTTCGTTACGGCGGCCGACGTAATTACGCAAACGTCGTAATCGACCGCAATATTACGCGCGATCGCGTAATCGAACTGCGGTGTTTGGATCGGAGGCAGCGCCGTCTGGGATGTTGCCGCCAGCACCTTAGCCTAAGCAACTTGGCCGAGGATCTAGTCAGGGATTTTGAGAATGCGCCCGCAGGCGTTCGCGAAGCGCATGCCGGCGCCCGCATGCAAGGGGGTTCCCTTCGTTGACAGGTATTTCGAGAACCGCAATGAACCGTGAACCGTTCCCGACTGGAATTGCACGGCCGCAGCTCCCGGAGGATCAACCACGGTTCGTCTTTGTACGCCGTGATACCAGGTATTGACTGCCCCAACGTGCATCAATCCCACCCTCTATTGCTCGCGGTGATCTTGCTTCGCGCTCGTCTTCTGCAACAGGTCTAGAGTGTGCGCAAACTCCATCTTGTTGGTTCTGTCCGCTATTATGGGGTTGCAGAATCTGCTTTCGAGTGGCGCGGATGTCGGCACCGGGTCGACCCAAGCCCCTACGCACTGGCCGCGAGCGCCCGGTCGATGTCCCAGAGTATGTCGTCGATCGACTCCAGCCCGATCGATAGGCGCACCATCTCCGGCCGTACGCCGGCCTGCAGCTGCTCGGGCTCCGACAACTGCCTGTGTGTGGTCGATGCGGGGTGGATGACGAGCGACTTAGCGTCGCCGATATTGGCCACGTGCGACACGAACTGCAACTCGTTAATGAAGCGTTCGCCGGCGGCGGCTCCGCCCTTGATACCGAACGTCATCACGCCCGCGGCGCCCGGCTCACCGTCCACACAGCGCAGATACTTGCGCGCGCGTTCGTAGTACGGGTTCAAGCGCAAGCCCGGCCAGTTGACCCACTCCACCCGAGGGTGGCGGGCGAGATATTCGGCCACGCGGCGGGCGTTTTGGCAATGTCGCTCCATCCGCAGGTGCAGTGTCTCGATGCCCTGCAGCAGCAGGAACGCTGACATCGGCGCGAGCGCGGCGCCATGCAGCCGCAACACCTCCATTCTCGCCTTCATCGTGTAGGCGAAATCACCAAACGTCTCCCAGAACGTCACGCCATGGTAGGCGCGCGACGGTTGCACCATGTCCGGATAATTGCCGTTGTCCCAGTCGAAGCCGCCGTTTTCCACCAGCAAGCCCCCGAGGGTCGTGCCGTGGCCACCCAGGTACTTGGTGGCCGAATGCACGACGATGTCGGCGCCCCAGTCGAACGGACGGCAAAGGTACGGCGACGCCATCGTGTTGTCGACCATCAGCGCGACGCCGGCGCTGTGCGCGATCGCGGCCACGGCCTCGATGTCGAGCACGTCGATCTTGGGGTTTCCGAGGGTTTCACCGTACAGCAGGCGCGTCCGGGGCTTGAACGCGTGACGGAAATTTTCCGGTGAGTCGGGATCGACGAACGTTGTCTCGATTCCCATCTTCGGAAGAGTGACCGCGAACTGGTAGTAGGTGCCACCGTAAAGCATGCTCGAGGCCACGATGTGATCGCCGGGCCGCAGGATCGTCTGGATCGCGGTCATCTGCGCAGCCATCCCGCTGGCGGTGGCCACTGCGGCGCGGCCGTTTTCGAGCGCCGCAATACGTTCCTCGAGAACTGCGACGGTTGGGTTGCTGATGCGCGAGTAAACGTTGCCGAAGGTCTGCAGGTTAAAGAGGCTCGCGGCGTGGTCGACCGAGTCAAACACGTACGACGCGGTCTGATAGATCGGCTGGGCCCGGCTGCCGGTGACCGGGTCGGGCAACTGGCCCGCATGAAGGCAGAGCGTCTCGATTCCGAATTCGTGGTCGTTCATCGTGTCGTCTCGCTTGTTGCGCGGATGGGCCGCAAAGGGCGCTGCCGACAGTGTCACTCGCAGAACGTCAGAACGGCAACTGACGCGGTCGTCGGGCCGACACGATGCGCGTGTTGACACCGGCCCACCCAAGTCCCCCGAACAGCCGCGCATGCTCGATTTTCACGCAGCGATTCATCACGACAACCAGGCCTGCCGCGCGCGCCCTGGCCGCGGCGGCGTCGTTGACTATGCCAAGCTGCATCCACAGGCAGCGCGCGCCGATCGCGATCGCTTCATCGGCAATCGGGTCGATATCGGCAGCGCGGCGGAAGCAGTCGACGAGGTCTATTGGACCGGTTGCCGCGCGTGCGGAGGTCAGGTTCGGATAGCAATTGCGGCCGAGAACCTCCGCGTACTTCGGATTGACCGGGATCATCTCATAGCCGTGATCAATCAGGTACTTGGCGACGAAATGGCTGGGCCGATTCCAGTCGGCCGACACGCCGACGACAGCGACGTGCCGGCATTCGCGCAGGATGCGGCGCAGCGTCTCGGTCTCGGTGTCATCGACCATGTCGGAGAGCCTTTCGGGGGTAGCATTCTGGGTCGGGGCCTTCGCCGGCAACTTTCATTCTACCGACGCAGCTCATTGAACGTCGCGCCGCCTCGAGTGCGTGCAGATGACGGCCCTGGCCAAGGCGAGCGCAAGCGGGCTCGAACCTGAGTTGACTACTGGCGCGATTGAGCCTGCGCAGCGGACCGCGCGGTTCGACATGCGGCGTCGCGCGTCTTTGAACGGCTCTGCGGTGCGAAGGATGTCCGCCGTGCGCCGGTACGCGTCGTTGTGGATGGAGCAGGTCGATTCGCGATTCACGGGATTCGCCCTGGTGGTGGGAACGGCCCCGACGTTGCGGCGAAGTTGGCCTCCCTCGAATGGCTTCGCGCTAGCCCGATCGACCGAGCGATCAGTTTTCCGCAGGTATATCTTTGGATCAGTGGCGATGTCCGCTTGGCACAGTTGTGATCATTGCGATGCGGCGGTTCGGAAGTTCGCGTCGGATCGAGCCCGCATGCAAACTGTGTAGTCTGCCTTCTGCGACCTCGGCGTCGGCTTTACGCAATTCGCAAGGACCGCTTGGGTTCGGCAACGCCGGAAGGCGGCCGCTATCTTCGAGAGCTCGTCTGCGACCGCAATCAGAGTGCGGGCTTCGCGCTTCCGGACTGCTGCTTGCCGATCTAGACCGGACGCGCGGCCTTGGCTTACGCTGACGCTGGCGAAGCAACGCGGTCGGCCAAGAGACGAAGTTCGCAACTTCTCCGCGTAGCAGACATTCCCCGCAAAGGCTGATCTACGCGGTTTCTCTGTGAGAAACCGGTCCGCATGACTTTCGGCACTTTCGCCGATCAGCAACACAGCGCAAAGTTCGTTCCACCCGATGCAACAGGAGCGAACCATGAAGACCACCCGGCAAATCTTCGAATCCGCCACAGCGACCGATTCGAATGACCTTATCGAGCTTGACGAATCGTCTCTTACCCAGGTCGCTGGCGGTGTGTCTTTCAACTACGCCCAGATCAATTGGACGTATACGATCCAGAAATCAGACTGAGTTTCAAAGGCGCCGCGAGGTCCGGTCCTTTTCTTCTTCGGCTTAAGCACTGAATAGCCTGGTGTCTGTTCCGCGGTCTCGGACGCGGAATGATCTTTACGCCACGGAAGACCGCTTGGGTCGGCTTTGCGGCAAGACGGCCGCTACCGGCAACGATGGGCTAGGGCCGCGATGAGGCGGATTGCGCCAATGACGCTTTTACGCCCCAGACAGTGTCTTAACAAGTAGGACCAACCTTAGCGAGCAGACTAACATGGACTACAACGTCGAAATGAATGTCAAAGTGCAGTTCGTCGGCGACGAAACCGGCGAAACCCTCGAGCTCTCGTCCGATGGCCTGGCCGAAGTCGGTGGCAGCTACATCACTTCCCAAAGCACGGGCGGAGGTAGCCACTAGCACGCGGCGAGGTTCCCGACCTGAGTTTTGCTCGATTTTCCGTACTGGCTGATAGCAGTCATGGCTCGAGGGTTGCTGAGGGTCGATGGCCGGCCTCCAGCATCTCTAAAATCCGACAACCGCCAATAAGCCATCAGTGCATTGATCCGGACACCACGGGCAATTAATCTGCAAGCCGCGCATCAATCAGCGAAACAAGTTCGCGGACCTGAGCTTCTACAGATTCGAGCTTTTCGATCAGATCCGACAACTGAGCGGCGGACATCGGAGACCCGCAGTCGCCGATATCGTAGGTGGTATCAGGGTCGAGGCTAGCTGCATTCGTAATTCATAGCGCGGAGCGTGCCGCGATTAGCTTCGGCAGCGTGTTCTCAAGGATTTCGACCGGGTCGGCGCGCGCAGACGCAAGGTCAGCGAGCAGGCTGTCGCCGATTTGCCTGCGAAAGTTGCGGGCCAGGGTTGCCAATAAGCTGGCTTCGCCGATCGGCGGGAGCCATCGGGGCGCGCGATGTCGGAACCGTTGCCACGACCGCGCAACAGCTAATCCAAACGTACGCTTGTAATAAGCATTGCCGTGGCTCAAGCTTTGCTCGGATAAAGTTTTTTTGCGCCACAAGAACACAAGAAATTTGAATAGCGATGACGAAAAAATGACCACGGGTGACGGCGGTACCGATACGGCCCAGAGCGCAATCAAAGCGCGCGCAATAACGGCGCTTACGGCTTGCGGATTCCGCGAAATTGGAGTTGATGGCTCTGGCCTGCGTCTTTTTAAGTCCGTATCGGGCGCCCTGCTAATCGGGGTCGGCTCGTGTCGATCCCTTGCATATTCGCCGACGGGCCCAGGCGGCCGCTTACAATTGGTTGCCGCCTCGCGGACGCCGGCGCTGATTTACCGAATTACCTCACGCGAGCGAGATCCTTCGAACGCTTTTTCGCTCCAATCGATGGACTCCATGCGGGCGTCCGCCTCGTCGGATGAAACGAATGCCGGTTCGCCAGCCAAATCGGCGCGGCTATATGTATTTAGCGTCGGGACTAGAGCGCAATTGGTGGTCGAAGGCAACGCTGCCGATGATCCAAGCCAGCATCTGCGCAACGCTCAACCGTCAGGGCGCGAGCGAGCGTTAGCGTAAGAGGGGATTGCGCGACAAATCCAGGTGCTCTCGCGTAGCTAAGTTCCAAGTCCTGGGTGGCGACTTTAGTGGGCGTGCAAGTCTCGCCCGCGGTCACAAAGGCAGCCCTCACTCAAGATTGCCAGCCAGCATGGTGGCACGAGTCAATGTACCCGTAGCTGGGCGAGGCTAACAGAACACACTATTTGTGCGCTGAGCATCTGCGTGCCGCAGGAGATGAGATATGAATACCGAACTTGCCGAGTTTCAGACGCTATCGCCTTCCTCTAGCCCGCAGAAGGATACGTCCCCTCCGTGGTCGGCCGAGAGCGGAATTACGGTTGATGTCGACGAAGCGTCCGACTTGCAAAACGACGCAAACACGCAAGCGGGGAAGCAGACTCCGGCTTCCGCCGGCCCGGAGCAGGGTTTGCCCCGGCGACGAGGGTCTTTCAAGGTTCTGGTCGCCGACGAGGACGGGAACGAACTTAAAACGTCTACCGCATCACCCGAACCCGACCCGTCAAGCAAGCTTGCGAGGATGCTTGTCTTTGAGATGGATCCGAACGGACCGCAGCCGCCGGCCAGGGAACAAATCGAGCTGCAGGTCAAAATTGAGCAAGTTCTTCTCGCTCTACGTACGGTGTACCCGGTGGGACAACCCCTTGCCGAGGCTAAGTTCAGGCTACATTTTTATAGTTTGTTCAACGCAGCGCGCTGGGGCTTAGAGGATGTGGTTGCGACCGACATAGCCAAGCGCGAGGTCAATAGAATCGAGGCAGGCCTAATCGAAGAGGTGGCGGGTCCGATAAAAAACGCACATCTGAGGTCACTTGCCCTCTGGGGCGCGGTAATGTCGATTCCTTTTGCAACCACCTATTTGGTTCTTCATTTGTTTTCCAACAACACGCTCGTCGAGCGCCTTCAGCTCTTAGGTGTGAACCACAACGTCTTGGCGAATTTCATGTTGCTGTGGATCGGATGCTTCACCGGTGTTTGTCTTTCGTACGCCTTGCGTACGGTAGTGCCCAGCCTCGCTGACTTGACGACTAGCGATGAGGACTATCTGCGGCCTAGAATCCGGCTGCTTTTTGCTGCCACACTCACCATGTTGCTGGCCCTTCTCGCGATCGTTGGGTTGGTCGACATCCAAATCGGCACGTACGCTCTGTCTCAGGTGGCTAGCAATGCGACGTTGGCCTTTGTCGTGGGTACCATGTGCGGATTTAGCGAGCTTGCCCTGCCCGACAGTGTCACCACAAAGGCCGGTAATCTGGTCGCAAGTACTAAGTAGTTGGACTATGCGAGACGATCGCACGTCCTGACGTGGTTGTGCGACGCGAAGATTGGGCTGAGCTTCATCTCGCCGGGAAAGCCTTGCCGCAGCGGCTTCGTTGAAAGCTTCAAAGGAAAACGGCGGGGCGGTTGTTCGAACCGGAAATGGTTCGGCGGGCCCTTCGGCAATATTTTTTTCGGGGAGATGATATGTTCACCAAATCAACCATCGACGTCAGCAAAGGTTGCGGGTGGCGCATGAGAGCAATTTGCTCCTTGTCAGTTCTTGTACGAGTTTTGCTAACCGGTACTCTCCTTGGCCTTGGAGCGCACGCGTGGTCACAAACGGATCCCTTGCCCTCGTGGAATGAGGGCGCTGCCAAGCGGGCAATTGTGGCTTTCGTGAGCGACACCACCGATAAATCGAGTCCGAAGTTCGTGCCGCCCGAGGAGCGAATCGCCGTCTTCGACCAGGACGGCACACTGTGGGTCGAGCACCCGATGAGCGCACAGGTCATGTACTGCCTGGAACGGGTACCCGCGGCAGTCAAGAGGAAGCCGGCGCTTGCGAAGATCGAGCCGTTTAAGACGGTACTCTCGGGTAACCACGAGGCGATAGCGAAGCTCTCGCCACAAGACCTGTTGAAGATTGCTACAGTCACACTTACTGGCGTGTCGGTGGAAGACTTCAGCGCCGATGTGAAGAAGTGGATCGCAGGAGCCAAGGCGCCACGCTGGAAGCGGCCCTACACCGAACTCACCTACTTGCCAATGCAAGAAGTGCTGCAGTACCTGCGCGTCAACGGCTACATGACCTACATCGTCACGGGCGGCGCACAGGACTTTGTGCGCACCTACTCGGAGCGGGTGTACGGCATCCCACCCGAGCAGGTGGTGGGCAGCGCCGGCGCGACCGAGTACGGCTACGGCAAGGACGGCAGGCCCATCTTGACCAAGGTGCCCAACGTGCTGCTCAACGACGACTTCGCTGGTAAGCCGGAGGGCATACATCTAATGATTGGCCGCCGCCCCCGCGCGGCGTTCGGCAACTCGATCGGCGATCGGCAGATGCTCGAGTATACGAACGCTGGGGACGGCGCGCGGCTGGCGATGCTCGTTCTGCACGACGATGCCAAGCGTGAGTATGCATACGGCCCGGCCGAGGGGTTGCCCAATACCAAGATCGGCACGTTCACGCAGGCACTGTACGACCAAGGAAAGAGGCAAGGCTGGACAGTGATCAGCATGAAGGACGACTGGAAACGCGTATTTGCCTGGGAGCAATAGTCAGGAACGAGGAGCGCAAGGAGCCGCCAGCCAGGCCGAGCGCGCCGCAGCGCCTTCGCAAGCCCTGCCGCGCCGCCACTTAAGGTCTGCAACACCGGTATCGGCGTCGCGTGCAAGGCAATAACCATTCATCGCACGGCTGCGCGTTCTGAAAGCGAAGGCATGGGGCGGATGGCAAATGACGTTTGCGACTACACGCCGCGTGCTGGCAATGGAATGAACGCTTCAAACCTGCAGCAGAAAGTGGCGTCGTACTCCGAGCGCCCCCTTATCGCTGAAAAAGCGCCGGCTAGTGCAGACAAACGCAGAGGCGGGTTTGTCCTAAGAGCCCATATTGGGTCCGCTTTGAGGTCAAAAGTATCGAACCCCGGGTGTCTGCTAGGCGTCGGATTCAATGGGAAACGATCGCAATGAGCGCGGCACATTGATGTCGGCAACTTTTCATATTGCCGCCTCCTCTGAACGATCTGCTCTTCGGTCGATAGAGGTCAGGTGCAGTCCTAATGGTTGCGCTTGCGCCAAAGCCGCATTGCGGCATGAGCGGCCACTCGCTAAAGACCGCGGGCGAGCCAGCCTGCGGAGATCACGAGTGTTGCGAGCGTGACCGGCACGCCGGTACGCGCATGACGTTTCCAATCGATCTCGACGCCACCACGCCGCGCAGCGGAGATTACGATGACATTGGCGGCCGATCCGACGATGAACATGTTGCCGGCCAGTGTGCTTAGGAGCGCGAGCATTGGCCCATCTGTCGGTGATTTTACGAACGGCAAAAGCAGCATGACGGCCGGAACTCTAGAAATGGAGTGCAAACTTCGTTTTAACTTTGGTCGAGCCGGATCTGCTTACAAGTTTGTGGTGAGCAAACTTATAAGCAAACAAAAATCTTCTGTTAGCTGCAAACCGTCAGCGAGATGTCTGCTTGCTTCTGCGCTTGGAGGTCGGTTTTTCGAAAGCGATGATGGCCGTTCAGTGCCGAGAACGCGCTTACACTGACACGCAAACGATTTGTCGGCTTTTGGGCTGCGCGCTGCCGCCCAAACCTTGGGACAGAAATCCGTTACCCTTTCGCCTTCGCGATTTACCGCTGCGTGATTGTCCCACCAAGCGATCCTAGATAAGGTCCAGGCGCTTTGCTGCGCCCAGATGTATTGTTGCCGCGCCGTGGCGGGGTGCGGGCGGAAACGGCAGATAAATCGCGATCGATGCCCGGGCGTTTTTGGATTTACCAGACCCAGCGGGTCCTATTTCACCTTTTAAATTGGGAGCAATCGCATGCAACGGTCTTACAAGTATTTCGCTAGCTTTTTCCTCGCGGTGTCGCTGCTGATGGGCGCAGGCTGCGCCTCGACGCCGCAGCAGGAAAGCACGGGGGAGTACCTCGACGACTCCGTGATTACAACGAAGGTGAAAACCGCCATACTGAACGACGCTAACTTGAAGTTTTTTGATATCCACGTCGCCACCTCCAAGGGCGTCGTCGAGCTAAGCGGCTCGGTGACTTCTAAAGACGCCGTCGACAAGGCCGCTCAGGTGGCACGGGGGGTCGCCGGGGTGAAGTCTGTGAAGAACGACCTGCAGATCAAATAAGGCAAATTCCTCGTGGGCGATTTAGGACGTCCTTTGCAAAGATCGCGCAAGCCTGAGGATTGCCGCGATCACTTGGTTGCTTGAAGTGCCAGTGCGAGGCGCGCTGCCTGCGACATCCCGTGCGCCTCCTTGCGTGCTTGAACGCCGCTTGCTGTTGTGCGTGGACTCGCGCTAACTAAAAAATGCTGCCGACGTTAAATAGCGTCAGCATGCCCAAAATGGCGAAAATCGCTGCAGCGATGCCGTGCACGAGCGTCATCGACACTTTCTTGGCAATGGCTTCGCCGAGAAACACTGCCGGCGCATCGGCCAGCATTACCCCAAGCGTGGTTCCCAGCACTACCGGAATCAGCGCGTGGTAGCGCGCGGCCAGGGCCACTGTGGCAATCTGAGTTTTGTCGCCCGTTTCCGCGAGAAAGAACGCAAGGACCGTGGTCCCGAAAACGCCAAAGCGCTGCATTGCATCGGCGCCGGCTGCACCGGGTTTATCCGGAATGAGGATCCAGATTGCCATCGCGAGAAAGCCCAGGACGATCGCCCAACGCAGCACGTCGGGCCCCAGGTGCGCAGCGAGCCAGGCACCAAGAGCGCCTGCAGCCGTATGGTTGAGCAGCGTCGAGGTCAAGATTCCTAGCATGATCGGTATCGGACGCTTAAATCGCGCGGCAAGAACGAAGGCGAGTATTTGCGTCTTATCGCCCATTTCGCTTAAGACCACTACGCCCGTTGAGACGAGAAATGCTTCCATTACCACTCCAAGAGCCTGCGTAAAGCCGGGGCGCAGCAGCCTTGCAGCTTGCTCGCCCTCATGCAGGTAAAGCGACCCAAGATCACGCCCCCGCCCGCGCCGAATGTGGGATCTTCTCGCTTTGGCGCCAAAGCGGCCCAGATTCTTCCAGACACGTTTGATTTTCAACCATTTTCTCAAAGACTCGATAAGCCAGCGCGTTGGCTTTGGCGCAGCAATTTCGAGGGCCGGCATCGCAAAACGCGGGGTGTTTTTTACCAGAGCGGGCGCAGCAAACTTGCTTGGTTTGCCAATGGCGCTGGCAGTGCTACTGTGTTTTTGTATAAGCCGCGCAACTGGCCGCGTCAACAAGGGCGAACAGACCTAGCAAACGGCGAACACGCCACGAGCGCGCAAGAAAGCGGCGCGTCGATGCGGATTTTTGCATAAAGCGGCAGTCGGGAGATGGGCATGTCCGGGCAAATCGAGCGGGAAGATGCGACAGTGTTCCCGCGTCGTGGTTACTTCGATCACGATGCGGATGTCGGTGTGTTTGGTCGTGGCGCAAGCGCTGAGGAAGCGCTGCTCGCGGCTGCCGAATCGACCTTCGATTTGATGACGGATATCTCCCTGATTCGGCCGCTTGAGCGCATCGACGTCGAGTTTGAAGAGCCAGAGCTTGAATTCGCGCTCGTGACCTGGCTCAATGGACTGCTTGCTCAAGCACACGAGCGCGGTCTAGCGTTGGGTCGGTTCGAACTAGAGCATCACGGTACGCACTGGCATGGCGTCGCGTGGGGTGAGCCCTGGCGCGAGGAGATGCCACGGGGCGTTGATGTCAAGGGGGCGACACTCACGGCGCTAGCCGTGCGTGCGACGAGCGAGGGTTGGGAGGCTCGTTGCGTAGTCGACGTGTAAGGCGGCAGATTGGGGCAGGTGCATGAACGTAAATGAACTTGAATCGATCAACTCCTGGACATGGGCGTTTGCCCGCAAGGGCGAGCAGGGCCAGGTGCCAGACGTGCGCATGTACGGCTCGCGTGAGCTTCTGGAAGCAATGGATGAGAAGGTGCGAGAGCAAATCGGCAACGTAGCGGCCTTACCCGGATTGGTTGGGCCCGCATACACGATGCCCGACGCTCACTGGGGCTACGGTTTTCCGATCGGCGGGGTCGCGGCATTTGATCCTAAGCGAGGTGGCATCATCTGCGCAGGCGGTGTGGGGTTTGATATCTCCTGTGGCATTCGCTGTCTGCGCACCTCGCTTACCTCCGAAACCGTAGTGGCGCGCCGAATCGCGCTGGCCGATAGCCTATACCGCGATATTCCGGCCGGCGTAGGCGTTGCGGGAGCCATCAGGTTGCAGGTTCGTGAGCTTGACCAGGTGCTGCTGGGCGGGGCGCAGTGGGCTATCGACCAAGGCTATGGCAGCGCGGAGGATCTGGAATTCATCGAAGACGGCGGCCGCGTCTCGGGCGCGCAGCCCGAGCAGGTTTCGTCGATCGCTAAAAAGCGCCAACTCGGGGAGATGGGAACGCTGGGATCGGGAAATCACTATCTAGAGGTGCAGCGCGTAGACGAGATATTCGATGCCGCGATTGCGCAAGCCTACGGAGTTGCGCGGGACCAGATTCTGGTGTCGATCCATTGTGGCTCCCGGGGACTGGGCCATCAGATCGGTACCGATTACCTGGTCAGGCTGGCCAAGGCTGCGCAGTCACTCGGATTGCACTTGCCTGATCGCGAACTGGCGTGCGCGCCGATCGAGTCGGAGGAGGGACAGCAATACTTGGGTGCGATGAATGCGGGCATCAATTGTGCGCTCGCCAATCGCCAGATCCTTGCACACCTGACGCGTCGAGTGTTCCAACACTATTTTCCGCAGGCTCAGCTCGAGACCCTGTTCGATATCTCGCATAACACCTGCAAGGCAGAGCAGCACAATGTCGATGGCAAGCCCAGGCTGCTATACGTGCATCGTAAGGGCGCAACCCGTGCCTTTGGTCCCGGCCATCCGGGTCTTCCGCGGCGCTACGTAGATGTCGGCCAGCCGGTGATTATTGGCGGCAGCATGGGCACGGGATCGTACTTGCTGGCCGGTATGGCCAGCAGCGAGCAGCGCGCTTGGAGTTCCGCAAGTCACGGGGCGGGTCGGGCAATGAGCCGCACCCAGGCTGCGCGTCGTTGGCAAGGATCGGCGCTCGTGCGCGAGCTCGATGAGCATGGGATTTTGATTCGCACCCGCTCGATGCGTGGCGTGGCCGAAGAGGCGCCGGGAGCCTACAAGGATATCGAGGGCGTTGCCCAATGCACTGAGCAGGCGGGACTTGCAAGGCGCGTTGCCCGATTGGCACCCGTAATCTGCATTAAGGGCTGATCTCGGGCACGCATGCGGCCAGACACAGCACCCGCGCCAGCGTCCGACGCGATGCTCTTTGTGTGCGGTGATGTGATGACGGGGCGAGGTATCGACCAGATTTTGCCCCACCCGGGGTCGGCGCGCATTTTCGAGGAATATGCGCACTCGGCGCGGCACTATGTTGAGGCCGCCGAACGTGTGAGCGGCAGCATCGCGCGCCATGTCGATTTTTCCTACATCTGGGGTGATGCCCTCGATGAGCTAGAGCGGATGCGGCCGGATGCACGAATCGTCAATCTGGAAACCGCGATTACGTCAAGCGCAAAGCCTTGGCCCGGCAAGGGCGTGCACTATCGCATGCATCCGAGGAATATCGGCTGCTTGCTCGCCGCGCGCATCGACTGCTGTGTGCTTGCCAACAACCACGTGCTGGACTGGGGCCACAGCGGGCTTCGGCAGACGCTCGATAGCTTGCACGCTGCGCGAATAAAGACCGCAGGCGCGGGCAGCGACGCGCTTGATTCAAGAGCGCCAGCGCTGATCGATCTGCCAGGGGGCAGGGTGCTTGTGTTTGCTTTTGCACATGCTGATAGCGGTGTGCCCGAGGGTTGGGCGGCGAGCACCGAACACTCCGGAATCGAGTTGCTGTCCGATTACTCCGAGCAAACCGTAGCGCGTATCGCGCAGCGCGTAAATTCCGTCAAGCAGCCCGGCGACATTGTGCTTGCGTCGATCCACTGGGGCAGCAATTGGGGTTACGCGGTGCCGCAAGCACACCGGCACTTTGCTCGGCGTCTGATCGACACCGCGGGCGTGGATCTCGTGCATGGCCACTCCTCGCACCATGTCAAGGGCATCGAGGTTTACCGCGATCATTTGATTCTTTATGGCTGCGGTGACCTCATCAATGACTACGAAGGCATCGGAGATCCAGGGCCCTGGAGAAGCAGCCTGGCGCTGTTGTATTTCTTGCGCATCGAGCACACGACGGGGCGCTTGTTGCATCTTGGGATGGCGCCGGTACAAAGGTGGCGCTTGCGGCTACAGCGTGCCGCTGAGGCGGACGCCAACTGGCTGCTAGAGGTGCTCAATCGCGAAGGGCGCGAACAAGGCACACGCTTTGAACGCTCATCCGAGGGTCAAATCGCTTGGGTTTCTCAGTAAGAGGGCGCTGGGCGGCGCCGGGCGCCGAGCTAAGTCAAATCGTAACGACCAGTTGCTCGTCGAAGCGGGGGTTTTCCGAGGCGCGGCTGCGATGCGGATAGCCCCGCGGGTTGCAGACCACTCGACATTGCCCGAGCTTGTAGTCAAAGCTGTCATGCGTATGGCCGTGGATCCACAGGTCGGCCTGTTCGACCAAGTCGTCAACATGACTGGAAAATCCTGCCGACGTGAGGCTGTCTTTGAAGCGATCGGCAGTGGAGCGCCAGGAGGGCGTCATGTGGGTCACAACGACTGTCGTGCGCCAGCGCCCTAGCGCAGACTCGCGCAGACACCGCTCGAGCCAGGCGCGATCGTCCAAGTGTCGCAGGCGCGTGTCTTCGGCGCGCAATGCTCTTTGGCCCGCGCGAATCTGCCGGTAGTCAAACAGGCTCGCCTCGGCCGCGGCCATCGCCTGGGCGCGGCGCGCCTCGCCGAAGAGGCAAAAGTCAGTCCAGAGCGTGCAGCCCAGAAAGCGTACATCCTCGATGATGCACTGGGCCCGATCGAGTAGATATACCTTGCATACACTGGCCGCGTGCGCTAGCTGCTTGGGCACAAGTTCCCAATCATGTCCGTAGTACTCGTGATTGCCTGGCACGTAGATAATGCGATGACCGGAAAACGCGCTTTGTGCCCAGGCAAATCCCTGAACTCCGGTATGGATATCGCCGGCTAGCACGACAACGTCGCACGCGACCGACGAGGGCTCCAATAAGGCAAACTCCAGGTGAAGATCGGAAAGAACGCGGATACGCATCGTTGTTTGGCGCGGTCCTCATCATTGGGCGCGCACCGCTATGGTACGTGAGGAAACGACGTTGGTTGACTAGCCCGAACGACGGCAGCAAAGCGCCAGGTTACGCATGTGAGACGTCTGCTTAGCCCCACGGTATTGACGATCAGCGCAATTTTGTGCGCGGCTTACGGGTACGTTGCCTTTCGCCTGGGCACAACGGCCGCACTGCGCTGGGCGCTGGTTGTGCCTTTCGCGACGATCTGGACAGTTCCCGTCGTCTACTGGGTCGGTGAGCGAGAGAGCACAAGCTGGCTCGACGACCTGTTACATGCAGCCGCCTACCTGTGCATGGGTTGGGTCAATTTTTTGGTCGTACTGACGGCTGCGCGCGATGTTGTGCTGGGGGCTACCTCGTGGTTTGGCGCGACCGCCGCCATGTACCGCCTTGTTGACGCTTCGAGCGCCGGCTGGGTGTTTGCGGGTTCCTTCCTTGCCCTGGGCGTGGGTGCGATTGGTGCACTGCGCGGGCCCAGCGTGCGACGCGTGGATATTCCGATCGTAGGCCTTGATCCCAGCCTCGCGGGTCTGCGCATCGTGCAGATCAGCGATCTGCACGTGGGCCCCACCATCGGCTATCGGTATTTGCGCCGGGTTGTTCGCATGGCCAACGATCTAACCCCGGATCTCATCGCCCTCACAGGCGACATCGTTGATGGTTCCGTTGCGCGCCTTGCCCGAGACGTCTCACCGCTGGCCGATCTGCGGCCACTGCAAGCGGCATTTCTCGTCCTCGGAAACCACGACTATTACTCGGGCGCATCGGCCTGGGTGAGTCATTTTCAGTCGATGGGTCTAACGGTGTTGCTCAACGAACATGCGATCTTCAATCGAGGCGCTGCGCGCCTGATTGTTGGAGGTGTGACGGACCCGGCCGCTCGAATCTATAGCCCCCAGCAAATGCCCCGTCCCGATCTTGCCGCTGGCACAGCGTTGGGGCCCGCCTTTCGTTTGCTGTTGGCCCACAACCCAAGCCTTGCCCCACTGGGACAAAAGGCCGGTTTTGACCTGCAGCTCTCCGGCCACACCCACGCGGGGCAATTCTTTCCGTGGACGCTGGCCGTGCGCCTGATTCATACGCATCACGTCGCAGGCCTCTCACGCGAAGGGCGCATGTGGGTCTATGTCAGTGCCGGAACGGGTTCGTGGGGCCCTCCCATACGCTTTGGGACCATGCCGGAACTGACATTGCTGCGGCTTGTGCCCGCATCGTGATCGAGATCCGCGAAAGCGCGGCTATCGGCCGAAACGTCGGTCCTCGTCTTTGCGCGTTGCCCGACCCTGCACGCAATAGTGCGCCATCAGGGGAAACGTTGTGCTACTTACGCAGCGTCTAGAGCGCTGCCACCGGCCGTCAGAAGCGTCGCACCCGCAACTCGATACCGAAGGAATTGACCTTTAGGTAGTACATGGCCAAATCGCTCATGTAGCCGCTTTGCACCCAAAATGCCATCGGCAATACGTACGACTGAAAGCCAAATTCGGCGCGTACCGTGCTGTATTTAAATGGCGAGTAATAACCGGTGTCGTACTTCAGAATGAAATCGGGCCGGCTGAAGGGCCGGGAATCGTCCGCCGGAGCCCCGATGCTATAGCTTTGATATCGGATTAGCCCTGTGACGCCGTCGACGGATTTTCTTGGCTTGCCCTGGGGATTGGCTTCCCAACTGTGGTACTCATCCTCCGGGCCCTGCAGCAGACCAACAGGCAAGAAGTATTTCAGGTCAAGATGCGAGAACAGTGGGTGTGCTGAATCGCGAGCGTAAACATTTTGCCAGTCGACTTGCAAATAATCCCAGCCGCGGTGGATGTTGTCGTTTACATACTGAGGTTGCTGCAGCGCCGCCTGCGCCGCAGCGTACTCGGCCTGGGTATGGATGAGCTGGCCGTTGGAGTCGTGCGCATATGCAAAATCGATAAAGGCCACATCTTCAAGCGGCAGCCTTTTGGCGCGCCCGTCCTGCGCCTCGGACCCACCTGGGACATTCGGCGCGCCCGCCAGCGCGTGGCGCCAAATAAGTTTAGGGTTGTACTCCTTGCCAACCACTGGCGAGCCATCACGCGTTCCCCAGTAGAACCCGAATCGGGTGCTGACCGCGAAGAACGCGCGATCTTTGTTTCCTGTGCATTCCACCGGAAGCAGGCGATACTTCAGCGAGAGCGTGACGTCCAGATACGGGACATCGTCGCTGTCTTTGGTGTAGCCCGCGGTAATCGGTTCATAGGGCTGAAGCAAAGGCTCGGTGGGTTTCTTGATCTGCGCGTCTTGGGACTCGGTGCCCTGACTTGCCATGCCTTGGTTAGAGCACAGCGCTTGAGCCACGCAAGAAACGGACTCTAGAGCGACAACTACAATAAAAAGAGACACACGGCGTGCCACGGTTCTGCCTTTCTTGACGGATTGCCCCGCGCGGGATTTGACGAAGAAATAAATTTCGCGGACGCTACCGGCACTTGGCCTGGTTGACAACGGACAATTGGATTAGCGAATTTCAACAAGCGCTGTCGCCTAGGGCGCATGCTCGAAGTAGTGCCGATTGGTCAGATTGCAGCGCGCGCATCGCAGGCTTTGGCTGGCAAAATCAAGCGCACCCGAGAGGAGCATCGCAGGCTCATAGACGTTTTTTGTGAAAAAAGCGCTACTGCCCGGCGCATCTGGCGCCATAATTTGAATTGTCGCTAGCGCGAAGCTTGGCGCACCTTCGGGCGGATTTGCGCAATATTGGAGCCCAGCGGTTTAAGCAAGATCAATACGCGGGTTAGCCCGAGCGCCAAACTTTATAACATGAGCATGATGCCGTGCACGAAAAGGCCGGCAAATCGAGCGTAGGAGGGTTTGATGCGGATATCTGAAATCTGTCGTCGCGAGGTGGTCACCTGCACGCCTAAGACAAGTGCAAGCGAGGTCGCGCGCATGATGCGCGATCGTCATGTTGGCGACGTGATCGTCGTCGACACGCAGGCAAGCAGATCGGTGCCGGTTGGCATCGTGACCGACCGTGATCTTGTGGTTCACGTGGTGGCGGCGGGCGTGGAACCCGATACGGTGACGGCGGCGGATCTGATGATGGGCGATATCGTGACGGCGTCCGAGTCCGAATATGTCTACGACGCAATTTGGCACATGCGCTCCAAAGGCGTGCGCCGCTTGCCGATTGTCGACGACCGAAAAGCGCTAGTTGGTGTGCTAACGATGGATGACGTTACGAGGTTTTTGGCCGAAGAATTGGGCGAAGTCGCGCGCATTTCGCCGCACCAGGTCGTCATCGAGAAGTCCCGAGGTCAACCGTAGGCGCGAGCCCCCACGTTGAGGGCAGGTGCACGCGCGGCAGGAAACCGGTCGCGTGCGCTTTCGCGCGGTTAGGCACGTTGCGCAGGGCGGCCCTCGATATAAATGGATTGCAGAAAATCGCGCTCGCGGTGTGACGCTAACTTGCCGGTCGCATCGCCAGGAACCGGTAGGCGTTAGGGCACGAGTTTGCGGTGCGGTGGGCGCGGAGGGTCGTAATGTCGCGTAGCCGATAGCGAAGTGGCGCCCGCCCTGGGCAGGCAGATGCAGAAACCTTCGGACGAAAAACGAGTGCGTTCTCGCCCCAAAGCGAAAGACGCCGATGACACGCAGGCAGCGGCGATTTTGTACGCGGCCAGCGGCTGGTCGGTCATTCCCGTGGAAGCGCACGGCAAGCGACCTTTGACGGCCTGGCTCGAATTTCAGCAACGCATTGCCTCCGCCAGCGAAATCGGATCGTGGTTTCGCAAGTGGCCCGATGCCAACGTCGGCGTTGTGACCGGTTATATTTCGCAGATTGTGGTCGTCGATATAGATCCGCAGCACGGCGGCACACAGAGCCTGGAGGCGATGGAGCGCGTGCAAGGTGCGCTACCGCGTACGCTCGAGGTTCACACCGGAGGCGGCGGCCGGCACCTATATTTCACCTACCCGTCAGTGCGACTGCATAACCGGGTGGGCATCCGTCCGGGTATTGATCTGCGCAGTGACGGCGGCTATGTGGTGGCACCCCCGTCGATTCACCCTAGCGGAGAGCGATACCGATGGCTGCCAGGTCAGGGACCGCAGGATTTGCTGGCTGAGCCCCTGCCGGCATGGTTCCTGGAAGCAACCCGCGCTTCCGGCCAGGCGGGACATAGTCTGAAGCATTGGCGGCGCATTGTGCGCGAAGGGGTTGCCGAAGGTCAGCGCAATTCCGTGCTGGCATCGTTAACCGGGCATCTGCTTTGGCACGGAGTGGACCCTGAGGTTGCGCTGGATCTGATGCTCGCCTGGAACCAAGCCCGCTGCCGGCCAGCGTTGCCCGATGATGAAGTCGCCCGAGTCGTGCAAAGCATCGCTCGTTTGCACGCCGCGCGAAGCGGCGAGGAGTCGGAAGCCTAAGGCCCTCGCCCTTAGAGCGGGTAGCCGTCCGGGTCTTTACCGCGAACCCGCCTCCACAGCACCTGCAGGTTCACCCGGTTGATGACCACGATGAAAACCTTGCGCAACCGATCGGGAGGGCAGGTGATGGGTTTGACCGCATGCCAGGAGTGTTCCGTGCGCTTAAAGATAAAGCTCTGGTTGCCCAGAATCGTTGACGCCGCGACTTCGCGCAGCACATTCACGTCCGGCGCAGCATGCGCCGACAGCTTGCCGCCGTCGTCGAGCACCAGCGTTTGGCCACCCCAGGTCGGATCCCAGTCATTCTCGGTATTGAAATAAAAAATGTGCGATCCGATCTTTCGGCGCGCATCGGTATGCGGGGAGACGGATGCGCCAGCTGGCGCATGGTGCCAGTGCATTGAAAGCACAAAGCGCTCATGGGGCTTGACGCCCCAAGTCCTGCGCACAAAGTCCAGGTAGGGCTCGGACTGCAATTCCCCGATAAATTCACGCCACGACGGCGATAGTTCCGAGTCCAGTCTTGGGTGGTACTGCAAAGCAAAGCGGTCATGGCTTTGCTGACCATAGGAGCGCGCAACACCAAACTGCGGCACAAAGAGCTCGGCTTTGGGCAGCTCGGAGCACAAACGCTCAAATCCTTCGTCCTGAATCACGCCCTGCAGACTTAGCCAGGGAAAGGGCTTTTGGTTCAGGAAGTCAGTCGATTGCCTGGCGATTTGCGACAAACGGCCGGTGTCAAGATAAACCATCGGGACCTCACGATTACATGAAAGTCGCCGCATCAGGCCAGCGCGGCGCGATCCAAACTTGCGGTGCGCACTTTGCCCCCGCCAAAACACCCGTGTGCAGGTAGCCCAGTTGCGAACCGAGGCGCAAAAAATTGCTGCAAGCGCAACCGCGCGCATGATAGGGGCAAGATTCCCTGTGTTTCCCAAGTGTTGGACAAAATTCTTGGCGCAGATCAAATCTTGGGCTTTTCCTGGATCTTGTCGTCAATATGGCGCTTGCGGAGCAAGCGGCGGTCCTTTTTTAGGCCGATTGGATTGTTCTGCCTGGTAGTTTTGTGCTTGCGCTAAATTCGTGGACGCGGCTTTCGTGGCGGCCAATGACCAAGCTTCTGCCATCCTCTTTGCTGGTGCCCAAGACTGTTAGACCGTTGGGATTCCCGAATGCGCGAGGCCAGAATGCGGCGTAGCATAAAAATTTGATGTGCGATGCAGCTGGCGGTCGACGTATTTGTGGTATCCATGTTGGCGGCCTGCTGCGGTCAAACAATCACGCGAACGAAGCGAAAGGCAAAAGCAAGGTCTACGATGGTCGCCGACTTAGGTTAGACGTATGCAGGTTTGACGCGGCTTTGGGTATTTGGGCAAGATGCCTAGCGCAGCGTGCAAGTGGTCCGCAGTGAACGTAGAAGTCATTTAAAGGATTCTTGAACATGAAAATCAATCGCATCCTTGTTCTGGCTGCCGCAGTAGGCTTTGTGGTGGCCGGTTGCAGCAGCACTCCTACCGAACAAAAACCCGCGCCGGCACCGGAAGCACAGCCGGCTCCGCCTCCACCGCCACCAGCCCCGCCGCCTGCGCCCGAGGCACCTAAAGCGGTGGAAGCGCCGCCACCGGTTGCCATGGATCCGCTCAATGATCCCAACAGCATCTTGGCGCGTCGCAGCGTGTATTTTGATTTCGACAAGTCCCTCATTCATGAGTCCGACGTGCCGGTCATCGAGGCGCACGGCAATTACCTTGTTAGCCACGCTTCACGCACGGTACGCATTGAAGGCAACTGTGACGAGCGCGGAAGCCACGAATACAACCTGGCACTGGGTCAGCGCCGCGCCGAAGCAGTGCGCGCGCGACTGAAGCTTCTCGGCGTGCCCACGTCTCGCGTGGAGACCATCAGTTTGGGGAAGGAAAAACCAAGAAATCCGGGACACAACGAAGCCGCGTGGGCAGAGAACCGTCGCTCGGACATCATTTACAAGTAATCCGTGCCCGTTTTGTGTGACGTAATCGGCACCCGGCCGGCGCGGCCGGGTGCGAAGGAGAAAATTTTGCAAGCAAATGCTTGGTCCGCGGTTGCTGCGGCTGCCTTACTTAGCCTCGGCATGCATGCTTCCACGGCTTTGGCCGCGAGCGACACCGGCAGCGCGCAAGAAGAGAAGAAAGCACCGGCTTCACCCAGCAAGGCACAGGAGGCGGCAGACGCTGCCCGACGCGCTGCGGAAGCCGCGAAGGTCGCTGCGCAAAAAGCCCAAGAGGCCGTAAAGGACGCAACCCAAAAGGCGGCCGAAGCCACCCGCGAAGCGGCGCGCGAGGCGAACGAAGCCGCAAAACAGGCTCAGCGGGCCGCTGAGGAGGCCGCCAAGAAGGCCGGCGAGGAAACGAAGGCGCTTGCTGAGCAAGCCGCCAAAGCCGCAGGCGACGCGGCGCAGGCAACCGCAGAGGCGACGCGCAAGGCTGAGGCTGCCGCCGAAGAAGCGGCCAAGTCCGGCAAGGAGGCCACTCAGAAGGCTGCCGCAGCCGCAGAGCAGGCCGCACAAAAAGCCTGGACTGCGACCAAGGAGGCAGCAGAAAAGGCAACTGCCGCGAACAAAGGAACAGCGCCAGCCGGGAAAGAATCACCGAAGAAATAACTCCTTGGGCAATCGGCCCGTCGGATGGAACAACCCCCAATCCATTGAAGACGGGCTGCGATCTGCTCGCGATGTCTTTTTTTGCACTACCTTGCAATGGGAGCTCATGATGAAAAAATCCCCGTCCATCGCAAACGCTCTGGTTGCTACGGCGGCACTGCTGCTTCCGGGCTTTTGCGTGCTGGCCGCAGAACCGCCAGCACCACCGCCATCGCCAGCGCCGACGATGGGTGCGCCGGGCCCCAAATTTAATTGGTTCGAACATACTCAAAAGACACTAAGTGAGCTAAAGGTCAAACTGAATCTGGCGCCAGGGCAGACGGCGGCGTGGGACACATGGTCAAACGGTGTAATGACCGATGCGCGCAGTCAGATCGTGCGCATGAAAAATCGCCAGGAGCAAATGGCTGGTGCAATGAATTCGTGGGACCAGGGCACGACGCCAGAACGCATGCAGCGAGGAATCGAGCGCATACGCGCGGAGATCAAGCGAATGCAAGACCACCTGTCGCAGCTCGAAGCGGCCCAGGCTCGTACCAATGCCTTCTATGGCCAGCTCGATACCAACCAAAAAACGATCTTTGATCTGTTTTGGCGTGACGTTCACCACCGGATGGCCGGCCCGATGGAAGGCATGGGCGGACCACAGTGAGTGCTCAAGCGCAAGTGCGCGCGCTGCCTTTGGCGCACGACGGGTGCGCAGTTATTTGGCCGCCCATGCCGGCGTGGTGCCGGCGTCTATAGCAAGGTGAGAATCATGAATCAGCGTCTTTTCAAATGCGGTGTCGCGTTGTGCGTGTTTCTTGGCGGCGCCAGTATCGCCTCGGCAGCAAATGTCGCGCCGTCAGTTGGCCATGGGTTTGGTGGCGGCCACGAAATGCGCCCGATTGGCCGCCCCGTAGGTCCTTGGCATGGTGGCGGGCCGGGCTGGTGGGGCTGGGGTTTGGGCTTGGGTCTGGGACTGGGACTCGAAGCCGAGTACCTCGCCAATCCCTGGCTGTACTACCCGTACCCGGGCTACTACTATCCGTACCCCGGTTACTCCTATCCCTACAGCCCGCCCGCGGAGTATGTTGAGCCGCAAGCACCGACTGCTGCGCCACCCCCGCCGGCGAATTGGTATTACTGCGACTCCGCCCGGGCGTACTACCCGTACGTAACCAAGTGTCCCGAGGCTTGGCGCGTGGTGCCCGCTGCGCCGCCGGCGCCGGCGCAATAAGCGAAGTTGCTCGGGCTCCTACTGGTTCGCAAGCCGCACGAAGCGCAGCCCGCCACGCACTGGAACAAGGCGCTGCGTTCAGTCGGCGCAAAGGCGACCCGTGTGAGTCTCATCTGGCGGCAAGGGGTCGCTTGAAGTTTAACGATCGCAGGTGGCGCGGCCCGGCGGTCTGGTCTTTGTCGTGGCCAGAGCCCCGGGACAGGCGCAGTATTCCTCAGGCGATTGGTGGGTCGTTCTCGTCTGGCAATGTTGTCAGGGCCAGTTCGATGTTGTCGGCTAGCTTCTTGGCATAGCTTGCCGCTTCGAACAGGTGCAGTGATTTATAAAAATCGATTTTGCTTCGATATTCGGCGATATCCCGCAGCAAGATTTTTCGGGTTTCGCTCACCATGTATCCTCCTTTTCCTTTTTAAGTTGCGAACCATCCGCGAGCTTGAGTGTGCCCATACGTTCTATCGGTGACCACGCGCCTCCTTCACATCGTCCTCGCCGCTGCGTGCTAAAGACCACGGCTAATTACGGCAGTTCCTTGCCCAAACCCAAGTCAGCCGATCAGGCGCGGTGCGCTGAATAAAGAGCATGTCCGCGGTTTTTATTTGTACGCGGTTTTTTATTGGGATGAAAGTGGCCCCGACGGTGCAGCACTTTCTTCGGACTTTGTGTCCAACCAGGTAATCGTATCCGTGTAGTGCCAAACCAAAACATGGTTTTTCCCGGTGACCACATGCGCGATCGAGCGAAGGTTTTACGTCAGGAGCGCAAGGATGGTGGCTAATTTGGCATATCCAATTCGTGGGTCGCGGGTAATTGGCCAAGCGTGCAAAAATCTTGACCGATTCTTCGGTTTGTGTGGGGCATCTGCGGGAGGCGCTGGCTGCCGGCTTCCTACAATCCCGAACATGGGCGAGTTCTTAGCTGGCGTATCGACTTGCAGCGCAAGACCAGATGTCTCGTTGCATATCGCTATTGCCGATTTGGAGCAAGGCGTTTGTTGGAGCGATGCGCTGGCTGCGAGGACGGTTGCGTGATAAGGGAATTTGTCTACGGGAGGGCCACTGCGGCGCTTCGCAGCGCCTACGGGACGCTCGATGAGCCGCCGGTTCTTCCTCGTGATCGCTTCCGAGGGGGCGAATTATTTGAACAGAAGTGGAAGGAACTGGCAGAGGAGGCGAGGCGAATATTTGAGGTACCAGGCAAGGTGCCAACATTCGGCGAGATCATGCCGGAGCAAGAACCGCTGGCCAGCGCCGATGGAAAGCCCTGGCGGCTATTCGTGGCGAAGGCATATGGCTATAAGGTGCCGTCAGCGCCCCTGCTCGCACCCATCCTATGCAACCTTACGGCGCAGTGTCCAGATGTGCTCTCTGCGACCTATTCCTGGATCCCCGCTGGCAAGGTAATTCCGCCGCATCGAGGGCCCTTTCGGGGTGTGCTTCGTTACACACTGGGGTTGCATGTTCCTGAGGCGCAAAGTGAGGGTGAGCGGGTCAGTCTGGTGATCGACGGCAAAGAGCATCGTCTGCGAGAAGGGCAATCGATTCTTTGGGACGACACGTACGTGCACAGTTCCCTAAATACGACCCAGCAACCTCGCACGGTGCTATTGCTGGACGTAAAAAGAAGGCCACTTCCAGTATTGCTGGGTTTCTTAAATTTTTGCGTGATTGGGATAACGTACCTTGGGGCTTACCTCACGCTTCGAAAGCACGCACAAACGATTGCAAATCGTGCCGGGAAAATTCCGTAGTGGGTGGCAAGCGAGCATGTGCCGCGCCATGGGGCCGAAGGATCGATCGATTCCGAGCAGTTAGGTAATGCGAACTATGGGTCCGGTCGCCGGACGCGTCAGGTCGAACTTCATGCCCAGATCCTAAGGAAACTGAGAGTTGCCTTTCCCGGGGCTTCGTTGACGCAGTGCCGGAACTTATCTGCAGGTTAGCCTTTCACCCTGCGATGATCCGAGCTGAGCGGGCCAAAGCCGAGTTATCCAGTCGAAAGTCTGCTCCCGCGTCATGGCGAGGTGAGCGCAGAAACCCGACGCACCTGACCTGGAACGCCAAGAGGGCATTCCAGCTGCCCTCGATCCCAGTGGCCGGCCTCCGCGGCAGCACTATAAGTGCTCAAGAGAAAATCGAGCAACACAGCTTCCGGGTCCGCCGCGGTACGAACCGTGTCGTACGGGAGCAGAAATTCCCCGAGCTTCGCGTCGAAGTGGGCGCCTGGCGTCACAGCTTGGTCGCGAAAACCCGCAGGCTCGGGGTAAGCGTAAGAATAAAATGTGGCTGCAGGGAAAGCATCGTTCCCGGGCCAAAACCCGGCGCTGCTTACCTCGTGCGAATAAGCCTCTCGCGCGACCGCATCGGGCAGTCCCGGTACGCCGCCGGGGTGCAGCGGCGCGGGTCTTCCGGAAAAACGCGTAACGGCCAGATCGAAGCTGCCCCAAAAGAAATGAACAGGACTGGCCTTGCCGAGAAAACCGCTCCGAAAGTGTTTAAATAAGCGATCGGCTTGTATGAGCACTCGCCAGAACGCATAAGACGCCTTGGCGTCATATGAGTGATGGTCGTGGTCTTTCGAAAAAGGTATCGGATTTGGCACCTCGTTCGGAATCTCGTTGATCCTGACGTCAATGCCGAGGCCTTTTAGAAGTCCCATTAGGCGATTGTAGAAATCGGCGACAGATTGCGGCTCGAGCGCGAGCTGCTGCTCCTTGCCGCCACTGGTACGAACCGCGAGACGGTTCGCGACGAAGTCGAACTCCATTTCCAGGATTTCCCCGCACGCCGGAACTGGCGAAGTGCCCAAGCCGCGGGCCGTCACGTACAACGCGACCTGCCAGCCATGATTAATCCATGGCGTTAGTGCTAGCCGCACTTTGCCTACGATTTGGGTCCAAAGATGTAGCGTGGCGAGTGTGTCGCGCCATTTCGTGTAGGCCAACTCAGGCCAGAGCGTTTCAGACTGGACCATAGCGACCTCGTCCGTCACAAAGCCATTGGGTAACCCGCCTGAGTAAGATAACTTAGGCAAACACCAGCGGCAACCCTGCTGTATGCCCACAATGTCCCGGTCGAATGTGCTGGATTGCGAGGAATCCCGTGATTACCTTTCGAGATCGCATGGCACGCGGCATGAGCCGCACAGGATGGCTGGAGAGCCGTCATACCTTTTCATTTGCCGAATATCGGGACCCGCAGCACGTGCATTTCCGAAGCCTGCGAGTCATTAACGAAGACCGTGTCGTACCTGGTGCGGGCTTTCCGACCCATGGGCATAGGGACATGGACATCATCTCCTATGTTTTGGAAGGAACACTTGAGCACAAGGACAGCCTGGGCAACGGGACACGGATCCGTCCCGGTGAAATACAACGCATGAGTGCTGGCACTGGAATCATGCACAGCGAATTTAATCCCTCGAAGATCGATCCGTTGCACTTCCTGCAAATCTGGATCATTCCGAGTCAGCTCGGATTGCCTCCTAGCTACGAACAGAAGAATCTCCCCATCGAGCAACTGCGCGGGCGATTTGGGCTCGTAGCTGCCCCGGACGGCCGCGAAGGCGCGGTTACCGTGCACCAGGACGCGCGCCTATTTATCGCCATCATTCAAGCGGGCGAAAAAATCGAACATGCGGTGGAGCGCGGCCGTGGCATTTGGCTTCAAGTGGCCCGCGGCATCATTGCACTCAATGGCACCGAGATGCGCGAGGGCGACGGGGCGGCCGCGGAGAGAGAGACCGTCATTGGGGTCGAGGCCGAAACAGACGCCGAAGTCCTGCTGTTCGATCTTGGCTGATATCTTGCTCGCACTGTTGTGAGCGCAGCGAGGCACGGCTTCTGGACGTTTGACGGGTAAAAAAATCGCCCCTGCGCGCAGGCTCAGACACTTTCTTGTACAAGCACGCCGGCACAGCGGACCGGTAGCGCACCAACGCTCCCGTTTTTGCGATTTGCCTTGGTTGGAGGTGCGCTCTTGGCAGAGGGAACTAAGAAAAGAGCCGAGTACACCGCGTTTTTGCAATGGGCGCTCGCACGTCTTGGTCGTCGCTGGGACGGCTACCGCAAAGTGCAGTGGCTCGTTGCA
>DASPWJ010000055.1:0-4578 GCA_035621895.1 Burkholderiaceae bacterium | reverse complement strand
GAGGTCGAATTCGCCGGCGCAACATCACAAAAAACAATCGATCAAGCCGACCTTCCCGGTACGGACATGCGGGCGCCAAGATGCACACCGCTATCGAGCAAGAGTAGCTCGCCCGTCATCGTGGGCGCGCCTTCGATCAGCCAGAGCGCGGCTTGGGCAACGTCGTCGGCAGTGCTCGCGCGACCCAACGGCGCGGTAGATTCAAACGTTTGCTTAACTTTCTCGAAGCCATCCTGGCCCAAACCATCGACAAACCAACGCGTCGTGATAAGGCCAGGGCAGAGCGCGTTTACCCGTACCTCGGGTGCAAGGGCGCGCGCAAAATACAGCGTCATTGCATTTAGCGCGCCCTTGCTCGCGATATACGCCACCGATGAGCCGATACCCAGCGCTCCTGCGATCGAACTTATATTGACGATCGTGCCACCGTTGGCCTTTAGGTGCGGTGCGCAGGCACGGATCATCTGGAAGGCACCCAGCGCGTTGACACCAACAATGCGCTCAAAGGTCCGCGCATCAAGCGCGTCCCAATTGGTCGCGCCGGCAAAGCTGGTAGCGCCCGCGTTGTTAACCAAAGCGTCCAGACGTCCCCAACGATCAACCGCGGTCTTCACCATGGCACGGCATTGGGCGTCCTCGGCCACGTCACCCTGAAACAAAATAGTATCGGCGCCCGCCTGCTGGCATGCGCTCTGGGTGGAGCGAGCCTGCGTCTCACTTTTAGAGTAATTAATCAGGACGCAATATCCGCGCTTTGCGAGCGCAAGGGACGTGGCTGCGCCCACGCCAGTGGCCGACCCAGTAATGATGGCAACTTTGGACGCTGTCATGGCATGCAATCTCCCGCTTGAGGCAACTGCGTCGCACAATAGGAAATCTCGCAAGGTCGCGCGCGCGCCAACTTACTCAGCGGCGCTCGCGCGATTCAATCGTACCCCGGGCACGCCCGACAGCAAACGATAGGCCACTAGCGCAAAAAGCCGTCCACCTGCCTGCGCCAGGACTGCGCGTAGCGCCCGTTTTTTTGCAGCAGTTCCTCGTGCGTGCCGTCCTCCACGATTCGTCCGTTCTCCAAAAACAAAATGCGGTCCATCCGGCTGATCGTCGACAGACGGTGCGCGATCGCAATCACCGTCCGACCTTCGAAAAGCCGCCAGAGCGCGTCATGAATGCAATGTTCGGTTTCCGAATCCAGCGATGCGGTTGCCTCATCCAAAATGAGAATTGGCGCATCTTTAAGCAGTGCACGCGCAATGGCAACGCGTTGGCGCTCTCCGCCCGACAGTTGTATGCCTTGCTCGCCTACAAGGGCGTCATAGCCCAACGCGCGCTCAGCAATGAATTCTTCCGCATGCGCGTAGCGGGCACACTGAACGATGTCGGCATCGCTCGCGTCATCGCGAGCATATCGGATGTTGTCGCGGATCGACCGGTGAAAAAGGCCCGGTTGCTGCGGAATCTCCGCGATGGCGTCATTGACCGAAGACTGCGTCACGAGCGCAATATCCTGTCCATCGATCAAGACGCGGCCCGCCTGCGGACGGTAATCTCGACGCAAGATCTTGATAAACGAACTCTTGCCCGAACCACTTGGGCCCACGAGGGCCACCTTCTGCCCCGCAGGTATCGACAGCGACAAGTTGTCAAACACTGGCTTGCCATCGCTATAGGCGAAGTGCAAGTTCTGAATTTCGATTGCGCCTTGATGCGCAACCAATGGTTTGGCGCCGCTTGCGTCGGTAATCGTGTGGGGAACAAGGATAAGCTCCAATGCCGATGCGAATTGTCCGGAGTGCTCGAGCAGGTCAAGCATGCGTGAGGCTGCACCCCAAATGTTGTTCATGAGCAGACCCGAAAGCGACACCATTTTGACCGTGTCGCCAACGACCATCTGCCCACGCGCGGTCATGTACACGGTCGCACCGATCAGTACGATCTGAAAGACCTGCATACCTGAATACAGCACGAGATTCATGGCAGTCGCATACCAGCGCAGGCGTCGGGACGCATCGCGCTCTTTTCTCATCGCGCTTTCGACATGTCGACTTTCCTGCCGGGCCTTGGAGAAGGACCGCACCAAGTCGGCATTTTTTACCAAGTCCACGAGCACGCCGGTCGATGCTGACACCTGATCCTGGAAAGCCTTCGATAAGGATTTGCGTCGTCTTGCCAGCAGCAGCGAAAGACCCACGTAGATCGGGGTCCACACAACCACCATAATGGCCAAACCGGGATGATCAAAGCCGATGATCAACACGCTGATGACGACCGAGGCGAGCACACGTACGACGTCGTTTGTGGTGAGGTTCAAAATGGAGATCGAGCTGTTACCTGCCTGCTTGATTTTGGCTGCCAATTGGCCGGCGAAATTTCGGTGAAAGTAATCCGGCGAGTGATCGATTAACCACGAAAACAGGTAGACCTGAATCTCCTGGCGCACCTGTGGGCTGGTCTGCAGGTCCACAATTTCGCCTAAGCGATTAAACATGGCCGAAACAAGCCACGCGCCCGCAACCAACCCGAAGGGCAACCACACCGCGGTCGAGAGTGCACTGTGATCCACCTCGGTCCGAAGCGCCTCAATGAGTCGGCCAAGAAAAATGGGCTCAAGCGACATCAAGCCAACACCGCCCAGTGTGCACACAACCGCCGCGAGAACTCGCCAGCGAAAACGTGTCCACAAGAAGCTTGCGAGAAACGCAAGTGGAGTCGAGGGAAGCATTGCGCCCTCCAAGCTCCGATAGTGGGTTGGCGGAAGATCACCGAAGGAAGGAGGCGTACGTTCGAACATAGGTTTCCCGCTTCAGGTAGTTCGCAATGGCCCCGAAAAACCAACGCATACGTCTGCTACAGAGCAGCGAGGCAAAATCGCCTGAGTCTTGCAGCAACTGTACCGGAGCTGCGCCGCCGTAGTTTTTCGGCGCCGCCGAGCGCAGTGAACTGCGCGCTCGCTCTTGGTGCGACAAACGGCGCTTGGGAAAGTTTCTTTCCTGGGTCCGACCTTGCTCACCAACTGCCTTCGGAAATACGGCGAGCAGTGCCGTCAAACCGAATCAAGCGAACTTACCGCCTTCCCATTCGCTGGGCAGTGAAAACGCGAAGTTCGCCTTCCGAAAGAAGCGCTGATTCCTTTTGTCCACGGACAAGCTCGAACGCTCTTGCCGTACCGTATAGGGTGGTCCACTCGGGAAAACCACGGCGCAACAGCGACGCGAGCTCTTCGGTCTGGCGCAGCTGCATGGGCCGCAAATACGCTTCGATCTCCGCCGTCGGCACTTCACGAGGGGTGATATGCCGAAACGCCAACTTCGACCCAAGCTTGCGCATCACGCTGGGTACCCACGGAAAAAGCTTTAAATAAAAGGCGCTGCTTGCAAAGTTGCGCAATAACCCCAAGCCCCGCGCCATGCGGATGGCATCCGGAGTCACATTGACCGGCACGTCGAGCTTGGGCGGCCGCACGTTCGGGTCGACGCCGAGCCAGCTGTACGCCCGCTGAAGCTCTCGGACCGGATCGGCGATTAATGCCTCATAGGTGAGCACATAGATGCGATCACGGGCGACGTGCCGCAAATACGTTTGCAGCTGCATCGCGTAATAGCTCACATCCGTGTACACGCGATCATTGCGGATCGCCTGTAGCATGGGCCGCCTCTCGCCCCAATATGTGGCTCGATGCCAATAGTGACTGATGGTGCGCTCCACCGGATCGCGCATGATGTAAATGAATCGCGCCTGCGGACTCAAAGCCAATATGCGCTCGGGAACACCGCTAAAGAGCGGCGCCATGCTGTAGGTAGTGCTGGCCTCCGCGATCCACTGGACGTCCCCAGCCTGTGCAAACAGGCTCAGGTAGTCGTCCAGACTTCGCCAGAACCCGCGCTGCCAAGCTTCCGGATACGCCTCCCGCAAGATCTGCGGATCAGAAAAAAAGCACGGTTCCTTCGGGACGCTCACAAAGATCGATGGATGTGCTCCGAGCAACTGGCTGAAGTACGTCGTGGCCGACTTCATTGCGCCAATGACAAACAGGTTTGGTTTTGGCTGGCTCATTACAGCAAATCGATGCTTTGGTTTCCTAAACCATGGGCGTGGTTTGTCCCTCGGCGCTTTAGGCTGTACACCGCTTGAATGCGTGTTCGATTTCGCAAGCGAAGTCGGCAGACTGCGTCGAGATACGGGAATTATTTGGCTGTGCCTAGGATTCCGAACGCACGAGTTGCGCCGGTGATAGGAGGCTATTTCTGACTTACCGTGAACGCTGCGGACACCGCCCTTGCGCCCGCATGCGCCGCTAGGACCCAAGCCGCTGCGATCTGCAGCGCATTTCCTTATTGCCTTTGATTAGCCGGATAGCTTCCTGCGCCAGGCATGTGTCCGGTTTTCGATTTGTTGCAGACCCACCTCATATTCCTCACTGAGCCGACGCACAAGTTCGGCTGTCGAGACCACCCGATCGACCACCCCGATGCCCTGGCCGCAGCCCCAGACGTCCTTCCACGCCTTCGGACCGCTTTGCAACTTGCCCAAATCCAAATTCGCAGCCTGTGACGGTGGTAAACCATCCGGATCAAGGCC